>NZ_KV794854.1:0-162974 GCF_001808885.1 Corynebacterium sp. HMSC074E01
GTTGGCCACAGGTCGGGTTAATGCCGGCCACGGGGAGGGAAAAGGGTTTGGTTGGGCGAACGGCGGCTGCGGACGGGAGGATGTGAGCCATGGGCCGGAACGGCGGCGTGTGGCGGCTAGAAGCGTTCCGCAAGAATGGTGAGGGGTGGGCGCAGCCGATGAAAGGAGATTACGTTCGGCGGAACAGGTATGAGAAAGCCCCTCAGGGGAGGGGCTTGGCGGCTACATCTCGGTTAGGGAGCGGTCACCTGACCATTCGATGTGGAATGTGCCGTCTCGGTCCACGCGCTTGAAGGTGTGGGCTCCGAAGAAATCGCGCTGGCCCTGGATTAGAGCAGCTGGGAGGCGCTCGGCGCGCAAGCTGTCGTAGTAGGACAGGGAAGAGGCAAACACCGGAACCGGCAGGCCCAGCTGCGTTGCAGCAACAACGACGCGGCGCCACGGGTCGATGAGGTTCTCTAGCTCGCCCTTGAAGTACGGGTCCAGAATCAAGGCAGGCAGGTCGGCATTGTTGTCGTAGGCCTCACGGATGCGGTCGAGGAACTTCGCGCGAATGATGCAGCCACCGCGCCAGATAGTAGCCAAGTCGCGTGGATCCACGTTCCAGCCGAACTCCTCAGAGCCAGCCTTGATCTCATCGAAGCCCTGTGAGTAGGCAATGAGCTTCGCGGCATACAGTGCACGGCGAACGTCTTCGACGAACTCGGCCTTATCCACGTTGAGCTCGGCAATGGTTCCGGAAGGCAGCTGGCCCTCCTGGGCAGCTGCACGCTGAGCAGTAGCAGAAGAGAGCGCACGCGCGAAAACGGATTCCGCAATGCCAGTGATCGGCACGCCTAGTTCGAGGCCGTTAATGGCGGTCCAGCGGCCGGTGCCCTTCTGGCCGGCGGCGTCCACAATGACGTCGACAAGCGGGGCACCCGTCTCCGGATCTTCTTGTGCTAGTACTTCGGCGGTGATCTCAATGAGGTAAGAATCCAGATCACCGGCGTTCCACTCACGGAAGACCTCTGCGATCTCAGCCGGCTCCATGCCTGCGCCATAGCGCAGCAGCTGGTAGGCCTCACCGATAACCTGCATGTCGGCGTACTCGATGCCGTTGTGCACCATCTTGACAAAGTGCCCTGCGCCATCCGGCCCAATGTGGGTCACGCACGGGGTGCCGTCCACTTCAGCGGCGATGGATTCGAGGATCGGGCCCAAGGTCTCCCAGGACTCGGCCGGGCCACCCGGCATGATAGACGGGCCATTGAGCGCGCCTTCCTCGCCGCCGGAAATGCCAGCACCGACGAAGTGACGTCCCTTCGCCGCCACTTCCTTTTCGCGGCGAATAGTGTCCGTGAACAGTGCATTGCCGCCGTCGATAATGATGTCGCCTTCATCCATCGCCTCAGCGAGTTGGTCAATGACGGCGTCGGTAGCCGCGCCAGCCTGCACCATGATGATTGCTTTACGGGGGCGCTCGAGGGAGGCGACGAAATCCTCAACGGTTTCGGACGGGATGAACGCGCCTTCATCACCGTGCTCACTGATGAGCGCGCGAGTCTTTTCCGGGCTGCGGTTGTACACAGCTACGGTATTTCCGTTTCGGGCAAAGTTCCGCGCGAGGTTGGAGCCCATCACAGCAAGCCCCACAACACCAATCTGAGCAAGATCTGTCTTTTCAGAAGTTTGAGTCATGTCCACCATCCTACGTCACCAATATCCACTAACCTGGTGTGGCATGAAACACTCTGAGATCTTTGAAAAGTTCGTTGCGGTATCCCAAACACGCCCGCTTAACGACGAAGAACTGCAGCTCATCAATTCCCACCCGCAGGGACTTGCCGGGCTTATTGGTTTGCGCTTCACGCACATCTCCGCCGATGAGATTCGCTCTGAAGTCGACGTTGTTCCGGATCATCACCAGCCTTGGGGCGTGGCGAATGGTGGACTTTTCTGCACGATTACGGAGTCCACTGCATCTGTCGGCAGCCTCATCCTCGCGGGCAAGCCGGTTGTCGGCGTGAACAACAACACCGACTTCCTTAAGCCAGTAGCCGAAGGCACCGTCACCGCGGTCGCTACGCCTCTGTACAAGGGCCGCCGCACGCAGCTGTGGGAAGTAAAAATCAGCCAGGGCGATGTACTTCTCGCTGCTTCCACGCTGCGCACCATGGTGGTGCAGTAGCCCCTACAACCAATTGTTGCGCCGGAACCACCACCACATTCCGGCCACGACCAAGATCATGAGGCCAATTGCCCCGTAGTAGCCCCAGGGAAAATGAAGCTCCGGCATGACGTCAAAGTTCATACCGTAGATACCCGCCACGAGCGTTGGAGCGGCCCACATGCCAACCACCGCGGAGATCGTGCGCATGTCGGAGTTTTGCTGCATGCTGATTTTGGCCACGGAGGCGTCGATAAGCGAGGTTAAACGCTCGTCGAAGCCCGCCACGTGGTCTTGCACCACAAGTTGGTGGTCGTTGACGTCCCGGATATAGGAGCGAATCGTCTTCGGAATGAGATCCTTGTGGTCTGCGACCATCGCGCGCAACGCCGGGGAAAGCGGCACGATGGCGTGCTTCATCTCCAGAATCTCACGCTTAAACATGTAGATACGGTCAATGTTGGGCAGCGAATTCGGAGTGAAGATTTCTTCTTCTAGTTCGTCGACCTCGATGGCGATGAGGCGGCAGATCTCCGAATAGCGGTCCACCATCATGTCCAGAATCTTCCACGCCAGCGAAATAGGGCCCTGCTCAACTAGGTCCTGTTCATCTTGAATTACGTAGGCCAAGTTGGGCAGCTTCGCTGAGTGGCGGACCGTGATGATGAATGTGTCGCCGATGATCATCTGAATTTCACCAGTGGAGATGATCTGGCGTTTATCGGCAACCTCATCGTGGTCTCGGTAGTTCACCGACCGGGCCACCACGAAGAGCTGGTCATCGTACCGCTCCAGCTTGGGGCGCTGGTGCGCCTGGACGACGTCCTCGACGATGAGCTCGTGGATGCGAAATTCGGCCGCTACCTTAGTCATCTGGGATTCGAGCGGCTCGTACAGGCCTACCCACACGAAGCCGCGGCCGTATTCTTCCACGGCTTGCAGCGCGCTGTGCGGGGTGAACTCACCGGGCAGCGCCTCGCCGTCGATGAACACTCGGCAGTGCTCAATGGCGCGCTCGACAGGCACGGAAAAACTCGGCGAACTATTGTCCGAAGTGTTTTTCTTGCGTGGCTTGAATGGTGACGGTACAGATGGCATCGTGTCTCAGCCTCCTTCGCTTCGTATAGGCGTTTTATAAGAGCGGCTAAATCTTACACCTCTAAAGGCCTATACTCGTTGTCATGCCTACCTGGAAAGAAGTAACTGCAGCGAATCCCGCCCATTCCCACAACTTTGCACGGAAATGGAAGACGCTACGGGCCCAGGGCAAGGATATCGACGGGGAAGCCCGGCTTATCGACGCCATGAGTGAACGCCACTCCCGCGTCCTCGACGCCGGCTGTGGTTCCGGACGTCTCGGCGGCGAGTTGGCAAAACGCGGGCATACGGTGTTGGGCGTGGACGTCGACCCCATCCTGATCGAGCACGCGGTGAACGATTATCCGGAGGCCCGCTGGGAGGTAGGTGATCTTTCCGAGGAGGAAATCCCGGAGGATAACTTCGACATCGCCGTGGCTGCGGGCAACGTCATGACTTTCATCGCTACCGAAGGGCGTGAGGCGGCCCTGCGCAACGTGTTCAACGCGCTACGCCCCGGCGGCCGCTTCGTCGTTGGTTTTGGTGAAGGCCGCGGTTGGGGGTTTGAGGACTTCCTCGACCTCGCTCGCTCAGTGGGTTATCGGGTCGACTTCATCTTTGCATCCTGGGACATGAAGGTCTTTAAGGAGAATTCCACCTTCATGGTGGCCGTGCTTACCCGCCCAGGCGCAGACCTGTTGGGCTAACTGTGTGCCTCCGCGGCGAGGCGTCGGAGGCGGTGGCCGTGGTCAATGGGGCCGTGTCCGTGCCCGACGTGGAGCGCGTCCGCATGCTCGATTGCCTCGTGGAGCCATTCAGTGGCCCATACCAGTGCTTCGTCGAGGGATTCCCCCGCGCCTAAACGCGCCGCTAGGGCTGAGGACAGGGAACAGCCGGTGCCATGCGTGTTCTTCGTGTCAATACGCGGGCAGGGCACGCGTGTGATATCGCCGGAGGGGCTTACGGTCGCGTTATCGGCCTCGGCACCATCGAGGTGTCCGCCCTTGACTACGACCCAGGTGTCGTTCTCGTGGGCCCACTTGGTTGCGACATAGAGTGCATCATCAAAAGAGCGCGGTTCCGCTACGTCCGCGAGGACCGCAAGCTCCGGCAGATTGGGTGTGACCACGGTCGCGCGGCGAGCCAGCTCACGTACGGCGCGCTCCGCCTCCTGCTCAAGCAGACGGTCACCGCTGGAGGCGACCATAACCGGATCGCATACCACCGGCACACCCGCGGGGAGGGAAGCGATGAAGTCGCACACCGTTTCGGTGATAGCGACGGAGCCCAGCATGCCGATCTTGACGGCGTCGATAGTCACGTCGTCCTTGACACTTGCCAGCTGATCACGCAGAAAGTCCACCGGTGGGGTGTGGATAGCGCGCACGCCCTGCGTATTCTGCGCCACCAGGGCGGTCACCACGGCCATGCCGTAGGCCCCAGCGGCTGCAAAGGACTTGAGGTCGGCGTGAATACCAGCGCCACCCGTGGGATCGGTGCCGGCGATGCTGAGGACGCGGGGCAGCGCAGGTTGGCGCACTGTTTTCTCCTTAATCTAGGCTTTTCTTCCGTCTACCGTACATGGGTAAAGAAAAAGGAGAGAGGATAATTCCTCTCTCCTTTTAAGACGCGTAAGACCTAGTGGAGGTCGCGGTCAATCACGTTGCGAGCAACGCGCTGCTGCTGGGTGATTTCCAGGTTTCCGCGGTCTCGCGAGAAGGCGTTGAGAATCCAGTGCAGCGCCACGAGGGTACGGCTGCGGAAGCCAACGATGTAGAAGATGTGCAGACCGAGCCAGGAGATCCAGGCCGGGAAGCCAGCGAACTCGGTCTTGCCCAGCTTGACTACTGCGTTGAAGCGGGAAATGACGGCCATGGAGCCCTTGTCGAAGTACTCAAACGGCTCGGCCTCGTTAGCAGTGGACTCCTCATCAATCTTGGCTTCGATGAGCTTGCCCACGTGGTTGCCGCCCTGGATAGCCACCTGGGCAACACCCGGAAGGCGGTTGAGGGAAATCATGTCGCCGACGATGTAGACGTTCTTGTACTCACCAACCGTGAGATCCTCGTTAACGGAGACGCGGCCGGCACGGTCCGCCTCCACGCCTGCCTGGTCGGCGATAAGCTTGCCCAGCGGGGAAGCAGCGACACCTGCGGACCAGATCTTGGTCGCGGCCTCGATGGTGACCTCTTCCTCGGTCTTCATGTTCTTGTAGGTGACGGCGTCAGCGTTAACGTCGGTCACCATGGCGTTGAGGCGCACGTCAACGCCCAGCTTCTCCAGGGTGCGCTGTGCCTTGCGGCCGAGGCGCTTGCCAAACGGAGGAAGGACTTGCGGGGCACCATCCAGAAGGTAAATCTTGGCGGAGGAGGAACCAAAGTTGGAGTAGGTGCCAGCAAAAGTGCGCTGTGCCAGCTCAGCGATCTGGCCGGTGAGCTCAACGCCAGTCGGACCAGCGCCGACGATGACGAAGGTCAGCAGCTTCTCACGCTTGGCAGGATCCTCTTCCAACTCAGCCTTCTCGAAGGCCGAGATGATGCGGGAGCGGATCTCCAAGGCGTCGTCAAGCGTCTTCATACCCGGGGCATACTCGGCGAAGTGGTCGTTGCCGAAGTAGGACTGGCCAGCACCCGCTGCCACGATGAGGGAGTCGTAGCCGTAGGTGCGAACCGAGCCATCGAGCTCCGCGGTGACGGTTTGATCCTTGATATTGACGTCGGTGACCTCACCGTTGACAAAGTTGACGTTGTCCTGGTGACGCAAGATCTGACGCGTAGACGGAGCGATTTCACCAGCGGAAATGACGCCGGTGGCTACCTGGTACAGCATCGGCTGGAAGAGGTGGTGGTTCTTCTTGTCGATGAGGGTGATCTCAACATCCGCGTCCTTGAGCTTCTTAACGGCGTTGATGCCGCCGAAGCCGGCACCGATAACAACGACGTGGTGGCGGCCGTTACTAGGACGGTGGGGAGTTTGCGCCATGGTGATTGAATACCTTCCTGAAGAAAGCTTGATTATTTTACCCGAGTAAGTCTAAACCTTTCTAGCGGTACATGCATACTTTATGGGCTATTAACTGGCTTTTTGGGCCGCGCCTCCACCCGTGGTGGTCTCGTTGGCTTTAGTCTGGGAAGACACATGTGTGCGATGAGGAAGGCTGTTTAGAGCGTGTATTCCCACTTGGCTTCGATTGACGCTGCGGCGTGGCCGGGCGTGGCCACCGTTCCTTCACCACGCCTGTTGCGTTTCAAAAGCGACCGGGCGGAGGCGGAGTTTGCGCAGGCGTGTTCCAAGGCTGGGGTCGAATTGGAAGGCGAAGACCCAGATGTTGC
Source organism: Corynebacterium sp. HMSC074E01 (assembly GCF_001808885.1). Classification (NCBI taxonomy): domain Bacteria; kingdom Bacillati; phylum Actinomycetota; class Actinomycetes; order Mycobacteriales; family Corynebacteriaceae; genus Corynebacterium; species Corynebacterium sp. HMSC074E01. Next base: position 6,559 of record NZ_KV794854.1, read on the forward strand.
CGTGCTTCACGACGCCCTCTTCTCCCGCATCGCCGATTCAGGCTGGCTGGGCCTGGCCGAGTCTTATATGGCAGGGGAGTGGACGACTCCCGATTCCGAGCGTCTCGTCAAGGTTCTCCTTCGGCTGTTGGGGGTGGGGTACCGGCCGAAGGCGAAGGAACTGGCGGTGGAAGCTTCGAGCCCCGGCGAGCTGCCTCTTGATGTGGTGAAGCTGTACGCGGGTGACTCCTTGAGCCATTCGGGTGGAATTTTCGCTAGTGGCGTTCCCACCACGGTGCGTGAAGCGGTGCGCAGCTATAGCGCGCGGGTGGGGAGTAAAGAACCCAAAGAGCACTTCGTGGACGTCACAACCGTGACTGAGCCGACGCACACGGATCGTGAGGACTTGGGTGATGCACAGCGCCGCGCTGCACAGTGGCTTCTCGATGCCACCCGCACCGGTGCCGGAACACACCTTCTGGTTTATCCGGCGACTGGCCTGCAGGTAGCAGTTCAAGCAGTAGCCCGGCGCGCTACAGTCGACGTGCTCACGGGGGATGCTGAGCAACAGGCGCTGTTCGACGAACAACTACTTCTTGAAGGAGCCGCTGATTCTGTCCATGTGCAGGGGATCGAGACGGCGTTGCCCAATCCGAAGCAATGGCGTGGGCGCTATGACGCGATAGTGAGCGTGGAGAAGTTGGAAACGTTGTCGCCTCCGGAACGTAGGCGCTTTGTGGAGATGCTGGACCGTTCGCTAGTAAGTGGTGGGCGAGTGGCCTTGGGATCGCTCTTTGCTACCGACGCGATGACCCCGGCCGCCCGGTCCGCGATTCAGGTTCTGCGAGCTTATATCTGGCCGGGTCTGGAATACCCGACGCTGGAGGAGACCCACCGACTCTTCGATAGGCGTTCCACCCTGCGTATCATCGCTCAGACCCACACGGGAAGCCACTACCTGGAAACGCTTCGCTACCAGCGCAGCTTCTTCGATGGGCGGCACCGCGAAGCGGCCGCAGCGGGCTTCGACCAGGTCTTCCGCCGCCTCTGGACTTTCCAGTTCGCGCTCCGTGAGGCGCTGCTCACCTTAGGGATGCTGGATGCGGTGCACGTGGTGGCGACGCACCGCAACCGCGGGGGCCGCCGCTAGCGGTCTACACTGGGCGGCGCCAGAAGCACAACCACTTTGCGGCCCGGAGGGAAAGAACATGGCAGACCGCACAGGAATTATCGCGCACCGAGGGTATAACGGGTGGTTCCCGGAGAACACGTATCGTGCCTTCGAGGAGGCTCTCAAGCTTGATGTGGCCGGTGTGGAGTGCGACGTCAACCTGACCAAAGACGGGGAGGTTGTGGTTATCCACGACCAGACTGTGGATAGGACGTCGGATGGCACCGGCTCTGTCGGTGACATGACACTGGATGAGCTGCGCACACTCAACTTTGGTACCGACGAGGATTCCCAACGCATTCTGCTTCTCGACGAACTGGTGGACCTCATCGAGTCATACCCCGGAAAGCAGCTGCTTATCGAAACGAAGCACCCGTCTCCTTTCGGGGCGCGACTCGAAGAATCGGTGGCCGAAGTCCTACGCAATCGACATCTCGATGCCGATCCACGGTTCAGTCTGATTTCCTTTAACCCTGAAGCAATTACGCGATTCCGAAACCTATTGCCATCCCTGCGCTCCTTTCTTCTCTTGGAACCGGATGCGGGACTACCAGACTCCCTTGAGGGTGCTTCGGGCTTCGGGCCCTCCATTCGCCAGGCACGGAGTGAAGCCGACTTCTTTGGTGACACTGATTGCCCGTCTTACGTGTGGACGGTGAACTTGCCCAAGGACATGGCGTGGTGCCGCGATAACGGGGTAGAGCTCATGGCAACCGACCTGCCGGAGCTGGCTCTGGAAGTGCTTTCGCGCAGCTAATTAGCGTTGAGTCAGGTCTGCATTGGTTACGCTCATGAGTCTAAAAGGTCTAGCTATAAAAGTGGTGGCGTCGCTCTTTTAGCGACGTGTGACCGGAGGTTTATAACCGTCACATTTGTGATGTACTGCACGCTTATAAGGGGCTTTTGCAGGCTACACCCCTGAAGTTTGTCGGTTGTTTGTCCGGCCAAAACTTTTCGTCAACTTTCTGTTAACCGTCTTGGTCTAGCTTTCTCTGCATGGCAATATCCAACCCGGGAAACGGGCACATGACTGCGATCCCCGCAGTCACCGAGAAGCCGGTCGTCTCCGAGGAGTACGCGCGTCACCCACGCAAGCAAAAGCTCGACTGGAGACAGATCGGCCTCGCGGCATTGCTCATTGGCCCGAACCTTCTCCTTCTCATTGTTTTCACCTATCGACCACTGGTCGATAACATCCGCATCTCTTTCTTTAACTGGAATATTTCTTCGCCGACGATGACTTTCGTCGGCCTGCAGAACTACATTGACTGGTTCCAGGCGCCAGACACTGGGCGCGTCGTGTTCAACACTGCCGTTTTCACTTTCTTCGCGGTGGCCGGTTCAATGGTTCTGGGGCTAGCGCTGGCATTGTTGCTGGACCAAAAGCTGTTTGGTCGCGCGGCGGTGCGCTCGATGGTCTTTGCTCCCTACGTCATCGCTGGCGCGGCGATTGGCGTTGCCTTCCAGTTCGTCTTCGATCCTAACTACGGCCTCATCCAGTACTTCTTGGGCCTCATCGGGGTCGATGTGCCGAACTTCTACCAGCAGCAGAACTGGGCATTGTTCATGATTACGGTGACCTACGTGTGGAAGAACGTGGGCTACGTTTTCGTCATCTATCTTGCTGCCTTGCAGGGGCGCCGGCGCGACCTCGATGAGGCCTCCGAGATTGACGGCACCCCGGCGGTGCGACATTTCTTCCGCGTGGTCTTGCCACAGCTTCGCGGCACCACGTTTTTCCTGTTAATCACGGTGCTGCTCAATTCCTTCCAGGTCTTCGACATCATCAACGCGATGACCGGCGGTGGACCGTTTGGTTACGGAACCTCCACGATGGTTTTCCAGGTGTACCAAGAGACATTCATCAACAACCGTGCCGGCTATGGCGCTGCCGTGGCCACCATCATGTTCCTCTTCGTGCTTGTCATTACGGTGCTGCAGATCAAGTTGCAGGAAAGGATGGATAAGTAGATGTCCGAAAAACGCGCAATTCCAGCTTCCATCAAGGTAGGGCTCCCGCAAGCAAAAGGAGAGCTGCCACCGGTTCCTGGTTCGCAGTCCCTTGCAGCACCAGTCATCACCGAGGCCCAGCGCAAGCGTAAAGGCGAGCCGGTTGATCACGGTCATCCAGCAACGAAGGTCGTCGGCTACATTGCCTTGGTACTGACAGTGCTGATGATTATGGTGCCGCTGTACTTCATCTTCATCACCAGCTTTAAGTCTTTCCAGGATGTGTACTCGGACCCGATTTCCTTCTGGCCTAATCCTTTCAAGGCAGAAAACTATTCCTATGTCTGGCAGACCTCTGGATTCTCGAGCTACCTGAAAAACTCCATCATCATCACGCTGATTCTCACGGTGGTGGAGGTAATCCTCGGAGTTCTGACTGCCTATGCCTTCGCATTCATTCGCTTCCCCGGCCGGAATCTGCTGTTCTTACTCATCATCGCCTCGCTGATGGTGCCCAACCAGATCACCATTATTTCCAATTACTCGTTGGTTGCGTCATGGGGTTGGAGAGACACCTACGCTGGAGTCATCATCCCGTTGGCGGGCGTGGCGTTCGGTGCCTTCCTCATGCGCAATCACTTCCAATCATTGCCGCCGGAGATTCTCGAGGCCGCGCGCATGGACGGGGCAGGATTCTTCACCACCTTGTTCCGGGTGGTCTTGCCCATGTCGTGGCCAACGCTGTCTGCGTTCGTCCTGATCACCGTGGTCAATGAGTGGAACCAATACCTGTGGCCCTTCCTGATTACGGATACTCCGGCTGCAGCCACCCTTCCGGTGGGCCTGACCCGCTTGCAGGATGCGGAAGGCGTGACCAACTGGGCGCCGGTGATGGCCGGCACCGTGCTAACAACCCTGCCCATGATCATCATCTTCCTCATACTCCAGAAGCCGATGATTAAGGGCCTGACTGCTGGAGCAGTCAAGGGCTAGCCTGCCTGCTATCCCGACGCCCAACTCGAACAAGACCCCCAATTCTTCACTTCTCAAGGAGAACCTCCCCATGTCTCATAAGATTTCTACTCGCATCGTTGCCGCCTGCGCGGCACTTCTCACCACCGTGTCCTTGACCGCCTGTGCAGGCGGTTCGACCACCGCAGGGAACGACTCTAAGGACGGCGGCGATGCCAACACCATCACCTTCTGGTCCAATCACCCGGGCTCCTCTCGTGACATAGAACAAGAGCTCATTGATGAATTCGAGAAGGAGAACCCAGATCTGAAGGTCGAACTGGTCACCGCAGGCTCTAACTACGAGGAAGTTGCACAGCGCTTTAACGCTGCCCTCGCAGGTGGCGACCTTCCCGACGTCCTCGTTGCTTCTGACGTCACGTGGTTCAACTTCGCACTGAATGAAGCCACGACGCCCCTCGATGAGCTGTGGGAGATGAACGACATTGACTATGAGAGCTACGTCGACACCCTGCGCGAAGACTACAAGTACAATGACAAGCACTATGGCGTTCCGTACTCCCGCTCCACGAACCTGATGTACTGGAACACCGATGACCTCAAGGCAGCAGGACTTCCTACCGACCGTGGCCCGAAGGACTGGGAAGAATTCGACGAGTGGGCCACCAAGATCAAGGACAAGCTCGACAAGCCGGCCATCACTGTTCCGGATGGTTCCAATTACCTCGACTGGTACTTCCAGGGCATGATTTGGGCCTTCGGCGGCTCTTACTCTGATGAGTGGGATCCGAACTTTACGTCGAAGGAGTCCATCGAGGCTGGTAAGTTCCTGCAGGACCAGGTCAAGGCCGGTCACATCGAAATCTCCACCGACCCGACCGTCGCCTTTGGCTCCGGCAAGGCCTCTGGACTTCTGGAGTCAACCGGCTCCCTGGGCGGCCTGAAGGAGACGGCGACGATTCCATTCATCACCACCTACCTGCCGGGCCCTGGTCCTTCGGCAGCCACCGGTGGTGCTGGTCTGGCTGTGCCGGCTGGAATTTCTGATGAGCGCAAGGCTAACGCGGTCAAGTTCATTGACTTCCTGACGAACACCGAGAACACCATCAAGTTCTCCCAGAAGACGGGCTACATGCCGGTGCGCAAGGACGCCCTGGATGATCCGGAGGAGAAGAAGTTCTTGGAGGAGAATCCGAACGCCCAGACGGCTATCGAACAGCTCAACGAGAACACCCAGCCGCAGGATTACGCTCGCGTATTCGTGCCGGGCGGTGGACAGCGCATCGGTGGAGTTCTTGACCGCATCACTGTGGGCAATGAGGACGTGGAGACCGCATTCGGTGACCTGCAGAAGGAGACCCAGAGCGTTATCGACCGCGACATCACCCCGAAGCTCAAGTAACACTTCGGATCGTTTGAAAGGACACCATGGCTACTGTTGAATTCCGTCAAGCTTCCAGGATTTATGATCCGAAGAAGCCGCCGGCGGTCAGCCGCATTAACCTCGATATCAAGGATGGCGAGTTCTTGGTGCTCGTTGGCCCTTCGGGCTGCGGTAAATCTACGACATTGCGCATGCTCGCTGGCCTTGAGCCAATCGACGAAGGCCAGATCTTCATCGACGGGGCCGACGTTACCGAGACCCGCTCGCGGGACCGCGATGTAGCCATGGTGTTCCAGTCCTATGCGCTATACCCCAACATGACAGCGCGTCAGAACATGGCGTTTGCCTTGCAAAACGCCAAAGTGGACAAGGCAACCATCGAAGAGCGCGTGAGTTTTGCCGCGAAAATGCTGGAGCTGGAGGAGCTAATCGATCGCAAACCCTCCGCAATGTCGGGTGGCCAGCGCCAGCGTGTGGCCATGGGTCGCGCTATCGTGCGCCAGCCCAAGGTCTTTCTTATGGATGAGCCCCTTTCCAATCTGGATGCGAAGCTCCGCGTATCCACGCGTGCGCAGATCCTTCAACTGCAGCGCGAGCTCAACACCACCACGGTCTATGTCACTCACGACCAAACTGAGGCAATGACCATGGGGGATCGCGTGTGTGTCCTCAAACAAGGCATTATTCAGCAAGTCGCCCCGCCTAAAACACTGTATGAGAACCCCGGTAATTCCTTCGTCGCGACGTTCATCGGTTCGCCGGCTATGACTCTCATCGACAACGTCCCCTTCGTTGACGGTCGCGTCGTCAGCGGCAAAGACCATGCGCTGGACTATTACATGCCACAAGAGCAGGCCGTGAAGGTGGGGGCGGATCACGTCCTAGTTGGTGTGCGCCCAGAGAATTGGGACATCGTTGGCGTCAACCAGCCAGGTGAACAGTATGGTATACCGGTTCGGGTCGATATCGTGGAGCACTTAGGCTCCGAGCTGTATGTCTATGGTGGCCGCGAAGAGTCGGCCAGTGACGGAACCGTGGTCCGCGGTGACCGCATCACGGTGAAGGTGCCGCGCGGCATTGACGTGCACCAGGGCGACACGATCTACCTGCGCCCGATGAAGGGCGGGTGCGTGTTTTTCGCCCCCGACACCGAGATCAATTACGACTATCTCTAACCCGGTTCCACCACATCTGTTGCGCCGGTGGCAGAGCTCCCGACGAGGAGTATTGCCACCGGCGCGTTGCTTATGGAGTGACGACCGGACGGGAGGCCCGCTCCAACAACACTGCGATTGATTCATAGGTCCGCCCGGAGATCATCTCCAGGCCCATCTCGCAGGTGCGGTTATCGGAGACGAAGGCATCGAAATGCTCCGCGTCGAGAGAAGCACGCTCCTCGCGCGTGGCGGACTCAACGAGCTCGGGGTGCAGCATGACGCGGTCACCGGCGGAGCCACAGCACATCGCGCCCTCCGGGACCTTGGCTGTGCCGCAGAGGTTCGCCAGATCAACCAGGGCCTGGCTCATGCCCATGTGATCCGTCGAGCAGGTTGGGTGTACGGCGATGCTGCCCATGTTTTTCACGATGGGCAGGTGCGGCGCGATCTCATCACGAAGCCATTCCACGACATCGAGGATGCGCAGATCCTCCCACAACTTGCGGTCGGCAGGGGAGAGCACCTCAGGAACGGAATCAAGCAACCCGTGGGTGCAGCTGGCAGCATCGACCACGATGGGCAGCTGGCCGTGCTCCGACCAGTGCCAGAGATCGCGGACAATCTTTTGTGCCTGGTACTCAAACCCTTCCTTGTAGCCCTTGGAGGACCAAGGTGTGCCACAGCAATCGCCCGCGACATCCTCGGGGATCCACACCGGCTGGCCGGCACGGCGTCCTAGTTCCACGATGGCACGCGGGAGGTCTACCGAATCCTCAGCCGCGCCGGCTGGGCGGCCGAAAATACGGTTGATGCAGGCCGGGAAGTAAAGTGCGCCAGCGCCCTCGCGCGGGGTTTCCGGCAGACGCGATGCGGCCTGCGGTAGCGGTCCCGGGACGGTGGGCAGCAAATCGGGAGCTACCACGTTACGTGCCATGTTGGCGCCCAGTTCGAGGGGCTTGTGGGGAATCTTGTTGGCGGAGATGATGCCGGCGCGGGCAAGCTTTTCCACAAGTTCCCAACGCTGCGCCGTCGTAAGCGCCACCTTCTCACGAGCCGGGGTGGCTTGCTGAGCGCGCAGCTGCTTCATGACCGCACCGGTGTCGATGCTAATCGGGCAGGGGATAGAGCAGGTGCCGTCGGCGGCGCACATGTCGACGGCGTCGTACTGGTACTCCTTGTGTAGTTGTGCCAAGACCTCTGAGCCTTCTTGCTGCCGGGCCATCTCGCGGCGCAAGACGATGCGCTGGCGCGGGGTCACCGTGGCGTGGCGGGAGGGGCAGACGGGCTCACAGAAGCCGCATTCCACACAGGGGTTGATTTCAGTTTCGACCTTGGGGAAGGACTTGAAGTTGCGCAGGTGGATGGTCTGGTCGCGCGTCAGCTTCACGTTCGGCGCCAGGATGCCCTTGGGATCGATCATGTTCTTGACCTCCCAGAAGAGCTCAAAGGCCTCCGTGCCCCACTCGTGCTCCAGGAAGGGCGCCATGTTCACGCCGGTGCCATGCTCGGCTTTCATCGAGCCCTGGTATTTATCAATGACCAGCTCGGCCAAGTCATCCAAGAACGCGGCATAGGACTCGCGCTCTTCCTCGACATCAAATCGCGGAGTGAAAAAGAAGTGCAGGTTGCCAAAAGCAGCGTGACCCATCACGGATTCCGGGTAGCCGTACTTGGCCTGCAGATCGAGCAGATCCGCGGCTGCCTCGCCGACCTGTGACGGCGGGAAGCAGACATCCTCGGTGATATAAGCCGTGCCATTCGGGCGATCCGCACCCAGCAGCCCGTACAGGCCGTTGCGTAGCTCCCAGGCTCCGCGCATACCTTCCGCGGTGGTGAGGAATTCGAGGGGGCGGAGTAGTGGGGCGTCGGCAAGCACGGTGCGTAGGCGATCCATGGCCTTGTCCAAGTCAGCCTCATCGCTACCGCCGACCTCGACGAGGAGTGCTGCGGCGTCATCATCAAGGTTGCGCCACGATTCCGGGGCGTGCGCATAATGCTCGGCAGAACGGCGCATGACCGGGGCGACCAATAGCTCGCAGGCTTCCGCACCGGTCTCCATGATGGGGTGCACGTAGTTTGCGGCATCGCGGAGATTGGGCAGCTCGACCCAGGTCGTAGCCTTCACGCGCGGAAGCTTCACCGTGCGGATGACGGATTCCGTGATAGCGCCGAAGATGCCCTCGGAGCCGATGAGCAGGCGCTTGAGGATGTGCACGGGTTCGTCTTCGTCGAGGAAGGCATCAATTCGCAGGCCATTGGTGTTGCGGATGGAGAACTTGGTGCGCAGGAACTCCACCATCTCGGTGTTGGCGCGCAGCTTATCGCGGAAGGCCAGCAGATCGGCGTGGAGCGTTGGTTCCTGCTTGCGGAAGGCCTCGTCCCCACGGGACGTATCCACGATGGTGCCGGAAGGCAGGACGAAGATGAGCTCTTCGATGCTGTGGTAGCTATCGCGCTCCAAGGAGCAGCGCATACCGCCGGAGTTATCGGCCAGCACGCCACCGATGGTGCACACGGACGTGGATCCCGGGTCCGGCCCCAGCATGAAGCCGTGGCGGGAGAGCACTGCCTGGGCATCGCCCAAGATGACGCCGGGGCGCGACCATAGCTTGCGGCCTTCTTCTCGCACCTCCATGCCGCCGAAGTGGGTTTTGATATCGACGAGGATGTCATCGCCCATGGCCTGGCCGTTTAGTGAGGTTCCTGCTGCGCGGAAGGTCATGTGGCGACCGTGAGTATCGCAGTATTTCATCAGCGCGGCGAGGTCCGCGGCGTTGCGCGGGGAGACCACGATGTTCGGGATGGAGCGGTAGGGGCCGGCATCGGAGGAGAAGCGCACGAGGTCGCTGAGGCGTCCGTGCACGTTCTCTTGACCGACGATGGCTTCCATGTCTGCAACGAGGTCGGCGGGGGAGCCGTTCTTGTAGCGTGCGGGGACGGCGTCGGCCTGGCTCGTGGTGCCGGATGGGCGGGAGAAACGAGAGGAATCGGGGCTTAATAGCTTGGACATATTTCTAATCTATCGCTTGACAGTAAATCTCGACCAAACCGGGTACGTGAGGTTCATCATATGGGATACTCAATTCATATAGTGAGACATATTCTGGAAAGGAAACACCATGACGAACCCGCGTGCAGAAGGGGAGACCGGCGAGAAACTCGCCGTCTACATCTTTCCCATCGTTATCATTGCCTGCGCTATTGTCGCCTTTTTGAGCCCCAGCACCTTTGAGCCGGTGGGGAAATACACCTCGCAATTGCTCATGGTCATCATGTTTTCTATGGGCCTGACCTTGACTATCCCGGACCTGGCCCTGGTGGCGAAGCGTCCGTTGCCCATCTTTTTGGGTGTTGTCTGTCAATTTGCCATCATGCCGACGAGCGCCGTGCTCGTGGCTAAAGTGCTGGGGCTTTCCGACGCCGCCACTGTCGGCCTCATCCTCCTCGGGTCTGTGCCCGGCGGTACGGCCTCCAACGTGATGGCCTACCTGGCCAAGGGCGATGTGGCGCTGTCGGTGGCGATGACTTCGGTCTCCACACTGGTTTCGCCGATCATGACACCACTGCTCATGCTGTGGTTGGCGGGGCAAACCGCAGAGGTCGATGGTGCCGGCATGATGTGGTCGCTGGTACAGACCGTCCTCATCCCGGTAGGTCTGGGTCTGTTGCTGCGCGTGATTGCCAGCAAAGCTGTGGACATGGTTCTGCCGGCCTTGCCGTGGGTGGCTATCGTCGGCATCGGCGGCGTGGTTACAGCAGTGGTGTCGAAATCCCAGGACAAGCTGGTCACCGTTGGTCTCGTAGTGTTTATCGGCGTGGCTATCCAGAACCTCATCGGATTTCTCTTTGGCTACTACATGGCCAAGCTAGCCCGCCAGCGCGAGGCGGCGGCGCGCACTACGGTAATTGAGGTGGCGACCCAGAACTCGGGGCTTGCTTCGGCATTGGCCTTGCAGTTCTTTAGCCCGGAGGCTGCGCTGCCGGGTGTGGTCGCTGCGGTGTGGGTCAACGTCACTGGTGCAGTCTTCTCCGCCATCGTGCGTCGCAAGCCCATCGACGACGCGGTGGAATCCGGTAAAATGGCCGTTTCTGTGTAACAGGATTCCCATCCGGGCAAGTAACTCCGAATAGGTGGTTGGCACATGTTTGCCGGCCACCCTTTCTATTTGTGCAGACCTGGAAGTGCATTCACGCAGGTGGTCGTCGTCGAGCGCTCAGGCAGTGCTTTGCGACGCAGCGAGTCTGCACTTCCAGGTCTGCACTTTTAGAGGCGGCGAGGCACGGTGCGACAAAAATCTCCCCGCCCCTCGGTGAGCAGCACCGGGGGAGACGGGGAGATGCTTGTGTCTGAAGACCTAAACCTGGGAAAGATCCTGGTCCTTCAGCTCCTGCATCATAAGGATAGCGATGAGGGAGATGAAGCAGACGATGATGAGGTAATAGCCCACGTAGCTCACGTTAAAGGCGCTGACCAGCCACGTTGCGATGAACGGGGCCACGGCGGCACCGAGGATAGAGGAGACATTGTACGCGATGCCGGAACCGGTGTAGCGGACGTTAGTGGGGAAGAGCTCCGGCAAGACAGCCGACATGGGGCCGAAGATGAGGCCCATGATGAACATGCCGACGAGCAAGAAGCCAAGGACCGAGTTGCGGTCGGCGTGCTCAATGCCGAGGAAGAAGGGGAAGCTAAAGCCGAAAGCAATCATGATGAGCGAGGTCACGACCAGGATTGGCTTGCGTCCATACTTATCCGACAGCATGGAAGATACTGGGATACCGATGATGAACATGAAGATGGAGATCAGCTGGATTTCCAGGAACTCCAGGTAGGGGATTCCCAAACCCAGTTCCTTGGTCTTATCGCCGATACCGTAGGAAAGAATCCAAGTAGTGACCAGGTAGAACAGCGTGTAACAGGAGACCATGACGAAGGTGCCGATGATCATCGGCTTCCAGGCAGTGCGGAAAGCCTCCACCATGGGGGTCTTGACCTTCTTGCCTTCGTCCACTGCCTGCTGGAAGACAGGGGTTTCCTCCAGGCGCAGGCGTACATAGAGGCCAATGAGCACCATGACGGCGGAGGCGAGGAAGGGCAAGCGCCAGCCCCATTCCATGAAGGTGCCGGTGGTGTCGCCGCGGGAGTAATCCATGGTGGCAACCAGAGTCAGGAAGAAGCCATTGGCGAGCAAGAACCCGAAAGGTGCGCCGAACTGCGGCCACATGGCGGCGGAAGCGCGCTTGCCTTCCTCGGCGGTCTCGGAAGCCAGCAAAGCTGCACCGGACCATTCGCCGCCCAGGCCCAGACCCTGGCAGAAGCGCATCAGGGCCAACAGGGCCGGTGCGATAATGCCCGCGGTCTGATACGTGGGGAGGACACCGATAATGAAGGTGGCAATGCCCATCGTGAGGAGTGCGCCCACGAGGGTGGTCTTGCGGCCAATGCGATCGCCGAAGTGTCCAAAGAGCACTGAGCCCAGTGGCCGGGCGATGAAGGCCAGGCCGAAGGTGGCAAAAGACTGGAGCAAAGCAACGGTGGGGTCCTCGGTCTTCGGGAAGAAGAGGAAAGGAAAGACGGCTACGGCTGCCGTGGCATAAATATAGAAGTCATAGAACTCGATGGTCGTACCAATGGTCGATGCTACGGCCACACGCACGCGGTCACGTTTGGTGAGCTGCTGTGCGGGGGCCGCTGTCTTTGGCGGCGTGGTGCTGACGGCGGTCATGTGAGAGGCGCCCTCCTTGATTATTTCGATAGGTCGATTGGTTATGGGAGAAACACTACCGTCTCATGTATTGAAATGAAAGTCTCAATGTGTGAAAAATTCTTCTTGAGTAAGTTTTGTATTGGCCGGGAAGTGGGTACGCCGATTATCTGACATAATGTACATTATCGGACATCTATTTAAGCAGTAGGCCAAGCGGGGTCTTGCCGCTAAACCTGCCTGGGTTCGGGTTTGGGCCTTTACTGTGCGGCGTCGGTGTCCGTGGATTGTTTCAAAACTGCGGCAGGCGTACTGTCTCCACCTTGCCGCCGATTGGCGCTTAGGCTTCGGGACACTCGCCGTGTAGGTAACGCGGAATGCTCACTGCACTTGCATTGTGCCGTTTGGCGGTATGAGACTTTCCTGCAGATGTGTGGGTGCTAGCCCCCGTCAGTTTCCGGGTGGTCCATTTGTGCGCTCCTCATTGGTATCAAAAATTGCGCTGGGCGCAGGCGGGGTTAATTGCTGTTGGCTCTTGGCGTTCCCGATCTGCGCCCCCGTTTGTCGCACGGCCAGCACCCTCTTATCGCCCAAATATAGTCACAGTTACGTAATTAGGCTATGTTCCTGTGGCTGTACCGAGTGCTAGTTTTAGCGCTGACGGTAGGCGATCGCCAGCTGGACCGCAGTAAGTGCTACGAGTAACACCGAGAAGGCAGCGAGGAGCTTCATGTCCTGGACCCAGATGAAAATGCCGAATCCTGCGAGGATGACGAGCCGGATCCACAGGACTGGAATGAGATAGCGAGAGTTCATAAGGAACCGTGTCTATTTCTTCTCAAAGGTTACGCGGACATTGATCTCGCCGGTTTCCGAGATTCGCGCGGCGATCATCTCTGGAGTCTCAATTCCGTAGTCGAGACGGTTAACCGGGATATCGCCGCCCAGGATGATGGTGTCACCATCGCGCACCACCTGGAAATCCTGCGTCATGCTCTTGGTCTGACCGTGGATGGTGAGGTCGCCTGTGAGTGGCACGGTAACCAGTGAGCCGTCGTCAGGCACAGCGGAGACATCAGTCGGCTCGGTCAATGTAAAGGTCGATTCTGGGTACTTTGAGACCTCAAAGAGTTTCGTCTTCATGTTTTGGTCGCGAACCTTTTTATCCGTGGTCAAGGAAGACATGTCCACGGTGATGCGCGCCTTCTCGACGATGCCGTTCTGAATGGTTGCCTGGCCGGTGACATGCTTGGTGGAACCAGACGTCGTGCGCTTATCTGCTGGGAGGATTTCGTCGATAGTAAACCCTGCTGAGGTGTGGTTATGCGCTGAACCTTGCGTCACCTGCCATTCACCGTCGACGTCCGTCGTTGCGGCATGGACCTTATCCGCGTTGATCGGCTCGGTCTTCACGCCACGGCCCATGATCAACGAGAACGCCAGCGGTCCAAGAGCCAGTGCCGTTGAGGCCACAATCAGGATCACGAAGATGCTGACAATCAGTTTGCGGTTGCCTAGTACAGATTTCATGTGCTATCTCAATTCCTCAAGCTTGCGAGCCAATGTGACTAGTTCGGCACACAGTTCTTCCATTTCTTCCGCGCTGGCGCTTTCCGACGCCGCCGTGGCGACGTCCTCGGCACAGCATCGAAGCTCGAAGAGGCCGTCACGAAGCCGGTCGGCCTTCTCCGGAGTCAAGATGACAGCGTTGGCTGGAATGGGCGTCCCTGCGACGTTGTGGCGCTGTTCGTACGCGCGTTGCTTGCAGGAGGGCGAGCAAAACTTGCGTGGCCTTCCTCGGCCGCCCTGGACGATCTCTTTGCCGCACCACTGGCAGGTAGCCGAGCCGCGCCTTGTTGGCTTTCCGGGCTGCGGATCCTGTGTACCAATCACCTCACACACCTTAGCCCATTAAACCGAGGGTGGGAACAAAGGCAGTGGGCCGTTCGTTATAATGTTAGTTCTCTGGGTGATATGGGTCGACCCTGATCACTTCCCTACCTCAACACGTGAAAAGGATGATGTTGCATGGCAGATCGCGTACTCCGTGGCAGCCGCATGGGCGCAGTGAGCTACGAAACCGACCGCGACCACGACTTGGCCCCACGCCAAATGGTGAAGTACCGCACCGAAGACGGCGACATCTATGAGGTGCCCTTCGCTGACGATGCGGAGATTCCCGAGGAGTGGATGTGCAAGAACGGTAAGCTCGGCACTCTGGTTGAGGGCGAAGGCGTCGAGTCCAAGCCCGTGAAGCCGCCGCGTACCCACTGGGACATGCTGCGCGAGCGCCGCTCCATTGAGGAGTTGGATGAACTCTTGACCGAGCGCATCGAGAATCTGCGTTCTCGTCGCCGCGCGGCTGCCCGTCTGCTCAAGGAGCAGAAGGCGCAGGAGGAGGGCGAAGCTTAAAGCGCTTCTAGGAAGCCCACAAAGACTGCAGGGTAGTGGTTCCACGATGACGTGGATACCACTACCCTATTTCTGGCTTTGGGCCAGCTGGCGCGCACCGCGTTATGCAGAGGGGCTATCGGGTGATAGCGAATTCAGTTCGGGCCATTGCAGCACTAGCTCGGCGAGATAGACCGCGAGAGCCGGGCCAAGCACCGCGAGGAAGAACAGGTAGCCTCCCCACTGCGCCGGGAAAAAGATGGGATACAGAACAAGCATGATGCCAGGCAATACTGCCAATAGAGTACGCGGTAGGTGCCCTACCGCCTTCATGATGGCCTGTGTGCTTCTTTGACGGAAGCCAAGCCCCGGTGCATCGAGATGGAAGAACCATACGCTGACACAGCCCAATACGATAAGCCCCGAGATTAAGGCTGCGCGCAGTACTAGGCCCATTGAACCCAGGTCTGCCTTTGCAATAATGGCGAATTCATACGCGGCCAAGGCGGCGACGGTGAGGCAAATGAGCCACCATGCGGTGTTGACCCCGGGGCGCGTCAAAAGGCCCCGAACGAAGGCCGAGCCGCGGCGAGAACCTTCCTCGCGGACCATTTGACCGGTCACCGCATGGGCGGTGCGCAAGGACATTCCCCCGGTGAACACGGGAAAGCACGTGATCACCAAGAGAACATTGACGATGACTAGGTCAGCGAAGAGGCTCAGAGCAGCATAGAACTTCGATTCGGGGCCGAGCATGCGATTCATGGTTTTTAACCTATCGCACCCGTTTAGCCCTTCACGGCACCGGCAGCCACACCTTCGATGATGTGCTTCTGCGTGGAGAAGTAGAAGATGACGATGGGGATGATGGCTAGTACCAGCATGGCCATCATGGCGCCCATATCGCGGTTACCGTTGGAGCCAACGAAGGACTGGATGACCACCGGGATGGTCTTGTATCGCGTGGACAGGCCGATGACCAAGTATGGCAGCAGGTAGTCATTCCACACCCACATGGCATTAAGAATGGCCACGGTGATGGCAGTTGGCTTGAGCATAGGCCAGACTACCCGGAAGTAGTTCTGGAGCGGACCGCAGCCGTCGATCATCGCAGCTTCCTCAACATCCAAAGGGATGGACTTGACGAAGCCTGCAAACATGAACACCGACAGACCGGAACCGAAACCGAGGTAGAGCACAACGATGCCGATCGGGTTGTTGAGGTGGAGCATGTCTGCAATCTTGACCGTCGGGAACATGACCATCTGGAAGGGGATAATCATGGAGACCACGAAGAGGTAGTATAGAAGGTTCGTCCACCACGTCTTGACGCGCGTGATGTAGTAGGCGGTCATCGCGGAGAAGAACACGATAACGATGACGGACAGGATCGTGATGACGAAGGACCACAACGTGGCTTCCAAGAAGCCCTGCTTGGTCAAGCCCACCAGGAAATTCTCGAAGCCGACCCAGGTTTCACCAATGGGAAGCGAGAAAGGATCGGAGGAGATAGCGAACTTGGACTTAAAGGAGTTGATGAAGATGAAGAGGATCGGCCCAAGGAAGACGATGGTGAAGAACGCCAAAATGGCGTAGACCACGAACTTGGCGCCGCCAGACATCCGGGTCTTATTATCCGAGGGAAGCTGGTGATCCTTCTTCTTCGAGGCCGGAACAGCCTGCGCTGAAGTGCTGGTAGTCATAACTTAAGCCTCGATTTCCTTGGAGCGGGTCGCGCGCAGCTGGAAGTAAGCGATGACGACCACAACGACGACGAAGATGACAGCCTTGGCCTGGCCGACGCCCTCGACATTCATACGGTTAAACAGCGTGTTGACGATGTTGAGCGCCACCATCTCTGTTTGCCCGCCAGGAGCGCCGTTGGTCAGCGCCAGGTTCTGGTCGAAGAGCTTGAAGGAGTTCGACAAAGTCAAAAAGAGGCAGATGGTGATGGATGGCATGACCATCGGAATAGTGACGTGGCGCAGCATTTCCCACTTGTTGACGCCGTCGAGTTCGGCAGCCTCAATGAGCTCTGGTGGGACGTTCTGGAGACCGGCGATGTAAATGATCATCATGTAGCCGATGAGCTGCCAGTTAAGCAGCATGATGAGGCCGGCATAGCCGAACTTCCAGTCCGCACTAATCGTCGTGGCATAGTGCGAAAGCACGGCGTTGATCATGGTCTGCCAGGTATAGCCCAGCACGATGCCGCCGATAAGGTTGGGCATAAAGAAGACCGTGCGGAAAAAGTTGGTGCCGCGGAGTTTGCGGGTCAGCATCCACGCCAAGAGGAAGGCGAAGATGTTGACTGTGATCACGGAGACGATGACCACGAGGACGGTGAAACCGAAGGCCGAGATGAAACCTTCGCGTTGGGAGAAAGCTTTGACGTAGTTGTCTATGCCAACCCACTTGGCGTTGGTGATAGTGGTGAATTTCGTGAAGGAGAGGAAGAAACCCACGATGAACGGCACCAAGAAGGCAATCATGAATGCCAGAAGGGTGGGCAAGACAAAGACTGGGAAGTACTTCTTCAGCGTTGCTTGCATGGTGGTGAAACCTTCATTTCAGGTGGTGCCACACGTTTCCCAGCGGGACGGCGACGAGGAGAGGAGGCTGAGGATGTGGAGTAACCGCTCGCGGACAAGCTCGCGACGCGGGCCACAACCCTCACCTACTCCCCTCCCCGACGTCCGCTACTTAGAAGGCGTGTGGCGAGGGAGATGGGGATAGAGCTTTAGCCCCAGTTGGATTCCTTCTCAGCAGCCCAGTTGTCCTTGAAGTGCTTGACGACGTCCTCCCACTTCAGCTTTCCGGAGGCGTACTGCGACAGATCCTGGCCGAAGTCATCCTTGAACTGCTGGGACGGGAAGTACTGGAAGTTCCACGGGTAGGTGGTCAGATCCTTGTTAGCGATAGCTTCCGCGACCTGCTGAGCCAGCGGATCGTTGGGGGTGTCCTCGGCGGTGTAGCTCTCGAACGGCGCGATGAAGCCAAGGTCCTTAACCACGTGCTCCTTGCCAGCTTCAGAGGTAAACAGCCAGTCGATGAAGTCCTTGGTGGCCTGCTGGTCAACCTCAGATGCCTCAGAGTTCACGCCCAGGTAGTTCTCGGTACCGACGTTGATGCCGTGCTTTTCTTCATCCGGCAGACCCATGTACATGGGCAGGAACTTGATCTTGTCTTCCTTGACCACGTTGCCAGAGGTCTCGGAAATCTGGGACCATGCCCAGTTACCGTTCTGAACCATGGCGGCCTTGCCCTGCGCAAACTCAGCCATGGAATCGGACACCGTCTTAGAAGGCGCAAGAGACTTTTCTACGGTGGAGTTCTCAAGGTAGAGATCGAAGAGGTTCTTGTACTCCTTGTTGTAGGAGAACTCGATCTCGTTGGTGTCCTCGACGCCCTTGTCCTGGTACTCCTGCCAGATCGGAGCGTTGGCCAGGTGAGTCTGCCAACGCCAGTCCTCACCGGATGTCAGTGAGGTGGAGGCGAAGGCGCCCTCGATACCAAGCTCGTCCTTCTTTGCCTGCATATCCTCGGCGACTTCCTTGAGCTTCTGGTAGCTCGTGATCTCATCCGTGGACTTGATCTTTGCGCCAGACGTGGCGATGTACTTGTCGAAGATCTCGTCGTTGTAGATGATTCCGAAGCCCTCGACGGCGAACGGAACGCCACGTACCTCGCCATCCTCGGTGGTCAGCGGCGGAATATCGTCGGTCAGCTGCTTAGCAACCTCGGTGTCCGACATATCTGCCATGTAATCTTGCCAGGTGATGAAGCCAGCTGGGCCATTGACCTGGAAGAGAGTCGGGGCCTCGTCCTTGCCAATCTCGGCCTTGAGGGTCTGTTCATAGGAGCCGGAGGCGGCAGTGACGACCTTGACCTTAACACCGGTCTCTTCAGTGTAGGCCTTTGCGATCTCCTGGTATGCCGCGTCCTGTTCGGGCTTGAAGTTCAGGAAGTAAACATCGCCTTCCTCGTCGGTGGAGCCGGAGCACGCGACGAGACTTGCGGCGGCGAGCATGGATGCCATGCTGATGGATGCGATGCGAGTAAGACGCTTCATGAGGTCCTCATCTTTCTTGATGAAAAGCGGGATGATGAGCCGAGATGGATACCTGGCTCGTATTCGGTTGTGTCTGGGAGACCTCCAGCAACGAAGGCTTCTTCCCAGCGCCACCAAGTGCTTCATAGCGGATCGTAGTCCGACTATGAACTGGTTAGCCTGTCTTCCACCTTAGTGAGGAATTCCACATATTCAAAAGAATTCGGACCCAAAACACCCGATTGTGACCATATCCATATTCGGACATTGAAACCTTCCCCATTTATGGGGCAATCGGGCCTAAACCATACAAATACATATAAAAAACAGCTGAGGATAGGAGGGAGGATTTGTGATCGCAGGAGCTGTTGGGGCACGCGAGAGGTTATGACAAGTCTTCTTCTGAAGGGCTTGTGCTGAGGAGGCGAGCCTCGTCGCGGCGGGCAGGAAGCACGGATTCAAGATAGGATGCCGTGGCCTCCGGGAGGGTGACATCCCCTCCCCTTTCTTGGGCAAGGAACCAGCGATGGTCAACGATTTCGTGGAAGATCTGTGCCGGCTCCAGCTTGTCTAACATCTCCACGGGGACGGCGGCGATGGTCGGCTCGTATTCATGCGTCATCCAAAGATGCGCGGCTTGGGTAAGACCCACATGCGGTCCGCATTCGACGGCCTGATAGGCCTGTATCGAGCCCAACAGGCGTTGGGCCTGATGCTCCTCGACGCTCAGCCCGGTCAAGCTCAGCAGCTCTGCACGATAGTGGCCCGGATCCACCACGACAGGGCGAATGCGCACAACCTGCCGCGAATCGTCCTTCGTGACCTTGAGCTCCCCTACGTCAAAGCCCAGTTGATTGAGGCGGTCAATTCTCTCGGAGACGCGCCAGTATTCACTGGCATCGACGGATTCCTCCGCGGTGAGCTCCGTCCACAGTTCAAGATAAGAGCTTTCGACGAGGCCTCCTAGGGCGATGACATCGATGGACCTATCTAGGCATTCACCCGCCTGGAGGTCCATGAGCTCGCCGATGATGTTGACGCGGGCTATGTCGACGTCGTAAAGCCTGCGTGATTCAGAGAGGTTGGGCTGGAACTCTCCTGTCTCGGCATCGACGAGATAGGCGGAATAGGTTTCGGCATCGCGCCGAAAGAGAGTGTTGGACAATGACACGTCGCCCCAGTAGAAGTTGAGCAGATGCATCCGCACCAAAAGCACGGACAGGGCGCGGATGAGCTTCTCCGCTTCCACGACCGTGAGGTGCCGAGAGAAGATCTCGCGATAGGGCAGGGAAAATTCCAAGTGCTCGGTCACCAAAGCTGCGGTGAGCTCACCGTAGTCTTCCTCTGCCGGATGGCGTCCGGTGATCACGGCTACTGGCCGCACACTGGGGGCGCCAAGGCGCTGCAGTTCACGCAGCATCTTGTACTCGTGGTGGGCGGTACGCGCACCAATTTCTTTGACCGCGACGATGCCACGGTTGATCCCCACGAAACGCACGATGTGCCGGGAAATACCCCTGGGCAGTGCGGCGATGAGATCATCGGGCCAATGTTCCAGGGGCGTATCCCAGGGCAGTGTCAGCAGCGCCGACGCGTACGTCGACGAGGTGATGCTCATGGACTCTTTCATGGCGAATCACTCCACCTTTTCTGCTGATTGTGGCTAGAACTGCCCTACCTATTACGTGCCGCGGGGCAGCCGGCACGCGGGCTTAAGGAAGGCGCTTGCCAGTCGACGCCGAGAAGTTATGCTGGCCACCCTCCACGATGCGTGCGTGGAAAATACTGCCCGGGGCAGGCGCGGTGTTCGGCGCAGCGCGGACGACGATTTGGCCGGACTCGGGGACGTCCTCGCTTGAGGATCCGAGGTCGCCCTCACCCACCAGCTTGCCGTAGAGGAAGGAATCAGAACCAAGTTCCTCCACGAAGTCGAGCTTGATTGGGATGGAAAGTTCGGTGGACTCGCCTTCCGGAATGATCTCCAGCGCCTCCGGGCGGAAACCGATGGTGATGCGGCCATTATCCTCCGGCGTCATCGCAGCGAGGGTTTCCGGGGAAAGCTTGATGCGAGCGTGACCAGAGGTGGCGTCCCCATCCTTGACTGAGAAGGTGCCCAGGTTCATGGCTGGGGAGCCGATGAAGCCGGCGACGAAGACGTTGGCGGGGCGGTCATAAAGCTCGCGGGGCGCTCCAACCTGCTGCAGGTAGCCATCCTTCAACACCGCGATGCGGTCACCCATGGTCAAGGCCTCCGTCTGGTCGTGGGTGACGTAGACGGTGGTAACCCCAAGCTTGCGCTGCAGGGCTGCAATCTGGGTACGGGTCTGAACACGCAGCTTGGCATCGAGGTTAGATAGCGGCTCATCCATGAGGAA
Organism: Corynebacterium sp. HMSC074E01; assembly: GCF_001808885.1. Taxonomy (NCBI): domain Bacteria; kingdom Bacillati; phylum Actinomycetota; class Actinomycetes; order Mycobacteriales; family Corynebacteriaceae; genus Corynebacterium; species Corynebacterium sp. HMSC074E01. Next base: position 27,694 of record NZ_KV794854.1, read on the forward strand.
GACCTGCGGGTTACGAACAATGGCGCGGCCCATGGCCACACGCTGACGCTGACCACCGGACAGGGCCTTCGGCTTGCGCTCGAGGAACTCCGTGAGGCCCAAAGTGGCGGCGGCTTCGTCGACGCGCTTATTGATCTCGTCTTGGGACTTGCCGGCGATCTTCAGTGCGAAGCCCATGTTCTCGCGCACGGTCATGTGCGGGTAGAGCGCATAGTTTTGGAAGACCATGGCGATGTCTCGGTCGCGCGGAGCAACGTGGGTGACGTCCTTGTCGCCGATGTAGATGGCACCGTCGGTAACGTTTTCCAAACCCGCCAGCATGCGCAGCGTGGTGGATTTACCACAGCCGGAAGGGCCGACGAGGACGAGGAACTCGCCATCGGCGATTTCCAGGTTGAATTTCTTGACGGTGGGTTCTTTCGCTCCCGGGTAGGTTAGGGAAGCATCTTTGAACGTTACGGTTGCCATAGCAAAATCTCCTCCATCGGCAGGTACGTGCCGAACGATCCGTAGTGTGAGAAACAGTGAATTAAGTCACTGTGCACCAGCTAAAGTGCTACTTATGACATTAGCACTAGTACTGGTCACTACGGCAAAAAGCCCGGAGGCCATACTGCGGCTTCCGGGCTTAGCTTTCTTATTCACGGGCGTGTATGAGGCGCCGTGGGCATCGAGTTACTTCTTGAAGGTGCCTTTAACTAGGTTGGAGATTTCGGAAACGAAGTCCGATACAGCGTTCTTGACCGTGGTGACCTTGTGGCCAAGCTCCATGTCCTTGACCGTGCGGGAGGTGATCTTCGAAATCTCCGAAGTGAAATCGCTGATCTGCTCAGAGCGGTGAGACACACCCCACTTGGTTACTTCGAGCAGGGAATCCTTGACAAAGGAGCCGTCCAGCTTGGATTCACCAAGCTCGCGCTCGGTGAAGGTGATCGGAACCTCGCGGACATCAAAGCCATCCTTGATGGCGCGGAATGCAACGTCCACCTGGAAGATGTATCCGGCGTTGGAGAGCTCTTCAAAGTCGAGGTGTTCAAGCAGCTCGCGCCGGAAAGCGCGGTAGCCAGCGGTCATGTCATTGATGCCAGCACCCAGGGCGACAGAAATGTACTTGTTGCCCAGGCGGGAAAGCAGCTCGCGGTTGGCAGGCCAGTTCACTGTCTCTCCACCCGGTACGTAGCGAGAGCCAATGACCAGATCTGCGCCCTTCTCGATTTCCTCAAGCAAGAGGTGGAGTTGCTCCGGTGCGTGGGAGCCGTCGGCGTCCATTTCGCACAGAACTTGGTAATCCTTCTCTAGGCCCCACTCGAAGCCGGCGATATAAGCGCCGAGAAGGCCACCCTTGCCTTCGCGGTGCAGCACGTGCAGGTGAGGATCCTCGGCGGCCAGCTTGTCTGCAGCCTCTCCGGTGCCATCCGGGGAATTATCGTCCACGATCAGGATGTGAACCTCGGGAGTGGCCTTGCGCACGCGGCCGGTAATCAGCGGCAGGTTCTCAATCTCGTTGTAGGTGGGGATGATGACCAGAGTAGATTCGTGGGTCGAGCTCACTAGTTACTTGCTCCTTTAGGTTTCTGCTTTAAGACGCGCTGCGTCGTCCAGTCAAGCGGGTGGAATGGATCGCAAACAGCGCGCAGACCGTTCCAATAATAGTCATGAGCCACTGCAGGAGCGAACCATAACGCACCGCAAATGTACGCCCTTCTCGCAGCGGAAGTTCCTCTTCGAGATAAGCCGGTTCAAAGATACCGCTTTCCTGGCTCACTGAACCATCGGGGTGCACGATGGCTGAGACTCCTGATGTGGCGGCCACAACCACGGCTCGGTCCGCTTCCATTGCGCGCAGGCGGCTCATAGCCAGCTGCTGGTAGGTCATGTCAGAATCGCTGAACGTGGCGTTATTCGTCGGCGTTGTGAGAATCTGTGCGCCGTTATCGATGGCCGTTCGGAACGCCTGGTCAAAGCTGACCTCGTAGCACGTAGCAACGCCCACCGCAGTCCCTGCCATAGTCACCACTCCTGACCCATCACCGGGCTTCATGTCGCCCGCTAGGTCTACCAGATCGGTGATCTTCCTAAAGAATTCACGCATCGGCATCGTCTCACCAAAGGGCTGCAAGTACTTTTTGTAGTGGTGCTGCCCCACCGAGCCATCCGGGTTGAATACCTGCATCGTATTGCGCGCGCCGACCTCATCTCGGGTGAGAGTTCCGACGAGGATGGGGGCGTCGATGTCGTGGGCGGCGCCGTCGATAAGCGCCCGTGCGTCCTCGTTGGCAAAAGGATTGATATCGGAGGAGTTCTCAGGCCAAAAGACGATGTCTGGCCGTGCTCCATCCTGTGCTGCCTGCTCAGTGACGCGGACGTGGTTATCCAACACTGCGCGGCGTTGCGCTGCAAAGTCAAGGCCCAGCCGGGGGACGTTTCCCTGGACAGCGGCTACCGTGATCGTGCTTGTGATGTGGCTAGGTCGGTTCACGCCTTGCGAGGCGATGAGCCCTGCAAGAAGCGGCACTGCCAGGAAGGCACAGGCTAACCGTGGTGCGCGCGCAAGGCCCACCACACCCGCGGCGACGCAGACGACCGCGAAGCTAATAAGCGCAGGCCCACCCCATGGGGCAAGGTTGGCGAGCGGGCCTTCAATCTGTCCCCACGCCAGACGTACCCAGGCAAAGCCGCCAAAGGGGACGGAGGAGCGCAGCATTTCCACCGCCACATAAAAGAAGGGAAAAAGCGCGAAGCCATAGTTTAAACGCAGTAACGCTGCCCCACCGGTACCGAGGAGGATGCTGTACAAGGACAGGAAGATAGCGAGCGCAATATAGGGCATGTTGCCCACGAGCTCACCAATCCACGGAAGCGTGAAGAGATACAAGACAGCGCTATGGACCACAGCGATGAGCGCCGCCCACCCTAAATGCAGGGGCTTTCGCCAAGGCGATAACGCGGCCACCAACATGGCCACCCCAATGATTCCCGCCGCCCACCAGCCGCGCGGCTCCACCGATAGATACGTGACCGCGCCCGAAAGAGCTGCGAGGACAAGCCGGGCACACACAGTGAGCACTATTTATTTCCGTCCTCAAAGTCTTCGGGCTTGACGTGTTGGGTCCATGTGCGGATTTCATCTTCATCGAGGACTTCGTGCGTGTGGTCCGCTTGTCCCCTGCTTCCCATGGCGCTGCCGGTAGCACCCGCGCCGAAGCTTCCAAAGGATCCATAGGAGTCGCGGTGTTGTGCCATGGGTGAGGCCTCGTAAACGCGCACACCCATATCCTCGATTTTCCGGAACATCGATGCAGCAAGAAGCGTGCGGATGATGGAACGAGTTGGTGCAAAAATGAGCAGAGCACCGATGATCGTGGAGACGAAGCCGGGCAGCGAAAGCAGGATTCCGCCCACCATAGTCAGGCCGACGTTGCCGGCTGTTTTACCTGGAGTGGGATCCTCCATTACATAGACTCCGTCTTCGGCCTGGCGGATGCGGCTGACCATCATGCGGCGAACTTCCCAGCTGGCTATCGTCATACCGAAGAGCATGGTCAGCGCCAGGGCTAGTAGTGCCCACAGCACTCCAATCCACTCGGCAACTGCCCAAAACGCCAGGGTTTCGAGGAGGATGTACGCGATGAACAGAAGAAACGGCATGCAGCCCACCATACTTGCTAGACCTGCTGGTTCGCTGGAGACCCTCCCGGAGCGATTAGACTGACCCACCATGTCCCTTTCCGAGTCGAAGCATCCCGAATCCGATACCTTGCGCTTCCATCCGGCAGGCGGTGTTGTCACCCCCGAGCAGTGGCTTGCCCTCGGCCAGGCCGCTAGGGAACATGGCGATGGCAATGTGTACCTAGAGCAGCACAGCGTCATCAGCCTGCGCGGCATCCGTGATGAGCAGGTGCTTGGCGACGTCCCCCTGCTCACCACCGACGCCCACGTGCTGGCCTCTCCCCTCTCCCTTCACGCACGCCGTGTGGCGCAGCGCGTTGCTGATGCCCTGGCTGCAGCCAAAGGAGCCTCCCCCGCTCTCGACCGGGATGCAGTCTTCGGCATCGATGGTGGCGCGGGCGATCTCCTCTCACACGGTGTGGCGGCTGGGCTCCAACTATCCAGCGTCAGTACAGGAGACGATGATGAGGACGCCGGCTCCGCGCGCCTCATTCGAGAGGGAGCAGCTACAGGTCCAACCCTGGAGTTAGAAGAAGCAATCTCGCAGCTCGTGGACTATGTGCTCGAGGTGTCCAATGGGCTTTCTGAAGACCTCGACAGCTTCGCCTTTTCTGCGCGTACGGCCCCTGCACAGCCGGCCTTGCCCATCGGTTGGCTGACCGATCACACCAAGCCCGGCCGCGTCGACCTGGGCGCGGGCCTGCACGATGGCGTGCTGCCCGGTGAGTACGCGGGGCTTATTGCCCAGCTGGGCGCTTCCATCTCGGTAACCCCCTGGCGAGGCTTAGTCATCCACGATCTGGCCGAAGGCGATGCCGACGTGGTGCTGCGCGTCCTTGCACCGCGCGGCTTCATCTTCGATGCCAACTCCCCCGCGCTCGGACATCGCTAACGCGGCATGTGCCGCCAGATGGGGCGCGGGACAAGCTTCATGACCCAGGCCAACAGCTGAAGCGTTCGTGGGATCCACAGCGTGCGGGACACCGGCCGCGAACTCGACGAGGACTCGACGGCTCTGACCACAGCTTGTGCGACTACGTCAGGTGTCACCGACAGCGGCGCGGGCTTCATCCCTTGTGTCATGGACCCGATAACGAAACCGGGGCGCGCGGTGATCAGCGCTAGGTCGCTGCCCTGCAGGCGATCCGCCAGACCTTGGCAGAAGGCATCGAGGCCAGCCTTGGTTGAGCCATAGACATAGTTGGCCCGCCGTGCACGCCAGCCCGCAATGGAGGAAAAGGCCACAATGTGGCCTCTTTTCATGACGTCGGCCAGCACGGTGAGTATGGATACCTGCGCGGCATAATCAATCAGGGCGATGTCGAAGGCATGCGCCTCGTCGTGCTCAGCTTGTTCCTGGTCACCCAAGATTCCGAAGGCGACAACCGCCGTCGTGATGTCCTCACCCGCGAGCGTTGCAGCTTGCTCGATAACTGCGCGGTGGGAGGAAACATCCGCGGCATCGAAGGAAAGCGTGTGAACGGAAACCGCCCCTCTGCGGAGAAGCTCTGTGGTGAGTTCATCCATACCGTGCTCACCCCGCGCGGCAAGTACTACTGGGCGGCCTGCACACAGACGGCGTGCAAGCTCGCCACCGATATCGCTGCGCCCGCCAAGGATCAGTAGCGCGCCAGTTTCTCCCATCAGCGCAACCCCCTCGGGGCCTGGTTCAGGGACTCATGCCCGGATTCAGTGGTCACCACGATGTCCTCCAGACGCATACCCCACTTACCCGGGACGTAGATTCCCGGCTCAATCGAAAAGGCCATGGACGGGGAAAGCTCCAGCTCATTTCCCTCCATGATGAAGGGCTCCTCGTGCGTCGACAAGCCAATGCCGTGCCCCGTGCGGTGCGTGAAATATTCACCCCAACCGGCCGCTTCGATCACACTGCGCGTGGCACGGTCTATCTCCTGAGCGGTTGTGCCTGGGCGCGCGGCGGCTCGTCCGGCAGCCTGGGCCTTTTCCAACACCGCATAGGCCTCCTGGAAATCGGCGGGCGCCGCAGAGGGGTCCGCTCCCACCACATAGGTGCGGGTGCAGTCAGAGTGATAACCGGAGGCCAGCGTCCCTCCGATATCCACCACGACGGGATCACCCGCGCCAAGTTCCCTGTCCCCATAGTCATAGTGTGGGTTTGCCCCGTTTGGGCCGGAACCAACGATGATGAAGTCAACCGCATCGTGTTCGCGCAAGATGAGCTCCCGCAAATCAGCGGCTACTTCGGCCTCAGTGCGCCCCGGCTTTAAGAGACGCGGGACCTCGGCGTGCACGGCGTCGATAGCCTCCGCAGCAGCGCGCAGCTCCGCTACCTCATCTGAGTCCTTGCGGCTAAAGAGCTCAGCCAGCGCCTCAGTAGCTAGAAGGTATTCCACTTGCGGTACCTCCGTCGAGGACGTCGAAGAAGGTGAGGACGGAACTAGCTGGTCTCGAACCGCGGACTGGAAACGCAACACGTGGTCTGCGGTCAGCGAGGAGCCCAAGGCAACGGTGCTGAGACGCACACCTTCCAAGGCCAGCGCATAGGGATCTTGGCCATCGTGCCACCCCACCAGCTGCGTGGCAACGCCCTGAAGCGACTCAATGTCGGTGCTTGGCGCTACGATGATCGGTTGGGCGTCGGGACGGATAACCAAGCAGGTCAGACGTTCATGGGACGAGATCCAGGAACCCGTAAGATACGCGAACTCGGCCCCGGTACCTACCAGCAACACATCGATACCCTTGGCAGCGGCAATCGCGCGGGCGCGGTCCAAGCGGGAAGCATAATCAGTCATGGGAGTTAGCCTACCGCTCGCCTTCGTCCAGTTAAGCTGGGCGCCGTGAATTCCTATCCCGCAGCCGTCAAGATCCGCACCCGCCGTAGCTATTGCTCGGGGGTGCTCATCGATGCCTCCTTAAAGCCCTGCACCCAGCAGGCAACCCGGCTGGTTCTGACCTGCGCGCACTTCTTCCGCGATGGCCTAGACAAAGCTGATCACTACAAGGTGAGTGGCGGTTTCAACCGGCGGATCACCGCCGTGCGTACGATTGATGGAACCGACATGGCCTTGTGTTTGCTTGATAAGCCCGCGTCACCACGAAACCTACCGGGACTCGCACACAGTACTCCCCCTTTTCGAGCTCCGGTGAGCACTTGGGGATACGGCGGAAGGGCCCGCCGCGCACAGAAGCGAACGGGGTTATTTCTTCTGCCCTTCTTTCGCACGTGGTCGGTCGATTTCCTCACCACCGTCTCCCCCGCCGGATTCGTCTTCAACACGAATCCGGCAGTCAAAGGTGACTCGGGCGGACCAGCTTTAATCGATGACGCCATCATCGGCACGCAAGCTCTCATCCTTAACCCGTTGGGGCGCAACCTCAAGCTAGCCACCGTGGCACTCATCGCACCCCACCGCACAGCTATCGCGGCGGCAGCCGCGGCACTGCTTCGCGGTAGCTCCGAAGACTAGGAAGAGACTAAGCGCCGATGGCGACGACGCCGCGCTGGATCGCGTCAATGGCGCGCCGGGCATTGCGGCGAATTTCGTCCTCGTAGCCGGTCTTGGCTACCTGCTGGAGCAGATCGATGACCTGGCGGCACCAACGGACAAAGTCACCGGGAGTCAGCTCCGCGCCTGACTCGTTAGCCGCAGCCATGCAATATGCCAAGGGTGCGCCTGCGGTCCATTGGTGGATAGCGAGTGCAAAGGCTGGCTCCGGCTCGCGTGTTTGCGGCAGGTTATGGCGCTTCTCATCGCTGACAAGCTCCGCGTAGATGCGCCACGTTGCGTTCATGGCGTCCGCCATGTCGTCGCTAGCCGCACCTGGTTCGCCGCGGGTGGCTTTTCGGTTTTCGAAGACGCAGAGGGAGGCAACGCCGGCCAGCTCTGCCGGGTCAAGGTCATTCCAGATACCCCGCTTAAGGCATTGTGCCACCAGTAGGTCGGACTCGGAATGGATCTTGGCCAAACGCTCGCCTTCGTCCGTGATGACCGGCTCGCGGTTCTCGCCGTAGCCTTCAAACTCTACGTAATCCATCTCCGCCAGCAGGTCCACGATGCGCTCGAAGGTGCGGCCGAGGGTATCCGTCGCGCGCTCCACCTTGGCTTCCAACTTGTGGAGCTCGAGCTCGCGTCGGGCGAGCTTTTGGGCCACACCAGCCAACTGTTCGCGGTCGGTCGCCGGCCAATTGTGCACCGGGTGCTCGCGGAGGGCATCGCGCAGCTGCGCGATCTTCTTGTTGGGACGATTACGCGGCTCAGTGCGCATCTTCTTAGGCCGCTTGTAGTAGTCGCGTTTGAAGGCATCCTGAACGTATTTGGTATGCCGACGCGGATTCTTCTGCGCCGCACGCGGCAGCTTCATGTGGCCGAGCACCATCGGCGGATTTTCAATACCGGCTGCATCGATGCGTCCAGACCACCCGGACTCCGTGGTAACCCAGGGGCGTGGATCAGCAGTCTGGTTGGCCGGGGTGATGACAACTGCCAGCGTTGGGCGCTTCTTGGTCGCGATGGCGATGACCTCACCCATTTGCAGCCGGGCCAAGACAGCCGCGACCTCCTTGTTCCTCTCCTCCTTTTTGGAGGCCCGCGCTGACTTTTCCTCGTCGGTAAGCGCGCGGCGCAGGCGCATATAATCCATGAGGAGTTCAGCCGGGTCCTCGCCATCAGCTGCCGGCGGAGCTAAGTTATCCACGGCCTGATCCAACTGTGCGCGAAGTTCGCGGACGCGATGCTCAGCGCGCTCAATCTCGCGAGTCTCTTCCACGACGGAACCGTCCGCTTGGAACTGGGCAAAAGACTTCTCCAGCAAGCGCAGCGAGTCATCAAAGCCGAGCATGCCCAGCAGGTTGATAGCCATGTTGTAGCCGGGCTCGAAGGTAGAAATGAGCGGATAGGTACGAGTTGAGGCAAGCCCCGCCACCGCGGTCGGATCCATCGCGGGTGCCCACTGCACGACGGCATTGCCCAGGGTATCGATGCCACGCCTGCCCGCGCGCCCGGTGAGCTGCGTGTACTGGCCGGGGGTGAGGTCCACGTGTGCCTCGCCGTTGAATTTCACCAGCTTTTCCAGTACCACGGTGCGCGCTGGCATATTGATGCCTAGGGCAAGGGTTTCGGTGGCAAAGACTGCCCGGACGAGGCCCTTGACGAACAGTTCCTCCACGATGTGCCTAAAGGCGGGCAGCATGCCCGCGTGGTGAGCGGCAAAGCCGCGCGAGAGTGCTTCGCGCCAACGTTTGAAATCAAGGACCTTGAGGTCTTCTTCCGGAATGCCTTCCACGCCCTTATCGACGATGGCCTTGATCTCGGTGGCCTCCTCCTGGGAGGTCAACACCATCCGGGAACGCAGGCACTGATACAACGCGCCATCGCAGCCCGCACGAGAAAAGATGAAGGTAATCGCCGGCAACATCTCCATGGCCTGCAGCTCTTTGAGCACCTCTGGACGGCCTAGCGGACGGTAGCGGTCTTGCGCACGAGGCGCGCCGCTGCGCCGATCACTGTGCCGGTCGCTGCGCCCGCCGCCTTTGTGCCGGGCACGGGCGCGGAAGCTCGCACGGTTCTGGGCATAGTCTGCGCGGCCATTATCGGTATCGCCGGCCTCCAGACGTTGGATGCGCTGTGCCAGTTCATTGTTTACCTGGCCGCCTGAGTCGGGTTCAAAGAGCGGGTAGATCTTGCGGCCGACCATCATCCACTGGTCCAGCGGTACTGGGCGCTTGTCGGTGACGATGACCTTGGTGTCACCACGCACGGTGGTCAGCCACCGGCCGAATTCCTCGGAGTTGGACACCGTTGCGGATAGGCCAATGATGGAGACGTGCTCCTCCAGGTTGAGGATGACTTCTTCCCACACTGCGCCGCGCGAGGCATCCGCCAAGAAGTGGATCTCATCCATCACCACGTGGGTCAAGCGATCCAATGCGCCTGAGCCCGCATAAATCATGTTGCGCAAAACCTCAGTGGTCATCACGAGGATGTCCGCGGAGGAGTTGATTGAGACATCACCCGTCAGCAGTCCGACCGCATCCTCGCCATGCGCGTCAACCAGGTCGTGGTACTTCTGGTTACTCAGCGCCTTGATGGGTGTGGTGTAGAAACAACGGGTTCCTTGGCGCAGTGCCAAAGAAACAGCAAACTCACCCACCACGGTTTTACCCGCGCCGGTGGGCGCACAGACCAGAACACCGTGGCCCGCTTCAACTGCTTGGCATCCTTCAATCTGGAAGTCATCCAGTGAGTACGGTAGTGCTTGAGTGAACTCGTCCAGATGCGTCAGTGTCATAAGTCCCCAGAGTACCTGTCAGGGACGGGGCACTAGCACGCCGGTACAAGTCCCCGCACAGAACTCTTGATTAGAAGGCCCGCGAGGCTACAGAACGTCGTCGAAAAAGCCGCTCTGCGGGGGCTGAGTATTCGTCTGCTGAGGTTGCTGTACCCGAGCGTCAGGAGTTGAAGCCGGGGGAACAGGCCTGGAAGATACCGGCCGCGAAGACGCAGAAACGCTCGTGGATGCGGACACCGGAGTTGGTGCGCCAATGGCACCCGGACCTTCATCCAGCGACGAGGCAGTTTCATCATCCAAGTCCATCCAATCCGGGCGCTGGCGCTTCTGACGCTTGTCGTTGATGCGGCAGAACTGGAAAGCTATTTCTACAAGAACCACAAGGGCACCGGCCAAAACCAACATTGAGAAGGGTTCTTGGCCCGGTGTAACAACCGCGGCGAAAATCATGATGACCACAATGATGATGCGGCGCTTGTCCTTGACGTGGTCATATTCCAATACACCGATCAGGTTAAGGCATACCACGAGTAGAGGGATCTCAAAGCTGACGCCAAAGATCAGCAGCAACGCCAGCAGGAAGTAGAAGTAACGCTCACCTGTCAGTGCTGCAGTTTGATACTCGGAGCCCATGCCCATGAGGAATTCCAGGCCCACTGAAAGGATGACGTAGGCAAGGACCGCGCCGAGCACGAAAAGCAAGACCGCTGTCGAGACAAATAAGAAGGTAAAGCGGCGTTCGTTCTTGTGCAGGCCGGGCACGATGAAGGCCCAAATCTGGTAGAGCCAGACCGGTGAGGACATTACTGCGCCAGCCAACGCGCCCACTTTGAGGCGCAGCAGCAGCATTTCGAAGGGGCTGGTGGCAAGCAAGCGGCACTCGCCATCCGCAGTGAAAGAGATGCGCTTTTCCTCAGGCAGCGAGCAATAGGGCCCACGCAAGATCTCGCCCAGCGGTGACATGCCAAACGGGGCGTGTTGGTACCAGATGAATCCGATGATGGCGCCCACCACGAGGGCGAGGAGGGAAATGACGATGCGTCGGCGCAGCTCCTGGAGGTGCTGAACTAATGTCATCTCCCCCGTTGGGTTCTTGGGCTTGCGGCGTAGCTTTGAGCTCCATTTTTGCTTCGGCGCGTTAGAAGCAGCATTCGACGGTGTACTCGCGGTACTCAAAGCAAGACCTCCATAGAAAAGCCCACGGCGACAGGCGAGACCTCAGCACTCCGAGGGACTCGGAGCGTGGCCTGCCTGCCGGGAAAGATCATTAGTTCTGGTTTCCGTCAGCCGGCTTGGACGTGCGCGGCTGCATCTCCGGGCTGTTCCAGAAGTCCTCATCGTTCTTCTTCGATGCAGCAATTTGAGCCTGCTGCTCGGGAGTGTTGTTCTCCTCCTTCATCTCCTTGACTTCGGACTTAAAGATACGCATGGAGCGGCCCATGGAGCGAGCTAGCTCCGGAAGCTTTTTGGCGCCGAATAGCAGCACGATGACGAGAACAATAAGGCCGATTTCCATAGGTCCCACAGTCATTGGGGTGCCTCTACTTTCTTGGTAGATGGAGCGTACAGGTCCACGCAGCGGGGCTGGGCAGTCTGCACACAGAAGTGCTCTTAGTCTGGCAGTTGAGTATAACGTTCTAACGCCCGTTTTCTATGTTGCGAAATGGCGTCGACAAGCTTCGGTGGCCCCACGACCCGCATTCGGTCCGCTTGGCCGAGGGCGAAGCGGCTAAACCAGGCTTCGGAACCGACGGGCATTGTGGCAGCTATGAAGCCATTTTCCAGCCGTTCGCCGAGCGTGATGTCGTAGTGCTCGGCCAGCCAGGTGAATTCTTGGTTAATCTCCAGCTGCGCAACAAGAGTGTGATCTAGACCAAAGGGGGAATCGGGGTTGAAGTCTAGCTTGCGCAGGTGCGGGGTGGCGGTTACGTCAAGCACCTCAACATCACTCATACGGTCCAAGCGGAACGTACGGTGCTCCCCCACCGATTCATCCCAGGCCACCAAATAGGGTTCGCCATCCACGATGAATATTCGTGCCGGGTGCACGGTGCGCTCGCTGGTGCGGTTGGAGGACATACTCCAGTAGGTAAAACGCACTTGCCGGCGCTTGTCGACGGCCCCCGCCAACGCCGCTTGCACCTCGGACTCCTCCGGATCCGTCGTGGCCAGAGAATCGTAGATGGCGGCGGTCTTTTCATCCATAATCGCGCGTAGCTTCGCGGCGGCGGCATGGACCGCGGAGACGTCGACAAGCCCCGGCATTGCCTCAAGAGACTCGAGCGTTAGCAACAACGCGCCGGCCTCCGTTGGGGTCAGACGCAGGGCCTGGGTTAAGCCTTGGTCGTTGTAGATCTCGATGCCATCGCTGTAGCTGAAGCTTAAGTCGATAAGATCCTCAGTATTACGGCCCACCCCGGAGCAGAAGAGCCTGTCGACGGCATCCTTAAGCTCAGCAGGGGTCATTCCCAAATCCTCGGCCGCCTCCATCGGGGTCACCCCTGGGTGGTTGCGCAGGTATGGGATGAGGTTGAGGGAGCGAACAAGAGACTGCAGTTTGCGTGGCTGATCAGCCATGGTGCGATTCCTCCCCACTCAAGAGCGCGATGATGTCGGAACGAACTTCTGTCGGTTCAATCACCACGACATCTGGTGCATATCCCGCGGCGGTGCGCACTAGCCAATCGCGGCGCACGCCCGTCAGCGCAAGGAGGCCATCCGCGCGTCTGCGTCCGGCGTCGACAAGCTCCGCGGCCTGGCCATCTGGTACCTCAAGGAGGGCATCGACGGTGTCTCCCCGGTCAAGCGCTTCCACGACGAGATCTTGCAGCGGCGCGGTGGGCTCGAGGTGGGTGGCCCCAGCGCGCGAGCGCTTAACGTTGTCCACGCGGGTGGCGCGGAAGGTGCGGGGTGCCTCCCGGTCCACATCCCACCCGACGAGGTAGACGCGATCACGGTGATTGACCAACCCCCACGGGTCCATGTGGCGGCGAACCGGCTCGGCTGAGGGCGTGGCAAAGTAATCAAAGGAGATACGCAGCCCCGCACGCACGGCGGTAATCACCCCGGTGACGAGCTCTGGGCTCAGCCTGGTCATGTCATTGACCGCGGTGTAGACGGGCGCGCCGCGCAGGTCGCGGGAGGCTCCCGAGGCCGCTAGTTTTGTCCACGCGGACAAGCTGAAATCACTCAAGCCGCCCGGGGTGCCAATCCCGCCGGCAACGCCCAACACCATGGCTTCTTCCGGCGTGAAATCGACGGGAGGCAGCTGGTAGCTTTCGGGATCGAGGCGATACAGCGAACCTTCCGCCCCACTACTGTGTACTACTGGCACGCCGGCGCGCTGCAGGGTCAGGATGTCACGGGAAAGTTGCTTGTGAAAGGCCTCGTCGCTGCGTGATTGGTAGCCCTCGACGTGGCTGCGGATCCACGCCGCGCTGCGGTCCGGAACCCCGCCTTGGTGCGCTGCGCCATGCAGCGCAAAGGTGAGGTTGGTGAGCCTTTCGATAGCGCGGTCTCTGACCGGCGTCCTGGCTGCAGTTCGATCTGCTGAGGGCATAGTGGCAGGTTCCTTGATCAGCTCTAAGGCTCTAAGAGCCTGGGTGCGAACGCATGTAGTCTAACAACCCATCTAGGCGCGGGTCCTCGGAGACAAAGGGGTCGGAGAACTCCTCGGTCATCGGCTCAGGCCGGTTGACCTTCATCCGCGTCCAATCCACCGTTACCGCGGCATCGAGCTCGCGGGCAACCGCGAGAAACTCCCCGCGCAGCTTGGCACGGGTGGTCTGCGGGGCGGTGTCGACGGCGGCATCGATTGCAGCATCGTCGATCCAGCGCTCCACCATGCCGCGCTGCTCCAGCACGCTGTAGAGGCCGCGGCCTGGGCGGATGTCGTGGTAGGTTAAATCGATCTGGGCCAGTTTGGGGTGCGCCCAATCCCCGTCCAGGCGCTCGCGGTAGCGGTTCAGCAGGCTGCGCTTGATGACCCAATCGATCTCGCGGTCAACGCCGGAGAAATCCTGAGTCTCAATCGCTTGGAGGGTGCGCTTCCACAAGTCCACGACACGAGCCAACTCAGCCGTCGGAGTGCCTGCGTCCTCGCGGTGCTCCAGCCAGCGCTCGGCGGCGGTACAGAGCTCCTGTTGCACGGCAAGCGCGGTGGTGTTGCCGCCTCCCTCGAGCGGAAGCTCGGTGCGGCCGGTTGGGTCGAGCGCGATGGCGCGGATGTGCTGAATTGGATCAAGCACCGAAAGCTCCGGTACCTCAAAGCCAGCCTCTAACATCTCCAGCATGAGCAGCGTGGAGCCAACTTTGAGGGCCATCGTGGGCTCGGCCATGTTGGAGTCACCGACGATGACGTGCATGCGGCGGAAACGCTTGGAATCACCATGCGGTTCATCGCGAGTATTGATGATGGGGCGAGAGCGAGTCGTCGCAGAGGACACGCCTTCCCAGACTTGGTCGGCGCGCTGTGAGAGCACGAAACGCGCAGGTTCCTCGCCTTTGGCAGGTTTGATCATCCCCGCACCGCAAATGAGCTGCCGGGTAATCATAAACGGCAACAGGGCTTTGCCAAGGTCCTTGAGCACCACGTGGCGACTGATGAGATAGTTCTCGTGGCAGCCGTAGGAATTGCCCGCGGAATCGACGTTATTCTTGAACAAGTAGACGGCGCGCTTCTCCCCCTCGTCCGCCAAGGTTTTTTCCGCCTGCACGGCCATGCGGTTGACCATGGCGTCGCCGGCGCGCTCATAGGCAATGAGCTGGCTGAGGCTATCGCACTCCGCGGTAGCGAACTCCGGGTGGGAACCCACGTCCAGGTAGAGGCGGGAGGCGTTGGGGCTGAAGATATTGGAGGAGGAGTACTTCGACACGATGGGCCGGAAAAGTACGCGGGCTATCTCATCCGGGGACATCACTCGCTGTCCCTCGTTGGCGCTAGCGGTGATGCCGTACTCGGTTTCGATGCCCATAATCCGCCGTGCGTAAACGGGGGCGCTATCGGAGGGCTGCTCCACCTTTACTCGCCGCCCTTTTGGACGTAGGAGCGCACGAACTCCTCGGCGTTGGACTCCAAAAGACCGTCAATTTCATCGAGGAGGTCATCGGTACCCGCGCTGTTGATGCTGACTTGTCCGGCGTCGAACTCCGGGGTGTCGCCTCCTTGACCGTTGCCGCCGCCGGCGTTGATCTGAGACTGCTGTCCGCTCATCTTCTAGAGCTCCTTTCGCGAGTGGAAAATGCTGCGCTAATACAGTGTAGGGTACTCGATTCGCACCCCGAGCTGGCGCAAACTATTAACGAAATCGGCGGCGCTGTCCGCAGATTCCAGCAGAGCGCCCACCTCGTCCTGCCCGAGTCTTTTTGTGTCGTCGAGTGCCACGCAGGCGGTTCCAGAGTTGGCTCCCTCGGCCTCACCGATGCGGAAGGTCAGCGACTGCCAAGACGCCGCCAAGACCTCCTCCCCAAACTTCCGGGTGGCGTGGCCGCGTAGGTAAGCGCGGGTATCTGCGGGCGGCGTTTCCGCTGCAGCAGCAATCTCTTCCTCACTGACCAAGGACCGCATCTGCCCCTTGCGAACCAGCGCGTGGTAGAGGGACTTGGCCGGGTCGATGTCGGTGTACTGGAGATCGATGAGCGCGAGCTTCGGGTCATCGGCGGCCACGCCGCGGTCGAGGTAGCCCTTAATCAGGCGGTATTTGGCTACCCAATCCAGCAGGTGGGCGGCCTTGAGCGGGTTGTCGGCCAAGAGCGCGACAACCTCATCCCAGGCGGCAAGTACCTTCTCATCCGCCTCGGAGGCGGCGGTAACCCTCTCCCGGTAGGCGGCGAGGATGTCAAGGGCGGTGAGGCGGCGGCCGTCGCGAAGCGCCAGCTGGTGCGTCAAGGTGAGATCGCGGCTGACCCGCTGCACCTCCTCCACCGGCTCTGCTAGGCGCAGATCACTAAAGTCCACGCCGCTCTCGATGGCATCGAGCACCAGCGACGTCATGCCCAGCTTGAGCAGCGTCGAGGTGTGGGACATAGTGGCATCACCGATGATGACGTGTAGGCGTCCAAAGTCCTCGGCCACCGCGTGCGGCTCATCGCGGGTATTGATGATGCCGCGGTTGAGGGTGGTTTCCAGGGAAATCTCCTGCTCGATATAGTCCGCGCGCTGCGAGATCTGGAAACCTGGCTCTTCGCCGTCAGCACCCAAACCCATGCGCCCAGCACCGGTGACCACCTGGCGGGCAACGAAGAAGGGAATCAGCCCTTGGGCAATTTCCTCGAAGTCAGTTTCCCTGGAGTACTGGTAGTTCTCGTGGCTGCCATAGGAAGCACCCTTGCCGTCCACATTGTTCTTGTAGAACTTCAGCGGCGGGCAGGTATCGTGTGTGGCCAGCACGGACGTGCCCTGCGCTGTCAGCGATGCCACGGCCTCCCCTGCACGGCGCAGGATGAGGTCGCCGGCGGCGTCGTAAAGCATCGCATCCCAGGCATTCGTACACTCCGGCGAGGAGTACTCGGGGTGAGCGTGGTCGACGTAGAAACGCGCGCCATTGGCGGTCACCACGTTGGCCACACCCAAGGCGTTCGGGTCCACCACGGGCACGGTGTGATAGCGCTTGAGATCGAAGCCGCGGCTATCGCGTAGCGGGTGCTCCTCCCGAAAATCCCAACGGGAGCGCGCACCGGTATGCAGGGCGGCATAAGCCACAACAGCATGGGTGGACGTCACGATCGGTGATAGCGCCGGGTTGGACGGCGTAGAGATTCCATACTCAGTCTCGGTACCTAGAACACGACTCAAGGTTGTACTCCCATCAATTCGACCCCGGTGACATGCGCGCCGGCGGAGGTCCCGGCGACGATCTTGGCCCACTCCTCCGGGTTGGCGGATGTAGGTACGTATTCCGATTCAGCCTGCTCGGCAGCGATGGCCTGGTGCAGGTGCGCGGCGGTAATGCCGGCGGGCTGTGTATCCCCCGCCGCGTTGGTTTCGTCCAACGCCTCCTTGATAGCCAGCTTCTTTGCGCGGGAGACGATGTTGGCGATCATCGCGCCGGAGACGAAGTCCCGGTAGTGCAATACGCGCGGATCCGCGTTGGAGAAGTGCAACGTGACGAAGGGGCGCTCCGCGTAGAGATCCTCCACTGCGGTATCGATGAGCTGGGAAAGTTCGCCCTCGTGTGGAACGGTGTCCGGGAAATGGCGGGCGAAGATTTCGCGCGCACCCTGCTTGGTGGGCCGGTTGACGCGAATCTTGATGTCGAGGCGCCCCGGGCGCATGATGGCGGGGTCGATGAGCTCCTCGCGGTTGGTGGCACCGATGACGATGACATTGCTGAGCTTTTCGACGCCATCCAGCTCCGTCAAGAGCTGCGGGACAACGGTGGTTTCCATATCGGAGGACACACCGGAACCGCGCGTGCGGAAGATGGACTCCATCTCATCGAAGAAGATGATGACCGGCCGCTGGCTGCCATCCGCAGTGGGCTCAGAAGCAAGCTCGCGGGCGCGCTCGAAGATGAGGCGAATGCGGCGTTCAGTCTCACCCACGAACTTGTTGAGAAGTTCTGGGCCCTTCACGTTGAGGAAGTAGCTGGGGGCAGTAGCGCCGAGCGACGCCGACAGAGAATGCGCCACTGCCTTGGCGATGAGCGTCTTACCGCACCCAGGCGGACCATAGAGCAGCACGCCCTTCGGCGGCTGGAGATCGTATTGGCGGTAGAGCTCCGGGTGCAGGAAGGGCAGCTCGACAGAGTCACGGATGAGGGAGATCTGCTCGTCCAAACCACCGATATCCTCGTAGGAGACGTCTGGAACTTCCTCCAGCGTGAGCTGCGCTACCTCAGTCTTGTGCACTCGTTCGGTGGCCACGCCTGATTTGGACTCGACCAAGAGGGTATCGCCGGCGCGCACGGTATCCCGCAGCGCTGCAGCGAGGAGAATAACCTGCTCTTCACCGGAGGAATTAATGGCCACCGCGCGGTCGGTGCCTAGGCGTTCTTGGAGCGTCGCCAGCGCGCCAGTATTTACCGGGGCGCAGGCCTCCACGACGACGAAGCCCTCACCCAAGCGGACCTGCTGCCCTACTTTAAGGGAGCCTGGCTCCAAGTTGGGCGAAATCTTGACTCGCATGGCTCGGCCATTGGTATAAACCTCGGCGTCGCGGTGTAAATCATGGGCGCGCCCAGAATAGCCCAGAAAGACACCGTATGTGGAGGCGGGTTCCGCAAGGGCGTCCACCTCGGCGAGCATCTGCTGAAGCTTCGTGCGTGCATCCTTCAACAGGGCAGCAAGCTTGGCATTGCGTTCAGCGAGCTGCTCTATCTGGCGACGCTGCTGGCCAAGTTCCTGGGCATGAGTGGCATCGTTCATAGGGTCCACCCTAGCGCGCAGTGCGCCACGTTTAACCTCGGGGCTTATTTTCGGGCGCGGCGCTGCGGGCGGGGCGGGGTGACGCCGTCGGCAAGCCGGCGCGTCCAGATCAGAAACGCCGTGTGCGCATTCATGCGATGCTCCGGGCGGGTGGCCAAGCCCTCCACCTTCCATTCACGTACGAGGGACTCCCAGGCGCGTGGCTCCGTAAAGCACTTCAGCTCGCGGATGCCCTCCATCACCTTCATCAGCTGCGGCACGGTGGCCACATAAGTCATGAAGACGCCGCCCGGGATGAGTATGTCGCGCACCTTCTCGAGGTGCTCCCAGGGCTCGAGCATGTCCAAGATGACGCGATCCACGGGACCGCCGAGCTCCTCGACGGTCACATTGGCCAAATCGCCAAGCCGCGGGCTCCACCACTCGGGCTGCTCACCGAAGTATTCGGCGACGTTATCCACGGCGTATTCCAAGTGGTCATCGCGTACCTCATAGGAGAAAACGTGGCCTTCTGGCCCTACGGCGCGCAAGAGGGTCATTGAGAGTGCACCGGAACCGGCGCCCGCTTCCAGCACGCGCGCACCCATGAAGATATCGCCCTCGACCAGAATCTGCGCGGAGTCCTTGGGGTAAATCACCGCGGCGCCGCGCGGCATCGACAAGACGTGATCCACCATGAGGTGGCGGAACAAGAGGAAGGAGCTGCCCAGCGTCGAATCGATGACGGAGCCTTCATCCATGCCCACGATGTCATCGTGGCTGATGATGCCCTTGTGCGAATGGAACTGGCCTCCCTCCTCGAGGACGATGGTGTAATGACGCCGCTTGGCATCCGTGAGCTGCACGCGGTCGCCGTAGCGGAAGGGGCCAGAATAAGCCATGGCGTGGAAACCTTTCACATAATTTGGGGTGGCAAGGATTAACCCACCAAGTATGCCTCAAGGGCGTCGCCAAGCCATAGTTGGTCGCGCTCGCCTACCAGCTCGCGGGCCGAGTGCATCGAAAGCATCGGCACACCGACGTCGACGGTGGGGATGCCCAGGCGGGTGGCGGAAATCGGGCCGATGGTGGAGCCACAGGGCACGTCGTTATTACCCACGAAGCGCTGGACCGGAACGCCCGCACGACGGCAGGCAGATTCCCACAGAGCTACAGTGTTGGCGTCGGAAGCATAGCGCTGGTTGCCGTTGATCTTGGTGACCGGGCCTTGGCCGATGATCGGGTGGTGAGTGGGATCGTGCTTTTCCGCGTAGTTGGGGTGCACGGAGTGGGCGGCGTCCGCAGAGACACAGCTGGAGCGCGCGAACATCTGGAAGCGCTGTTCCTCATTGGCGCCAAGCGCCCGCGCGGTGCGGGTCAAGATATCACCCAGAATCGGCCCACCCGCACCATAGCGCGAAGAGGAGCCCACCTCTTCGTGGTCAAAAGCCGCCATGACGAGGACGTCCTTGTGCTCGATGGAGTCGGCGCTTTTCGCAGCAGCCAGCAGGGCACGCAGCGAAGCATGAACGGAAGAAAGGTTGTCCATGCGGCCGGCAGCGATGAGCCTCTCACCGGCACCGAAGACCTCACCGCGCTGGGCGTCGGCGGTAATCAGGTTGAAGGAAGCGATGTCCTCTGGGTCTACGCCGAGCTGCTTGCCGACGACTCCCATCACCGACGTTTCCGGTGTGCCCACGGAGAGCACCGGCTGCATGTGGCGCTGGCGATCCGGCTTGAATTCATCCTTGCGGTAGAGGTGGATAGCCAGCGAAGGCAAGCGCAGCAAGGGGCCGGTATTGACCAAGTGGCGGGTGCCATCGCGCAGGACGACTTGACCACCGACGGTGAGCTCGCGGTCAAACCAGCTGTGGAGAAGGACTCCGCCATAAACCTCCACGGCTACCTGTTGCCAACCTGCGGAGTCGAAATCCGGGGTGGGCTTGAGAGCAAGACCGGGCGAGTCAGTATGGGAGCCGATAATCCGGAAACCCGAATCCGGACCGGCACCTTCGGGGACGAACCAAGCCATGACCGCACCACCCCGGACCATGACGTGACCGCCTGGTGCTGCCGACCACTCGGCAGACTCGTCTTGGCGGCTAAACCCCGCATCAACGAGCGTGCGCGCTACCTCCTCAGCCGCGTGGTAGGAGGAGGGACTGGCGGCGATGAAATCGAGAAAATCTTGCGTAGTGCTCATGCTTCCAGCTTGCCACGGACTGCCGGGTGATGCCGGAAGGACTGTGGGTGCCTATGCGCTAGTCTGAGAAACATTATGCCGAAACGACTAGCCCTCTCCCCTTCCCGCGCCTCCGACTACAAGCAATGCCCACTGCTCTATCGCTTCCGAGCCATCGACAAGCTGCCTGAACCTAAGACAAAGGCGCAGGTCAAGGGAACGCTGGTCCACGCTGTGCTGGAGAAAATGCACAAGCTACCCCGTGAGGAGCGCGAGTACCCAGTGGCGGTGAAGATGATCAAGCCTGAATGGGCGGTGATGCTCGAATCCGATCCGGAGCTGCGTGAATTGGTACCAGAGCCCGAGGAGCTGGACTTCTTCGTCGAAGTACGCGAGCTCATCAAAGGCTACTTCCAGATGGAAAACCCCCAAGGTTTCGACGCCCACAAGTGCGAGATGTACGTCGATACAGTTCTGCCCAACGGCGTGCCCGTCCGCGGGTTCATCGACCGCGTTGATGTTGCTCCCACCGGCGAGGTACGCGTGGTGGACTATAAGACCGGAAAGAAGCCACTCCCCCGTTATTCCCAGGACGCGCAGTTCCAAATGAATTTCTACGCGCTGGTGTACTGGCGGCTACTTGGCACCATCCCTACGCAGCTGCGGCTGATGTACCTCAAGGTTTTGGATTCGATGTTCCTCACGCCTGGGCCGGAGGAACTCGAGTACTTCGAGCGTGACCTAGGTGAGCTCTGGGCCAAGATCGAAGGCGATGGCAAGACCGGAGACTTTAGGCCAAAGACCTCGAAGCTGTGCGGCTGGTGTTCCTTTCAGGATCTTTGCCCCGCCTTCGGCGGTACGCCACCCGAGTATCCCGGGTGGCCAGGCCAAAGTTCGTAGACTGCGCCGCGTAAAACGGGCCGTGGTTTAGAACAACCCAGAGATGGAACCGTCAGCGGCAACATCGATGTTGTTCGCCGCAGGCTTCTTGGGAAGGCCCGGCATGGTCATGACGTCGCCGGTCAGCGCCACGATGAAGCCAGCGCCTGTGCGGGGCTGCAGCTCGCGGACATGAAGGACGTGGCCTTCTGGGGCGCCGAGCTGGCTCGGATCATCCGAGAAGGAATATTGAGTCTTCGAGATCACGACTGGGAACTCCTCCCAACCGTTGTCCTTGATGTACTTCAAATCCTTCAGCGCCTTAGACGAGTACTCCACCCGCTCGGCGCGGTAGATTTCCCTAGCAATGGTGTCGATGGAGGCCTCGATGCCCTCAGCGGGATCATAGAGCTGGTGGGAGTTACCCTCGGAAAGATTCTCCAGAAGGCGCTCAGCCAGCGCTGTTGCTCCCGCTCCGCCCTTGGCCCACACTTCTGCTTCTTCGAGCGCGACGTCGAAATCGGCGGCCCACTGGCGCATGAACTCGCGCTCGGCCTCGGTATCGCTCCAGAAGAGGTTGAGCGCGACCACTGGCTGAAGCCCGAACTTGCGCAAATTCTCCACGTGGCGCTCGAGGTTCACCACGCCCTTCTTCAGGGCTTCCAGGTTCTCCGTGGTGAGCTCCTCGCGCGGCTGCCCACCGTTGTACTTCTGCGAACGGATCGTTGCCACGACGACCGCACCGGCCACATCAAGGTCACCGAAGCGGGACTTGATGTCCATGAATTTCTCGCCACCGAGGTCCGCGCCGAAACCTGCTTCCGTGAGGACGATATCGCCGAAGCGCATAGCAGTCTGGGTGGCCAACAGCGTGTTGCAGCCATGAGCGATGTTGGCGAAGGGGCCGCCGTGGACGAAGGCGGGAGTACCGCCAAGGGTCTGGACTAGGTTGGGGTTGAGTGCATCGCGCATCAGCGCGGTGAGTGCGCCTTCTGCCCCCAACTCGCGGGCAGTGACCGGCTTTTGGTCATAGGTGTAACCCACAGTGATATCACCGAGGCGCTTCTTCAGGTCTGCCAAATCGGTAGCGAGACCGAGAATGGCCATGATTTCCGATGCCGCAGTAATGGTGAAGCCAGTCTCCCCCGGCACGCCATGGGCGGGGCCACCGAGCCCGGTAACAACGTGGCGCAGGGCACGGTCATTGACGTCAACGCAGCGCTGCCAGGTAATGCGGCGCGGATCGATGTTGAGCGCATTGCCCTGGTGGATGTGGTTATCGATGATGGCGGCCAAGGTGTTAGTGGCCGCGGCGATAGCGTGGAAGTCACCGGTGAAGTGGAGATTGATGTCCTCCATTGGGACAACCTGAGAGTAGCCGCCACCCGCGGCGCCGCCCTTGATGCCCATGACAGGGCCCTGGGAAGGCTCGCGAAGGGCGACGATAGCCTTCTTGCCCAGCTGCGTGAGGGCGTCGGTCAAGCCGATAAGAACAGTAGATTTACCCTCGCCGGCTGGCGTCGGTGAGACGCCGGTGACGAGGACCAACTTGCCATCTGCGGGAGTATCCCCAACTTGAGTGATATCCACTTTGGCTTTGCTTTGCCCATAAGGAATAAGGGCCGTCTCCGGAATGCCTGCACGTGCAGCAATATCCGAAATCGGTTCGAGCTGGTGAGCTTGAGCAATATCAACATCAGAAGGTTGCGTAGTCATGCTCACCAGCTTAGCGCGCTAAAGAAGCGCGCTAAGCAACATCAAATTATTTCTAAATGATGCTAGGTGATGCTAGATAAGGACTGCGCCAAAGGCGTAGCACAGGAGGACCGACAAGACGATGCTCACAGTGCCTGGAATGATGAACGGGTGGTTGAAGACAGCCTTGCCAATGCGAGTCGAGCCAGTGTCATCCATTTCGACGGCCGCCAACAAGGTCGGGTACGTCGGCAGGATGAACAGCGCGGACACTGCTGGGAAGGCAGCCACTGCGGTAAGCGGGTTGACGCCGAGGGCCAGGGCTGCCGGCATGAGAGCCTTGGTGGTTGCGGCCTGCGAGTACAGGAGCGCCGCAGCGAAGAAGAGTACGATGGCCAGCAGCCACGGGGCGGACTCAATGATGGACCCGGAGATGGCCTGGATGTCCTCCATGTAGTGGTTGATCAGCGTGGTACCCAACCATGCGACACCGAGCACGCAGATACAAGCGGACATACCCGACTTAAAGACAGGCGTGTTGAGAACGTCGCCGGCGGGAACCTTGGTGACCATGACGATGAGGGTCGCAGCGGTGAGCATCACCGTCATGATGGCCTCGTTACGCGGCAGCGTCGGTTCCTCGATGAGACCCACCTGGGATGAGGTCAGGGTGGCCCACAGCATCACGATGACGATGGCGACGAGGAAGATGATGACCGAGGTCTTTGCACCTTGTGCCGGAGCGTAGTTCTGGGAACCTTGCGGCAGCTTCACCAAGCCCTGGGCCTTGCGTTCTTGGTAAACGGGGTCATCTTCGAGTTCTGCGCCCGAGCGGTTTGCTACCCAAGCGGCAGGGAAAATGGAGAGGAACGTAGCCGGAATGAGGACCGCGAGGATCTGCAAATAGCCCACGCCCATCGGCTCCAGTAGCGAAGCCAACAGAACAACGGCTGCGGAAATAGGTGAGGCGCAGATTGCCATCTGGGAGGCTACGACGGAAATCGAAAGCGGGCGGGAAGGACGAACCTTGCCCTCCTTAGCCACCTCAACGATGACCGGAAGCGTGGAGAACGCCGTGTGGCCGGTGCCCGCCAAGACGGTCATCAACCAGGTAACGATAGGCGCATAGAACGTGATCCTCTTTGGGTTCTTGCGAAGGAATTTCTCGGCGAGGTAGACCAGATAGTCCATACCGCCAGCACGCTGCATGGCAGCAATGGCGGCGATCACGGTCATGATGATGCCAATGACGTCAAAGGGGATGTCTTCACGTGTTACGGGGACACCGGTGAGGCCGAGTAAGAGAACGCCCAAGCCGCCGGCCATACCAATGCCGATCGAACCAATTCGGGCACCGAGATAAATCGCCGCGAGGACGATAATGATGTGCACAACAACCATTATGTAACTCCAATATGTGCAGGTGAACTGCAGTATGGGTGGTAATTCGCGCTGTGGTCAGTACACGACCTGGGCGCGACAACTGACAGTTCCAATTCTGCCCTATTTATGTGGCTTTGGCGAGAATCCAGGCCCGATTGTGTCCGTTTACACACCGATGTCAACCAATGCTCCCCCATCGGGGTGTCCACGGTGTCGGTAGCATCAGTTGGATTGAAAACAGCCAAACGCCCGTACCACCTTCAGTGAGGCAGTACGGGCGTGGACGAAACAGCAGAGGGTATTTACAACACTGGTGCTGTTGACGGTTTATTCATCGATGTAGAGCTGACCGCGGAACTCCGGGTGCATGAGGTTCTCAACGGACAGAACCTTGTTAAGGGTCTCCTCATCGAGCAGGCCCTTCTCCAGAACGAGCTCCTTGACACCCTTGCCAGTCTTGAGGGACTCCTTAGCAATCATGTCACCGTTGTGGTGGCCGATGAACGGGTTCAGGTAGGTGACGATACCAATGGAGTTCTCCACGTAGGCACGGCAGACATCAGCGTTAGCGGTGATGCCCGTGACGCACTTCTCACGCAGGGTATCGACGGCATTACCCATGATGCGGATGGACTGGAACAGCGCCTCACCGATAACCGGCTCCATGACGTTGAGCTGCAGCTGACCAGCCTCAGCTGCCATGGTCACGACGTGGTCATTACCGAAAATCTTGAAGCAGACCTGGTTGACAACCTCCGGGATAACCGGGTTGACCTTACCCGGCATGATGGAGGAGCCAGCCTGGCGCGGTGGCAGGTTGATCTCTGCAAGACCAGCGCGCGGACCAGAAGACAGCAGGCGAAGGTCGTTACAGATCTTGGCCAGCTTCATTGCTGCGCGCTTGATGGTGGAGTGCAGCAGCACGTAGGCACCACAGTCAGAGGTAGCTTCAATGAGGTCGCGGGCGGTCTTGATTTCCAGACCGGTGACCTCGGACAGCGCAGCGGTGACCTGGTGGCGGTAGCCGGCCGGGGTGTTCACACCGGTGCCGATAGCAGTTGCGCCCAGGTTGATCTCCAGCAGACGCTTCTGCGCGTCACGCAAGATGGCCTGCTCTTCGGCCAGGTTGTGCGCGAAGGCCTTGAACTCATCACCCAGGGTCATCGGAACTGCGTCCTGCAGCTGGGTGCGGCCCATCTTCAGGATGTCAACGAACTCATTGCCCTTGGCGTGGAACGCAGCCTGCAGCGCGTCGATACGCTCAATGAGGTCCTCCATCGCGTAGTAGATGCCGAGACGGAAGCCGGTCGGGTACGCGTCGTTGGTGGACTGGGACATGTTGACATCATCGTTCGGGTTGATGATGTCGTAGGCACCCTTTTCCTCACCAAGGTGCTCGAGCGCCAAGTTGGCCACAACCTCGTTGGTGTTCATGTTGAGCGAGGTGCCAGCGCCACCCTGGAAGACATCCAGCGGGAACTGGTCCATGCAGCGGCCCTCTTCGAGGATCTGGTCACAAGCCCAGATGATTGCCTCTGCTTTCTTCTTAGGAAGGACGTGCAGACGGCGGTTAGCCATCGCGGTTGCCTTCTTGACCTGTACCATACCGCGGATGAAATCCGGGATGGTATTGATGGTCACGTAGGAAATCTGGAAGTTCTCGATAGCGCGCAGCGTGTGAACGCCATAGTACGCATCGTTCGGAACTTCCAGGGAGCCGAGAAGGTCAGTCTCAGTACGCGTCTTTTTGCTAGAGGCGGACTTCGAAGACTTGTTGGTGGCCTTTTCTTCGACCTGGGACTTTACATCCTTGGTCTCCTTGGCCTCTGCTTGTGCATCCTTCTTAGTTGTCTTTGCCATCGGGGCTGACTCCTTGCATAAAAATCGAAGAACGATGATGGTCAGTCCCCATCGTAGCTAGGAGCCCGAATAAAATGTTTGGAATCTCCCCCTAAAAGCGGGCAATCCGAAGATCCGAGGCAAGAATTGCCTCTGCCCCAAGTTCTTCGAGGCTGTCCATTACTTGGTTGGCCAGTTTGCGGGGCACCATGACGCGCACGGCAACCCACCCTTCACGGGCCAAGGGAGAGATGGTCGGTCCTGTAAGCCCAGGGGTCACTGCCTCGACGTCTGGCAGCTTTTCTTCTGCCACGTTGTAGTCCAGCATGACGTAGTGGCGCGCATTGAGGATTCCTCGAATACGGCTAAGCACAACGTTTTCATCAGCGGTGACGTCTTCTCCCTCACGCTTTATCACCACGGCCTCCGAGGACACGATGGGGTCGCCAAAGGGTTCAAGCCCCTGCTGGCGGAGGGTGGCTCCTGTGGAAACAACGTCGGCAATGACGTCCGCGACTCCAAGGTGAATCGAAATCTCTACTGCACCGTCAAGGCGGATAACCTCGGCATCGATTCCATTGGCAGCGAGGTGATCGCGTACCACGTTGGGATAGGACGTGGCGATACGCTTGCCTTGCAGCTTGGCGACGTCCCACTGCTCCCCTGCTGGTGCGGCGTAACGGAAGGTCGAGCCGCCAAAATTGAGTGCTAGAACTTCATTGAATTTCGCGCGGGAATCGAGCGCTAAGTCTCGACCAGTAATTCCCAAGTCCAAGACGCCTTGTGCCACGTAGATAGCGATATCCTTTGGGCGCAGAAAGAAAAACTCGACTCCGTTCTCCTCGTCCACGACGTTGAGCGATTTACTGTGTCCGCGGCCCTTGTAGCCGGCTTCCTTGAGGATCTCAAGGGCTGCCTCGGACAGTGATCCCTTGTTGGGGACGGCGATTTTGATCATCAGTGTGTGGTGCTTTCTACGGTGAATGCTAGGACGGCTTTATAGCCGATTAAAGGTAGGTGTAAATGTCTTCGAGCTTTAGGCCACGCTTATGGGCCATAACCTGGAGCCAGTACAGCAGCTGTGACATCTCCTCAGCGAGCTCTTCATCAGACTGGTATTCCGCGGCGATCCACACTTCGCCAGCCTCTTCGATGATCTTCTTGCCCAGATGGTGGATCCCTTTGTCAAAAGACTCCACGGTGCCGGAGCCCTCAGGGCGTTCGGCGATCTTCTGGGACAGTTCCTCAAATAGGCTCTCAAAATTCTTCACGGTGGTTTATTCTTCCACACCGCTGCATAAAATTCTGCTAGTCGGCCGAAATTCTCAGTTACGCAAAGCCGGCTGACATGATGCGCAACTGAACTCGGTACGTCTAGTCGGCGCGCAACCGGCTAAACCACTCGTGAACATCGGCCGCCGTCGCCCCCTCCAGATGACGGTGAGCAGAGCCCCGGAGGTCAGTAATTTCGGTGGCTTGCTCGGGCACTGCGACGTGGTCTCCCTCCGGCAGTCCGATGACGGTGCATCCGGCGTCGACAGCCGCGCGCATACCTGCCGCAGAGTCTTCGAATACAAGGCAGTCCCGTGGATCGGCACCCACTCGACGCGCCGCCTCGATATACATATCGGGGGCAGGTTTGCCTTGGGGTACTTCGTCACCGCAAATCGTGTCGACGAAGTACTCGCGGCCTAAGGCCGCAATTGCGGAATCAGCCACATATCGTTCCGTGTTTGTGGTCACGATCATCGGCATTCCCAGGCCCTTGAGTTCGTCGAGCAGCTCGGGAATCCCCGGGAAAATCTCCAGGTGTTGGGCAAAAAGGGACCTGACGTAATCGAACATGAGCGCACGGTAGCGTTCGTTATCTCCTGGCTGAAGCGTAACTCCTGCTTTGTGCGCACAGATGCTGAGTGTGTCTTCGAAGGTAGCGCCAACCGTGGCTAAGCGCTCCGTGGGTGTTAAGCGGCGCCCTAGTGTTTCAGAGAGATAAAAAGTGGCCTCTTCCCACAGGGGCTCGGAGTTGGTCAGTGTGCCGTCCATATCCCAGAAGATTGCTGCTGGACGGGTAGTGAAAGCGGAATTTGCGTGGTCAGTCAATTAGAAGTCCAGCTCCGGAATCTGCGCGAGCGCCTCATCGTCCGCACCGGTTGCCGCAGAGGCGGAGTGAATAAGCTCCGTGAGCTCTTCCTTCTCTTCAGGTTCCAGCACTGCATCTGCGTTTTCTTGGTTGAAGGCCGCGAGCTTGTCCACGGTGGGGCGTACCGCGGCGCTCAGGAGTGACCCTTCAGGGTCATCCGGCAGCTTATCCATATCGTCGAGGAAGGACTCCAAGACAGTGCGAAGGCGTGGGAGTACCGCGGCATCAAACGGGGCCTCCCAGAATTCCCTTTCTTCTTCCTTGAGGTAATCCCCGGTAGCGAAGGACTGTAGGTTGGACATGAACTCATCAACGGTGGGCTGGAATTCTGCACGAATCGTCATGAGCTAAATCATGCCTGAAGTTACCTAGAGGCGCACGCCCAGCAAGGAATTAACTGCGGTGCGCAGCAAATCGGATGCCTCTTCTGTTGCTTCCCCGGATTCTGGAGCCTTCTTCGCCCATTCATCGAGAACCGCAATGGCGCGCGGAGTATCGAGATCATCAGCCAACGCCAACCGCAGGTGCTGAATGACCTCCTTGACTTCCTCCACCGTGCCCGGATGGCTTAAAGCTTCGCGCCATCGCTGGAGTCGCTCCTGCGCAGTGCGCAAAACGTCATCTGACCAGTCACGGTCGGCACGGTAGTGGCCGGCGAAGACGCCCAAGCGAATCGCTGAGGGATCGACGCCCGCCTCCACGAGCTTGTGGACGAACACGAGGTTGCCCAAAGACTTGGACATCTTGGTTCCGTCCAAGCCGATCATGCCGGTGTGTACATAGGACTGCGCCATGCGCTCTACGCCGAGCGCTGCTTCCGCATGCGCTGCGGAGAATTCGTGGTGCGGGAATTTCAGGTCCGAACCGCCGCCTTGAATATCGAAGCTGGAGCCAAGCCGGTTGGTTGCGATGGCGGAGCACTCAATGTGCCATCCAGGGCGGCCTGGACCAAAAGGCGAATCCCAGGCCGGTTCGCCTTCACGGTGCGCGCGCCAAATCAGAGCGTCAAGCGGATCGCGCTTGCCGGGACGATCAGGGTCGCCACCGCGCTCGGCAAAGAAGGTCTCCATCTGTTCGCGGGAGTAGTTGGACTCGTATCCAAAGTTCTTCGTGGCCTCAATGGAGGCATAAATATCCGGGTACTCCGGATCATCGACGATGTAGGCCGCACCTGCGTCGAGAAGCGCCTGCACCATCTCCGTGATCTCATCGATGGCTTCCATCGCCCCAACGAAGTGCTGCGGAGGGAACACGGAGAGCAGTTCCATGTCCGAGCGAAAAAGATTGATTTGGGAGGTGCCCAACTCGCGCCAATCCACACCATCGCGCTCGGCGCGCTCGAAGAGCGGATCATCCACATCGGTGATGTTCTGGGCGTAATTCACCTTGTAGCCGTTGTCTAGCAACTGGCGGTAAATCAGATCAAAGGTGAGATAGGTCGCAGCGTGGCCCAGGTGGGTCGAATCATATGGGGTGATGCCACAGACGTACATGGTGGCAGTCTCCCCACTGATGTCGAGTTTCTTTACCGCTTCATCAGCGGAATCATAGAGGTGAAGCGGCGTCGGGGCGCCAGGGACGGAATCGATGTGCGGGACAGGCCAAGATTGCATGGGCACCATCCTAACGCGTACTGACTCCGCAACTGGCTCATGCCCGGCTATTAAGGGGCGAGCACGCCGAGGCCCAGCAAGAGCATGACGAGGAGCCCGACAGGGATGCGGTAGGCCGCAAACCACTCGAAGGAATGGCTACCCACGAACTTCAGCAGCCACGCGATAGACGCATAGCCGACGACGAACGCTATGAGCGTGCCGACGAGCAGTTGGGCGCCGGTAGCAGACTGCCCCACGGTGGGGCCGAAGGCGTCGCCAAGCGAAAACAGGCCTGAAGCCATAACCGCAGGAATGGCCAGGAGGAAGCTAAAGCGCGTCGCTACCTCGCGATCCAAGCCCAAAAAGAGGCCACCCGAAATCGTGCCTCCTGAGCGTGAGACACCTGGGATGAGGGCCAAGCACTGGCACAGGCCCATGACGATGGCATCGCGCATCGTCAGTTCCTCGAAGCTGCGCTCCTTTTTACCCACCCTCTCGGCGATGATGAAGACAAAGGAGAACAGCACGAGCATGGACGCTGTAATCCACAGGTTGCGCAAGTTATCCCTGATCAGGTCCTTGCCCAGGACGCCTAGGATGCCAATCGGGATTGAGCCGACGATGACCATCCACCCCATGCGGTAGTCCTGGCCACGCTGCTCCTTGTGCACGAGACCTACGAACCACCCTTTGAGGATCTGCCAGATCATTCCCGCGAAGTACACAATCACTGCCAGCTCAGTGCCGAGCTGAATGACGGCAGTAAAGGAGGCGCCGGCGTCCTGCCCCCAAAAGAGCGTGGAGACGATGCGTAAGTGCCCCGAAGAGCTCACGGGCAGGAATTCGGTGAGGCCTTGGACAAGAGACAAAACGATGACCTGTACCCATGTCATGGCTTCAGTTGTAGCTGTTGTAGTCACCCGCGACAGCCTACTAGCGCGGTCCATGGCTTCCGGTTTCCACCACGCTGACTGCTAGGATGAGGGATCGTGAAAATGCGTCGAGTCCTGCTTTCTTCTGCCCTTCTTGTCAGCACATGCGCTCTTGCCGCCTGCAATCCCACGGAAGGGGTTGGCGGAGACCCCAACTCGGCAGTCTATGGCAAGGCCGAACCTGCTTCTTCCCCAGAATCATCGAAGCCAGTGGGCACCGTTGTGCCATACGCTGCCGTGACTGACCTCGCGGCGGTGGGTGATACTCTCGCCGTGCGCACCGAGGACTCCCTCGCTGTAGGTTTGGCCGCGGACTTTGAGGAAGAAAAAGCCACGGAGATTTCCGTCGATCAGAAGTGCGGCGACCTCACCGCTTCTGACAAGCATTTCCTCCTCGCCTGTGGGGATAAAGTCTTGCTTATTAATCCGTCTCAGCCGGATTCCCCTCAGGAATTGGCAGTGGATGAGGAGCAACCAGTAACGGTGGCCGCGGAGGCTTCCAGCGGTGAAGTATTCGTTGGTTCGAAGGACTCAACAACCATCGGTGTGTACCGCGACGGGGATCGCAGCACCGGCATCACCGTGGAGGCCGGTTCGGATCAGCTCATTTCCGTTCCCGTTTCTGATGGTGCGGACGGGATCGTCCGCGTCTTAAGGGAGGACTCGACCATTCAATCTCTCGATTGGGAAAAGGACCGTGCGGGCGGGCGTCTGCGCGTAGGCCAGGGCGTAGGCCAGATCGCCGGCGGCGAAGGGGCCGTAGTCGTGGCATCGGACACCGTGGGCAAACGCGTGGCTATCTACACCGCCAGCGACGTTATTCGCCTGCACCAGTACGGCAACACCGACGGCACTCCATGGGGCGTGGCGTGGGATGCTGGCCGGAAGCTGGCATGGGTAACCACCACCGATAACAATCTCCTCGAGGCCTATACCGTTTCTGCGGGCGTCCCAGAAAACGTTGGCACCATGGACACTGTGGCTGATGCACGCACTCTTGCTGTGCTTGGCGACGGCACCCTCGTCACCGCCTCCGCATCCGGTGAGGGCCTCCAGTTCATCAGCGATCCGGAACTCGACGCATCACCGCGCTAGCTTCCGCTTTCAATGACTTCATCCACAACCTCAGCTAAGGACACTTCATGCAGTACTCCGCTCTTGACCGCGCCCGTCATGCTGCCTACCAAGCAGCGTTGAAGGGAATGTTTAAACTCGACCCGGAGCGTATCCACGGAATCATCAACGGTGGGCTGGCCATCTTCCAAGCCGGCGGCCCGCTGAATCGCGCGCTGGGAAAGGTAGTTCCGGTTAATGATCCGGTATTGGAGCAGGAAGTCTTTGGGGTGCGCTTCCCCCGTCCGCTAGGGTTAGCGGCCGGCTTCGACAAGAACGCGGCGGCTGCTGATGTCTGGACCCCCGTTGGCTTCGGTTATGCCGAGCTGGGCACCATCACCCCGAAGGCGCAGCCCGGAAACCCTGCTCCCCGACTGTTCCGGCTCAAGGTGGACAAGGCAATCCTGAACCGCATGGGCTTTAACAATGAGGGTGCTCTGGCTGCTGCGCGTAATCTACGCAAGCGCCGCTACAACGATGTCGTCGGCATCAACATTGGCAAGAACAAGGTCACCGACGCCGAGCATGCGGTGGATGACTACCGTCAGTGCGCCTCTGTGCTGGGGGATCTGGCCGATTATGTCGTGGTCAATGTGTCCTCCCCAAACACTCCAGGTTTGCGTGACCTACAGGCAGTGGAGTCCCTCCGCCCCATCATGGAGGCCGTGGTGGAATCGACATCCTCGCCGGTCTTGGTCAAGATTGCTCCCGATCTCAGCGATGAAGATATTGATGCCGTGGCGGATATGGCCGTGGAGGTGGGCTTGGCTGGAATCGTGGCTACCAACACCACTATTTCCCGTGAGGGATTGAGTACCCCGGCCAACGAGGTCGCGGCCATGGGCGCGGGTGGCGTATCGGGTCCCCCGGTGGCTGAGCGTTCGCTGGAGGTGCTTAAGCGCCTTCACGCCCGCGTGGGCGAGAAACTTGTGCTGGTTTCGGCGGGCGGAATTTCCACGCCGGAGCAGGCGTGGGAGCGTATCACTGCCGGCGCCTCGCTGCTGCAGGGCTACACCGGACTGATTTACGGTGGACCGGATTGGATTCGCGATATCCACCGCGGCATTGCCCAGCAGATTCACGCGCACGGCCTCAGCACTATTTCGGAGGCCGTTGGCTCCGGTCTGGAATGGATTGACTAAGTCCCCGTAGAGTCTTTCGAGGGACTCAGCTTCGTCGAAGAAAAGAAGCGCGGATCGGTTTCCGCGCTTCAAGCGTTTTGCCTAACGCAGTGTACGGCGGATAATGACCGCGCACAGTCCTGCAGCCACGGCATAGAGGAAGACCACGTACTGCCCCATCGTGGTGAGGACAGTACTGGGCAGTGCGCGGCTTGCGATGATGAGTACCAGCGCTAGGACTAGCGCGATGATTTGCTCGCGGCTGCCGCGCTGGTCGCGGCGTTGGGTGCTGAATGCGCCGACGAGCAGCGCCGCACCAACGATGGCGAGGCGTCGCCATGTCCATTCAAAGGTGGCGCCCCAGCCGTCAGTGAAAATCGATGCGAGCCCGAATAGTGCTAACACGGCGGCCAGCAACATGAAAGCACCGCCCACGCGCAGGGCGGCGGGGATATCTACTCCGTCGGTGGTGGGGTTGGTATCCGAATTCCTAGTCATTGTGCCGAGTTTAATGGGCCGTATTAGTGGGCCTCGTACCAGCCCCACGTAATCGCTCGGCCGAGCGAGTGGAAGAAAAGGTTAAATCCAAGGACTGTCGGCGTTGCGTCCGGGTCGATGTCTAAGCGCTCAACGTCGACGGCGTGGACCGCAAAGAGGTAGCGGTGCGGAGCATGACCTGCTGGCGGCTGGGGCCCGTAATAAACGCGCTGGCCGGAGTCTCCGCGCAAGCTGATGACACCTTCATGCCCAAGGTCCTCCGCAGAGCCTGCTCCCGTAGGAAGCTCACGTACGTCAGCGGGAATATTGAACGCAGCCCAGTGCCAGAAACCGGAACCCGTTGGAGCATCCGGGTCGAAACATGTGACAGCGAAGGACTTGGTTCCCTCTGGTACATCCGACCACGAGAGTTGTGGTGAGATGTTCTCAGGAGCGCGGAAGCGCTCTGCGATTTCCGCTCCCCCCTCGATATCGGAGGACGTGACGGTAAACGCGGGGACATCTCCCAGCGGTGCATAAGGGTCAGGGCCCGGGAAACGGGGATCGGTGGCGTAGCTCTCAACGGAATTTGAAGTGTTCTTAGTCATAGGATCATTTGTACCGGAAAGCTAAAACCCATGCCGGCGAATGGCCTTCTGTACTAGACAGTGGCAGCGGGAAGTCAGCAGGGGCCAGCGAGTTTCATCGTTGTGTTTTCAGCACTCTTTATGAGTCTAAAAAGATCGCCTGAGGTGCTGATTTGTGTAGTTGTGCCAATTCGGGATACAGTATGCGAGTGCCCAGCCGAGAGGCTGAACAAACACCCAGCCCGGGTGGCGGAATGGCAGACGCGCTAGCTTGAGGTGCTAGTGTCCTATTAACGGACGTGGGGGTTCAAGTCCCCCCTCGGGCACGGAACGAAGCCCCGTGCTTCACACCGTCGAAGATGATGATGTGAAGCACGGGGCTTTCT
Organism: Corynebacterium sp. HMSC074E01; assembly: GCF_001808885.1. Taxonomy (NCBI): domain Bacteria; kingdom Bacillati; phylum Actinomycetota; class Actinomycetes; order Mycobacteriales; family Corynebacteriaceae; genus Corynebacterium; species Corynebacterium sp. HMSC074E01. The sequence continues at coordinate 62,308 of NZ_KV794854.1, forward strand.
TATACCCGCGCCCCCTTATGCTCGCGCCTTAGTGGTTGCCTCGGCAGTTGGTTCCTTCTCCACCACAACTGTGGACTTCTTCTTCGACACGACATAGCTGTGCACACCCTTGATCAGGATGGGCGCCACAGACAGCGCGATGATAAGAAGCATGATCTTCTCAATCGAATCGGCAATGCCTGGAATATTTCCCAAGAAGACGCCGACTAGGTTCATGGAGAGCACCCAAGCCACTGCCCCGCTGACGTTCCATCCGATGAACTTCTTATAGGGCATTTCGGCCGTACCAGCGGCCACCGGGATAAAGGTGCGCACGATGGGCACGAAGCGTCCCAGCACCAATGCCAGCGGGCCATGCTTGCGGAAGAAGTTTTCCGCGGTGATGAGGTACTCCAGCTTGAGAAGCCGTGCATCCTGTTTAAACAAGCCACGCCCAAAGCGGTGCCCAATCCAATAGCCCACTTGATCACCAGCAATGGCAGCCACCATGCCCACCGTGATGAGCAGCCACAGCGAGACATGAAGCTCATCGCGCAAAATCGCAGCGGTCACTAGGAGTGAATCTCCCGGAAGGAACGGAAAGAGCACTCCTGACTCAATGAACACGACAAGGGCGATACCGCCTATGACCCACGGCCCAAAAGCCTCGAGCAAGGTAGCTGCGTCCATGTAGGACGTGAGGTTATGAAGAAAGTCCATGGTTACACTCCAGAAACTGCGGGTGTCAGGGCTGACACGATAGAAAGATGGTGAAATAAGAAATCGCTCCGCACGAATTTCATTCAAACTAAAAAGGTGGCAAAAGAACTAGCCAACGGTAAACAAGGGGGTAGGCCTCAAGGGCTATGCGGATGCGCACTGCTGATAAGTATCCTCCGTGGAAGCCTAGAATCTTGCATTGAATTGGGGCTTGCCAGCAAGTTGGCGCACTACTCCCAGTTCCTACCCAGACACCTCGACTCGAGGACATGCTTGGACTCAATGAGGTTTTTGAGCACTCTCGCATTAAGCTTGTAGCCCTATGAAAACTGGTTGGGTGCACAGCGTCGGTGACTTTTGTACGTCTTTGGCGCGCTCGGCCTGGCTAAGCTGCAGCCGCTGGACGTGGAAGCGTTGGGTGGCAGTAATCCTCACCGGCACGGCGCTGGTGCTTCTTGCCGTGCTTGTCGACGTCCCCTCGCTCGCCGCCCTCCGATCTTGGTCGCAGCACCTCGGGCCATGGTTTCTCATCGCTTTTACCGGCGCCTACATCGTCTTCACGCAGTTTCCCATCCCCCGTACGGTGTGGACTTTAGCCGCGGGACTCCTCTTTGGTCCGTGGCTTGGGTTGGTCATCTCCCTCGTCGCACTGACCATCTCAGCCACTGTTTCCCTGCTTATAGTCCGCAGCTTGCTTGGTGAATGGATTCGCCCGCACCTCACACACCCGGCGGTCTATGCCATCAACGCGCGCCTTGACCGCCGTGGTTGGTTGGCCGTGGCCTCTCTGCGAATGGTCGCGGGAGTTCCTTTTTCCTTATTAAACTATGTCGCGGCGCTCACCCCAATTTCGGTCCTGCAGTTTTCCATCGCCACTCTCATCGGTTCAATTCCAACCACCGCCATCGGTGTCTTCTTTGGGGACGCACTCACCGGTAGGGCAAGCCCCTACACGGTCATCGGCTTTGTCCTCGCCGCTGCACTCGGAATCGGCGGACTCATTCTAGACACGCGCTTGCCGCTCGAGCCCGGCATGCAGCGACCGGTCAAGCGCAAGGGGTAGACTAAACGTAGTTTCTCGCTGGAAGGAGTCTCTCAACGTGCTAGCAGTCCATGCCCGCTACCGCGGCCGCTCGGTACGCCGCGCCGATTTGGTCCAACGCTCCGCTGCTGCGCTTTCCACACTAGAAGGCATCGGTGAATTCGAGGTCCTTGGCGTCGAAGATATTTGCGCCGTTGCCTACTCCTCTTCCGCGGTCTGCGATGTCGTCATGGCGCTTCTTGCAGACGGTGACTGGGCCATCGGTATCGGTGTTGTCCCGGGCGAGGGCGCGGGAGATGCCGAGACGCGCGCCGTCGCTACCGCTGCTGTGAAGGGATCGGCACGCGCGGGGCATGTCTACGCCAAGGTTGATCAGCGCGGGCGGGCACAGGAAGCGCAGGATATTGCAGCGGCCTTTGCTCTCCTCGGCTTCGTACTCAATAAGCGCACGATGGAGGGCCGCGAGGCTACATCCCTGGTGCGCGGAGGGTTGAACCAGAACGAGGCCGCCGAGGAATTGGGTATCTCCAAACAGGCTATGTCCCAGCGCCTACAGGCGGCAGGCTGGGCAGCGGAAACCGCCGGATGCCAGCTCGCGGTGAATCTCATCGACCGCGCAAACTCGAACTAAAGGAGATCTTCTTTGCGCAGCTGCGGCGTCGTGACGAAGTCTACGAGGCGTTCTACAGCGCCGATGAGTGTGGAATCGAGATCCCGGAAGGAATTTACGGCATTATAAACACGGCTCCAGCCTTCCTTGGGATCGGACCAGCCCGTTCGCCGGCAGATACCAGTCTTCCAGTCCTCCCCATAGGGAACTTCAGGCCAGGCGCGCAGCCCTAGGCGCTCGGGTTTGACGGCTGCCCAGATATCAATGAAAGGATGTCCGGTCACGAGCACGTGCTCGCCTACCGTTTGCGTCAACCGCGTTTCCTTCGATCCTTCTACGAGGTGATCCGCTAGGACTCCCACTCGGCGCCCAGGCCCGGGCTGGAATTCAGCGAGGCGTTCCTCGAGGTTGTCCAGACCCTCAAGGTATTCGACCACCACGCCCTCTACTCGCAGGTCGTGCCCCCAGACCTTCTCCACGATCGCCGCATCATGGATACCTTCGACCCAAATGCGCGATGGCGCGGCTACTTTCGCCTCGAGGTTCTCAACGCGGCGCGATCCAGAATTCGACTTTCTGGGCGCCTGCTTCTCGACGTATCTCGTCAGCGTCACAGGCTGCCCCTCCAAAAGGAAGCCGCCCTTGACGAGTTTGAATACTCTCTCGGCACCGTGACGATCTTCGAGGCGCACGACTGGCCCCCACGCGGTCTTGTCAACGCCCATCACCGCCCCCACGAAATCGTCTCCCCGAACCTCGACGACCAGCCCAGGTTCTGCGGGCACCTCGGGGTATTCGGATTTCTTGTTGCGTGCATGTCCGGCGAAAATATCGCCACCGTAAGGGTCCCGGGAATTCAAGCTCATAGCGGTCTACCCTATCGTCTACACTGTCCAGCCATGGATATGCGCGCCGAAGTCTGGTCCCCCGTGCAAAACGTCGCCGTCTGGCTTGGCGCGTGGCTCTGGGGACACGAATCCACCGATGATTTCCTTGACGCCCTCCGCGAGTTAGGCGGGGATCAGCAGGGAGCGAACGGAGAACCCTTCCTCGATGTTATGTCACTTCTTCGACGCGAAACCGGCTCCATTATCGAGGACGGTGAACGTGAGCCACTCCTGCGACTCATCCTTTCCGGCCCGGGCGAGGCGCCAGCACTACCGGCGGGCTCGGAATCGGCGCGTGCAGCGGCTAAAAACCCGGCTGGTGCTATCGTGGTGCGGACCAACGCTAGAGACCGTCATATAGTATTGGTGCCTTCTTATGCCAACGGAGCCACCCAGTGGATGGTAATTGAGGAAATTGCTGCGCTCCCCTCACCTGCGTGGCTAAGTCCGGGCGAGGCTGATGCTCTATTGAGCGCCGCGACAAATGAGTCCGCAGCACTCATCGAAGCTCTGGGCTACCGCAGCGATGCTCTCCCCAATCCGCGGTTGACGGTGGGAACTCTCAGTGACTTCTATGACACTCCGGGCCTACCCGCTGCAGTACCGGGGCGCGCGGCGAAACTTTTTGCGCGCGCTGATCGCGTCGCGGCCATCATCGAGACGGTGACCGACCGCATCCAGGACCACAGTCTCGATCCACAGCTGCTGCGCCTATGGCGCCACATCCGTCAAGCGCGAATGGCTGGTGTGGCCTACGCGCTCACGGATTTCGCGCGTTAATGCGGCTTGTGCAGCGACCAAATATCGCAGCACCCTTCAGCGCAGGGAGCACCATCGACGGTGCAGCCTTGGACAGTGACGTCTCCGAGAGAAACGGGCTCAGTTCCCTGCTCGAGCTCATCGATGAGGTCCACGATGAGCGAGGCGAAACGAGCGGTTGGCCCCGCGGTGCGGGTGCGATAGACGCTAACACCCATCTCTTCGGCGGCTTGCTTCAGTTCTGAATCGAGGTCCCAGATGACCTCCATATGATCGGAGATGAATCCGATGGGACACACGACGACACTGTCGACACCGTCCTCCTGGTGGATGAGCGTCGTATGGTCGACGATGTCCGGCTCTAGCCACGGAGTAGCCGGGTTGCCGGACCGTGACTGCCATACAAGGTCATAGTCCTTCACCCCTGCTGCCTCGGCGACGAGACGGGAGGCTTCCGCTACCTGGCGGGAGTAAATGTGCTTATCTCCCTCAGCACCCCCTACTGCATCGTGCGCCGTCGGAACTGAGTGAGCAGTAAACAGCATGCGGGTGCTAGCCAGCTTGTCTTCTGGGACCTGTGCGTAAGCGTCTCGGACGGCGGCAGCCATTTCCTCAACGAACTTCGGGTGATCGAAGAACTGACGAAGCTTTGTGAAAGTCATGGTGGGCAAGTTCTTGTCCTCGACGTACTTGCGCAAAGCGATGATGTCTTCGTTGTATTGCCGGCAGGCGCTGTAGCCGCCCCACGCCGAGGTGGCAAAGACAGCCACGTTGCGCACTCCGTCGGCAGCCATCCTTTCGACAGCTTCTGTTCCGAAGGGATGCCAGTTACGGTTGCCAAAGTAGACCGGTAGATTATGTCCGCGAGCCTCGAGCTCCGCGGCTACGTTGTCAATAATCTCTCGGTTCAATTCGTTCAGTGGGCTTTTACCGCCGAAGTGGAAGTAGTGCTCCCCTACTTCTACGAGACGCTCGCGCGGAATGCCGCGTCCACGGGTAACGTTCTCCAAAAACGGGACGACCTCCTCGTTTGCTTCCGGGCCACCGAAAGAAAGAACGAGGAGGGCGTCGAATGAAGAGGGCACCGAATCGGTGCTGTGGGCGTTGCCCTGGGCAGTACGCAGTGTGTCAGTCATGCAGCCCAGTCTAGCAACGGGCTGTGCTAGATCAGTCGCACGGCATAGGGAGCCATGCCGCCTTGGCGCACAGGGGTAATGCTGACGTTTTGACCAGACTGCGGGGCTTCAACCATCGTGCCATCGCCGAGGTAGATCGCCACGTGTTGGTTGCCGTTTGGGCCGTAGAAGATTAGGTCACCACGCTTCATCTCACTCGGTGCGATCTTGGTCCCCTTCTGGTACTGGTAGCCGGTGTAGTGCGGCAGGGAAATGCCTACTCCGGCAAAGGCATAGAGAACCAGGCCCGAGCAATCAAAGCCGACCTTGTTGTAGTCACCGTGGGAATCCGCTACGCCGCCGTCACGAATGCCCTGGGTGGGACCGTTTGCATCGCCACCGCCCCACGCATAAGGAACACCAACCTGAGACGTCGCACGCTCAATGACAGTCTCGATCTTTGCCTCACGAGAGGCATCACCCAGTGACTCGGAAGCCTTATCCGTGACAGTATCGGTTGTGTCGAGCGGATCCAGCACACCGGAAACCTCGGACGCCAGAGCGTCTTCAGCCGAAGTTGCGGAAGCTGAATCGCTTGCCTCCGAGGTGCTTGTGCCTTCGCCTTGGAGGGCAAAAAGCTTCGAGGAGCCTTCGACCAAAGCGTCGATCTCGTCCTGGCTCAAGCTGTTGTTGTGGCCTGGCTGAGAAGCAGCGACCAAGGAAGCTACGGTGCCTACCGCGCCGATGCCCAATGCAACGGTCTCAGCATCGATCCCGCTCGGGTCGAAGGAGCTTCCGCTGCCGCCTGAAGTTGGCTCCCCCTCAGCGGAGCTTGCAGTGCTTGTCGACGACAATTCTTGCACGTTCGGATCGTTAGCCACAGTGCTTGCAGCGCTCGAGAGCGCATCCACGTCTTCAGCAGAAACGGAGGGCGTAGAGCGTTGTGATTGCAAAGTAGGGTTCTTCGCTTCAGCGGCTGAAGGGCCGGTGGCCGGGACGGAATCGGACTCTGGGGCCGACTTTGTGGAGTCATCGGCTGGAGCCGTAGTTGTGTCCTGAGTATCGGCCTTCTCCGGTAAGGACAAGGCTCCATCATTGACGTTAGTTCCAGCGTCTGGGCTTGACTTTTCGGATTTGTCAATACCCCTAGCTTGATTAAGGGCCTTGTGGAGAGATGAGAGTTGAGAGAGAAGATCCTCACGCTCGGCTGCAGATTCTTCAATTGAAGCTTCGGAAGCGGAGAGCTGTTCGCGTGCAGCGGACTCGGCGTCGGCCGCCTTGTCTGCGCGCTCCTCAGCCAACTGCTGGGTCTTGCGTAGCTGCGACTCCTTGTTGGCCTTCTCCGTGCGCTCCTTTTCCAGATCGCTAACAACAGCCTGTTGCTTCTCTGATTGCGAGCGGAGGTAGGACTGGCGCTCCAACATATCCGAGCGAGCATCCTTGCCGGCCGCATGGGAAACGGCATCAGAGGTATTTGCTCGGCGATAGGCAGAGCGTGAGACCTCGTCCAGCTTGGACTGCGCATCGGCGACGTCTGCCTGGGCATTATCAAGCTCCTGGCGAGCCGTCGTGGTTCCCTGGCGAGCCTGAGCTGCCTTGGTGCGAGCGTCATTGAGATCAACGAGCGCCCGGTTGACGGTTTCACGCTGGATGCCGATTTCGGCTTCCGCTTGCGCGATACGTTCCTCAATCTGGGCGATGGCGCCGGCGAGATCAGCGATGGATGGACTATCAGAGGACAGCAGCGACTCGATATTGAGCTGCTCAGGCTCCTCCGCCACTGCAGGGGTCAGCGAAGAAGCAGTAGACAAGGCGGCGGTGGTCGCAATGGCAGCAAAAGCTGCCTTGAAGCGCTGGAAGCCAAAAGACGATGTGGTGGCCACGAGAGTTATCTCCTAGGCACCTACCTCATTGGAACTGTCATGCAGACATGCATGCCCGACATCGAGCGGTACAGGCAACGAGTCAGCCATGCAAAACGGTAGTTAAGGTACACATAGCTGGCTCGGACTTCCCGCAGGATGTTACGACGATGGTTACGCCCAAAGGAATAGTAAAACTGAAGAGGCTGGCGCCAGGTACTAACCGGGGTATGCCGACGCGGGTTGCCGTAGATGATAACTGCCGACTTCACGACAATGTAGGTCGAATAAGTTGGGCTGCACCATCACTGACACAAAGCAACACGATACTGCGTAGCGTTTCGTGTGTGCACCAACATCAAGTCGGACCGCTCTATAAAGCCAGTCAGACTGCACACTCACGGGGCTCGTTCTGCTCCGCGTAGGGCGCGCTTAAATATGACTGCGCGATCCGACGATGAGGGGGCACACACCTGAATCTGGCGATAAGTCCTATGTCGGTTCCTCCTCGCTCGGCGCCGCGCTCATGGAGAGGTCGCGCCTCGCGCCAATAGTGGCGCATGCGCAAGCCCTCAGGGCTGGCACCCAACCGGAAACCGATGGAACCCAGGCCGACGCAGCCCTCAATAAAGGCATGCGTATGAAGTGTATGAAGCCTCTTCCACTCGGGAGGTAGGTGTTTCGATATCTAAAAAATTTGAACACTGATACCGACTGCGCCGAGCAAACAGTACTGCTATGCGCATCAACATCGTGGTGCGACGGTCATCCACCAGGCGGTGAACCTCAACAGTTCCCTTCGCTCGTGGCGTGCTTCCCCACATACCCGTGCGACAAATCAGTTGAGAGTCAAGGCTTGGTCCATGAACGTATGGAGCAATAGTCAACCCGTGAGTCGATACGTGAACCATACGTCACCGACACGCCTTCCCGCACACTTTCCCCATCTTTCACATAAGCCACGCTTGACCACACGTCATTACAGACGCACCTAACCTGCAATGATATTGTTACCAAGGTGTGATTGTGATGTTCCTCACGTTGCTACCGAGCTTCGCCCGTTCTACCTGTCGGGTAACAACCCCTAGGTCATGTCCCGAGACTTGCCTAGGGCCCCTTTTCCTTAGGGCTGAACCCCCTAGAGGCATGCCATTCGGAGGGTGTTTAAGGAAGCGGTATTTGCGCGCGATGTTCCCTTGACCTTTGGCCTGCGAGCCCTGCCTCACTACACCAACTTCGGCCCTGGGATCGGCCGCTCGCCGGCCGAAGATTTTGCCCTCCCGCAGGAGGGGAAATGTCCGCCCGGCGCCTGCCTCGGTTCCTATGGCGCTCCTAGCTCTGGCGCTCGCGGGCATAGTGGCAACCACTCCCCCGCCAAAAAATCAAGGCTTAGTGGTTGATTTTCGCCACTTCCCTACTCCACTGCACTGCAGGGCGGCACGTGTTCGGCGGCGTTCTCGCGCCTAGTGTCCGACTGGTTCAGCCTTCTTTGTGGCTGTCCGGAAACTCACCCATCCGGCGATCGCCGCCACGCCAAATACAACCGCCAAAATCAACAACCACGGCACGGAAAACTGATCTGCAACGGCATAAAAATCATTAAGCAGGGTCACCTGATCGAGTCCAGTGGGAAGCGAATCTTCGGCCGCTTCTAGGGCTGCCCGGTCATAAGAATTACTGACAGCAGACACCCGCATCGGCGCCTGAAGAATTACGGTGTCAAGTCCCGTTTGTTCTTGAAGGGTTGTGGCCAGATCGCGGAGATCTGGAATCTTCTCCGGAAAAACATCTACGACAGCAATGCCGTGGTTGGGCTGGAGGGAGGCTGCGATGTGGGCTTGGAGGTCGTCGTCAAGCGCTAGCTCCGGATTGGAGAATGCCACGCCATCGGCCGAGAGCTGATCGGCGATGTCATCAACGTCTACGCCCGCAGGGATCATTCGCCTCTCCTTAATCTCTAGCCAACATGCATGTTGAAACCTGGATTGCCCCGCTTGGCACCACAGGTCGCCGCGCTCATTTCTTTGAGGGGGCGCGTCCCCCTTCTGTTGGTCCCGACTGAGCCTAAACCGTGCGGCGTGGCCGAGGTGGGCGACTCGCCGCTACCCCCGAAATGTAGGAAACAGAACGCTCGTACTGTTATGCTGGTGTCGACCGAGGGTTCTTACATCTACAATAGATACGGAACATTAGCGTTCTGAGACTGTCGAAATTCCTGGCCCCAGTTGGTTGCTAGGGCATGCCGGCAAGTTCGATGAACCTTCGACCAGTGTTCGATAACCCACAAGCAAAAGCAAGGAATGGAGCTCCTTATGACTGAAAGCCTGAACTCCTTCGGTGCCAAGAAGACTCTTGAGGTCAACGGTAAGTCTTATGACTACTTCGACATCAACGCAGTCGAGGGCCTGGAGAAGCTTCCTTACTCTCTCAAGGTGTTGGCTGAGAACCAGCTGCGCTACGAGGACGGGAAGAACGTAACCAAGGATCACATCAACGCTTTGGCGAATTGGGATCCGTCCGCTGAGCCGGATACCGAGATTCAGTTCACCCCGGCCCGTGTTCTTATGCAGGACTTCACCGGTGTCCCCTGCGTGGTGGACCTGGCTACCATGCGTGAGGCTATCTCCGCCCTCGGCGGCAAGCCGGACCAGGTGAACCCGCTCAACCCGGCTGAGATGGTTATTGATCACTCCGTCATCGTCGAAGCCTTTGGCTCCACCGAAGCTCTAGAGAAGAACGTTGAGATCGAGTACGAGCGCAACCAGGAGCGTTACCAGTTCCTGCGCTGGGGTGCTGAGAACTTCTCCAACTTCCGCGTTGTTCCTCCGGGAACCGGTATCGTCCACCAGGTCAACATTGAGTACCTCTCCCGCGTTGTCTTCGACAACGATGGTGTTGCTTACCCGGATACCTGCATCGGTACCGACTCCCACACCACCATGGAGAACGGTCTGGGTATCCTGGGCTGGGGCGTCGGCGGCATCGAGGCCGAGGCTGCAATGCTGGGCCAGCCGGTGTCCATGCTGATCCCGCGCGTCGTGGGCTTCAAGCTCACCGGCGAGATTCCGACCGGTGTGACCGCAACCGACGTGGTTCTGACCATCACCGAGATGCTGCGTCAGCACGGCGTCGTTCAGAAGTTTGTTGAGTTCTACGGCAATGGTGTGAAGTCGGTGCCGCTGGCCAACCGCGCCACCATCGGCAACATGTCTCCTGAGTTCGGTTCTACTGCCGCGATCTTCCCGATCGACGAGGAGACCATCAAGTACCTCGAGCTCACCGGCCGCCCGCAGGAGCAGATCGACCGCGTCGAGGCATACGCCAAGGCACAGGGCATGTGGCTGGAGCAGGATGCTCCGGAGGCAGAGTACTCCGAGTACCTCGAGCTGGACCTGTCCACTGTTAAGCCCTCCATCGCCGGCCCGAAGCGCCCGCAGGACCGCATCCTCCTCTCCGAGGCCAAGGAGCAGTTCCGTAAGGATCTGCCGACCTACGCTTCCGGCGAGGTTGTTGCAGACGAGTCCACCATCGAGGCAAAGCGCATGACCTCCGAGGGCGGCGACGAGAATGCCCTCGTCGACGTTACCGGTGGCCTGAACAAGTCCCGCGCAGGCGAAGGCGAGTCCGCAGCCAAGGGCGGCTCCGGCCGCCAGTCCAACCCGGTTACCGTCACCTCCCCGAACGGTGGCGAGTACACCTTGGACCACGGCATGGTTGCTATCGCTTCCATCACCTCCTGCACCAACACCTCTAACCCGTCCGTCATGGTTGGCGCTGGCCTCATCGCCCGCAAGGCGGCCGAAAAGGGCCTGAAGTCCAAGCCGTGGGTCAAGACCATTTGTGCCCCGGGTTCCCAGGTTGTTGACGGCTACTTCCAGCGCGCAGACCTCTGGAAGGATCTGGAGGCGCTTGGCTTCTACCTCTCCGGCTTCGGCTGCACCACCTGTATCGGTAACTCCGGCCCGCTACCGGAGGAAATCTCCAACGCCATCAACGAGCATGATCTGGCTGCTACCGCGGTGCTGTCCGGTAACCGTAACTTCGAGGGCCGCATCTCCCCGGACGTCAAGATGAACTACTTGGCATCCCCCATTATGGTCATTGCCTACGCTATTGCCGGCACCATGGACTTCGATTTCGAGACCCAGCCGCTGGGCCAGGATCAGGATGGCAACGATGTCTTCCTGAAGGACATCTGGCCTTCCCCGCAGGAGATCGAAGACACCATCCAGCAGGCCATCTCCCGTGAGCTCTACGAGGCAGACTACGCTGACGTGTTCAAGGGCGATGACGCATGGCGCAGCCTCGATGTCCCGGAGGGTGAGACCTTCAAGTGGAATGAGGACTCCACCTACATCCGCAAGGCACCGTACTTCGACGGCATGCCGACTGAGCCGGAACCGGTTCAGGACATCAAGGGCGCTCGCGTTCTGGCTAAGCTCGGTGACTCCGTAACCACCGACCACATCTCCCCCGCTTCCTCCATCAAGCCGGGTACCCCGGCGGCTCAGTACCTGGATGCCAACGGTGTGGAGCGCCAGGACTACAACTCCCTGGGTTCCCGTCGCGGTAACCACGAGGTCATGATGCGCGGTACCTTCGCCAACATCCGCCTCCAGAACCAGCTGGTCGACGTCGCCGGTGGCTACACCCGTGACTTCACCCAGGAGGGCGCACCGCAGGCCTTCATCTTCGACGCCTGCGAGAACTACAAGGCAGCCAACATCCCGCTGGTTGTCCTTGCTGGCAAGGAGTACGGCACCGGTTCCTCCCGCGACTGGGCTGCTAAGGGCACCAACCTGCTTGGCGTGAAGGCTGTCATCACTGAGTCCTTCGAGCGCATTCACCGCTCGAACCTCATTGGTATGGGCGTCATCCCGCTGCAGTTCCCAGAGGGCGAGTCCCACGAGTCCCTGGGCCTGGACGGCACCGAGACCTTCGATATCGAGGGAATTGAGGCTCTTAACGAGGGCGGCATTCCGAAGACGGTTCACGTGACCGCCACCAAGGAATCCGGCGAGGCCGTTGAGTTCGATGCCAAGGTTCGCATCGATACGCCTGGTGAGGCCGACTACTACCGCCACGGCGGCATTCTGCAGTTCGTTCTGCGCCAGATGGTCAAGGCCTAAACCAGCCTTGCACCCCATGCGGGGACGCCGGCAACGGATAGCCCCGCATAACTAGGCAAAAGGCCAGCTAGCAACAACGAGTGCTGGCTGGCCTTTTCTATTTCCTAACCTCTACGTACTTTCATCACCTGTCTATCCACCGCTGTGCTTTAAGGAGCGAGATTCCAGCCATGCCGATTATGAGCGACTCCGAACTTCATCGCCGCCGCAACGACATCCTGGTTGGGGCACGAAAATGCTTCGCAGAGCACGGCTATGACGGTGCTACAGTCCGCCGCCTTGAAGAAGCCACGGGTAAATCGCGCGGGGCTATCTTTCACCACTTCGGCGATAAAGAGTCTCTCTTTTTGGCCCTGGCCCGGGAAGACGCGGCCCGCGAGGCCGAGGTCGTGGCAAACAACGGTCTGGTCGAGGTTATGAGCGAAATGCTGCGGCACCCTGAGCGCCACGACTGGTTGGCCACACGTCTGGCCGTTACCTCGATGCTGCGCACCGATCCGTCTTTCGCCGCTCGGTGGCACGAGGAACAGGAAGTTCTGGATAAGGCAGTCCGCGCCCGCTTGGAGTCCAACGCCGAAAAGGGTCGTCTGCGCGATGACGTCTCCATCGATACCCTCGTGACATATCTGGAGACTTTCATGGACGGTTTTATCAACCGCCTTGCGCTGGGAGACACAAAAAATCTAGAGCAGGTGCTCTCCTTGGTAGAGCAATCGATTCGCGGCTCCCGCGCCGAGCACTAAGCGTTTAGCACTCGGTGGCGGAGTGTGATTGACGCTACACTGTGGCCCATGGACCATACTCCCCTACAGCTTCCGCGGACGCAGTGTGGAATTAGTCTAAACGCCACACCCCGGCTTGCTCCGAAAGAACAGCGCGCCCACGATGCTCAGCCGAACCCGCGAATAGATAGTTCAGGGTTCCGCGAGGTCATCGAGGCGGCTGGGCCACTGCCTGGGCGCCTCACGTTTGGTAACGTCTCTGTCTGGGCATTTATCGGTATGGTTGGGCTGCTTATGTGCACCATGTCGTTTTCGTTCTTCGTTGGCACTGTTGTTCCTCGAACCAGCTACTCAGACGTAGGCATATTTGCGCTTATCCCAGTCATTATTTGTTTCGTCAGCCTGATGTTTTTCGTTATTGGTTTACGGAATATTCTCAAGGAAGTCGGAAACGCGCGGCGTTTGCGCACTGCATGGCGCAACGGCTGGGTGGAATACCGGCCCGCTCTTATTGGCGAGCTTCTGTACTTACGCAGCGAAACCGAGGGCCCCGATGACCGTAAGCGGACCTATTTCTATTACTCGGCGCCATTAATGATCCTGCAGCCAGACGGCTCTCTAGTGAACGCAATGTCCGGTGAGTTCCGCGCTGGCAATCCGAACTGGCTGAGATCACGGGGCGCCGCGCTCGCTGAGGGCTCCCGGTTAGCCACCGTGGATACCGCGCACAATAATGGATGGACCGTCGCGGCTTACCGTGCTGATGGATCAAGTTCGGAGGCGGAACTATCCAGCGGTCTTACCAGCGGCCAAGTTGATGCCGTGCTCCAATTCGCTGAACAACGTTGGGTGCGCTAGCTCTCCCCGATTGAGTTTAGGTGCCTTCCTTTGGGGGCTAGTCCCCAGCCGCCCAAGGTCACTGAAAAAATGGGAGTGAGGACCATTAAGCTGTGACCCATGACTCACTCGCCCATGCAGCTTCCCCGCACTCCGTTGAAGCTTCCTTCAACTAGCGCAGAGTCCCTCGCGCCTAAGGCCTTGAAGGACCATGACCAGCAGCCTAACCCAGACACGGATCGCAGCGGCATCCGCGAGGCTATTGATAGCGTCGGAGCTCCCATCGGTCAATCCAACGTCGGCACAATTGTCGTTGGCTTTATTCTCACCTTCATTGGCGGTTCGGCACTACTTTTCTCGGTGGCTCACGCGCTCTTAATTTCGGTCCTGTTTCCCGGAGCTGAGGGAACGATTGGGAAAATTCCGATAGCCAGCCTTATCACTGGGGCTAGTGCCTTAGTGTTTATCATTATCGGAGTCTTGATTCTGCGGGGTCGCGTGGTAGCTAGGACGAGGCTTCGCACCGCGTGGGCGAATGGATGGATTGAGTACCGGCCAGCGCTGATCGGTGAGCTGATCTACAGGCGCCACGTCGACTACAACGACACCACCGACTATTACTACACCGCCCCGATACTGATCTTGCAGCCGGACGGTTCTTTGACGAAAAGCATGACCGAAGAATTCATTGCTGCAAACCCGAACTGGCTGAAGCTGCGTGGCCGGCTGCTCGCCGACGGGCCACGTGTTGCGACCGCCGATTTCAACCACAACAACGGATGGGGCGTGGTGGGGTACCGGGCAGATGCAGCCAACCCGCAGCCAGAACTGCACAATGGTCTGCGCCAAAAGAACATTGAAGCAGCGCTGTCTTTTGCAGAGCGGAACTGGGTAAGAGGCTAGTGATCAGGACCTCCCTGCCTAGAATGCCCGCCCTAGTAGAAACTGATAAGCATGTCTGACCACGCTTTAGCTCCATTCGACTTCCCGGAACATCACTACTCCGAGAGGCTCATTCCCCGCACTCGTCGTTCTGTGTCCGCCCCGAACTTGAGAGCAAGCACATCTAGCATCGCTCGCGCGATCGCAGCGGCTGGGCCACTCCCCGGCGGGGCCGCACCTGAATGGCGAAGTCTACGGATCAATCTCATCACGGCGGTGGTGGGCCTTGCTATCGCACTATCAGCCATTATCGGCGAAGATATGTCTATTAGTTCCGGATGGCAGGGATTGGCCGTTGCAGTATTCGTCCTTGTCCTCGTCGTGGCGGCCGGTCGGAACATTCGAGCAATTCGGAGTTCTACGTGGGGTGCTCGCCGCCTACGGACGGCGTCGGAAAATGGATGGATCGAGTATTATCCCGCGTTGCTCAGCGAGATCTGGCAAACAGGTCGACACGTGCCGCACGCTGATCCCACCGAGTACTACTACAAGGCGAAGGTACGCATTTTCCTTCCAGACGGCACAGCTCAAGAAATCATCAGCGATGAGTTTGAGTCCCACACTTCTCCCCGCTCCTTCCGGCAGCAGGGAGTAGCCGTGGTACGGTTCCAAAGCCAAGCGACGTTCAAGCACCCCACAGGGTGGTATATCGCGGCCCACCTGTCCACAAAGCCACTTCGTTATACGAGCCTCCACCACCAATTGAGCAGAGAGCAAGTCATCGCCGCGCTTGATGCGGCGGCATCCGCTCGATTTTAGATATCCTTCACGCTGCCTTCACCATCGATAAACTCCAGCGGCGAGTCTGGGAAGCTTTCGCGGCCAGCGACCTCGGTGACCACCTCAGCGACAAGCTCCCGGGAGGTAGTCAGTTTACCGGTGCGCTCTGCGTCCTTATCTAGTACGGTGATGCCGCGCGAAGGCTCCTCCGTCAGGGCGGCCGGGCCAAGGATAAGGTAGTCAAGGTCCGTGGAATTGAGCTTGTTGTCCACTGCCTTTTTGGACTCCACGTAGGCGTACCACTTCTCATCCGCAGGATTGGTCGTGTTCTCCGTGGCACCCATGTAGGAAATCATGATGTAGGCCGGAGTGTTCTTACCCTCGGCAGCAAGCTCTTCTAGACCCGCAATCGATGCCAGCGCCGCATCACGGTCGACCGCCCAGGTCACCTCCGCGCCAGCACGGCCACCGTTTCCGGCGCCCCACACGACGACGTCATAGTCAGCCAAAAGCTCTGCCCAGTCTTCCACAGAAAGCTCGGTGAGATCGCGCACCACTGCGGTGGCACCGAGGGCCTCAATATCAGAGACCTGGTCCGGGTTGCGGATGAGGGAATGGACGGTGAGGTTGGCGTCGGCAAGCTTAGGCGCCGCCAAAAGCCCAACCTTGCCATGGCCGCCGATGTACAGAACCTTCTTGCGCGCAGTTGTTGTCGTATCAGTCATGTGCGCCACCGTACGCGCTATCTGATCTCTCTGCAGGACCCCAGAGCAGCTGGAAAAACGTACAGGCTACAATCTAGTCATGATCGCCATCATGACTGTTACCGGTGTTGATAACACCGGAATTATCTCCGCCGTATCCACCGCCCTCGCAGAACTTAACGTCAATATCGTTGATGTATCTCAGACGCTCATGTCTGAGTACTTCACCATGATCCTGCGCGTCGAATTCGATGAGAACGAGGTCAGCATCCAGCAGCTCCAGGAGCGGATGAACACCGTCGGTGAGTCCATCAAGCAATCCATTCGCGTGCAGTCGGAAGCACTGTTCACCGCAATGAACGAGATTTAGGGACGATAACCAGTCATGCTTAACCGCTTCAATACCGCCAGCATTCTCGACACCATCGAGATGATTGAGAAGTACCGTCTCGACATCCGCACCGTCACCATGGGCATTTCGCTGCTCGGCTGCACACGCCCCACCATGGAAGCCACCGCCGAGGCCGTGTACGACCTCGTGACATCCCGCGCCGCACACCTGGTTGAGGTATGCGAGGGAATCGAGGCCGAGCTCGGTATTCCGATCGTCAACAAGCGCATCTCTGTCACCCCCATCGCGCTCATCGTGGCCGGAGTCGAGGGAAACCCCGTGGACGTTGCCCGCGCGCTGGATCGCGCTGCCGCAGCGACCGGTGTTGACTTCGTCGGTGGCTACTCCGCGCTCGTTGAAAAGGGCGCTACCACCGCTGAAAAGGCCCTAATCCGTTCCATCCCGGAAGCCCTGGCAGAGACGAACCTGGTGTGCTCCTCGGTGAACATCGCTTCCTCGCGCGCCGGCATCAACATGAACGCCGCAGCGCAGATGGGACGCATCATCAAGGAAGCTGCCGAGCTCACCAAGGATCGCAGCGCTATCGGCTGCGCCAAGCTCGTGATCTTCTCCAACTCCGTGGGCGATAACCCCTTCATGGCCGGCGCCTTCCACGGCATTGAAGAACCGGACTGCGTCGTATCTGTGGGCGTGTCCGGACCCGGCGTGGTCGATCGCGCGCTCGGATCCCTGGAGGGCGCCACCCTCAATGAGGTCGCCGAAGAAGTCAAGAAGGCAGCCTTCAAGGTCACACGTGCTGGTCAGCTCGTGGGTGAAATGGCCTCCGAGCGCCTCGGTGTGCCCTTCGGCATCATTGACCTCTCCCTCGCTCCCACCGCGGAACTGGGTGACTCCGTCGCGCACATCCTGGAGCACATGGGCCTCGACCAGGTGGGCACCCACGGCACAACGGCGGCGCTTGCCCTGCTTAACGACGCCGTGAAGAAGGGCGGCATGATGGCCTGCTCCCGCGTGGGCGGTCTTTCTGGTTCCTTCATCCCGGTATCGGAGGACAAGGGCATGATCGACGCGGTGCGCTCTGGTGTCATCTCCATCGACAAGCTGGAGGCCATGACCTCAATTTGCTCGGTGGGCTTGGACATGATCGCCATCCCGGGCGATACCTCTGCCGAGACCATCGCCGGCATGATTGCGGACGAAGCCGCCATTGGCGTGATGAACCATAAGACGACCGCCGTGCGCGTCATTCCTGCCCCAGGCACCAAGGCTGGCGACGAGGTCAACTTCGGCGGCCTTCTGGGCTACGCTCCGGTCATCCCGGTCAACCAGGTGGGCAACTCCACCTTCATCAACCGCGGTGGCTTCATCCCGGCGCCGGTTCACGGTTTCCGAAACTAAGGCCTCAGTAACTCGGATTAGATTTCACCAAGCACTTGACCCTCACACTATGTGAGGGTTTAGCTTTGTTCTATGAAGATATCGGACGTCGCCGCGGTCGCTGGATGCTCAGTTCGTTCTGTACGACATTTACACGAGACGGGCGCAGTCCCTGAACCCGCCCGCACCAGCGGGAACTATCGCGACTATTCTGTTTCTGATTTGGCGTCGGTGCTGCGTGCACGTGCGCTTATCGACGCCGGCGTCCCGATCGCTGATGTCTCATCTCCCGATGCGGTCGAGCGCTCGTTTAGCATGCTGGATGAGCGAATTGCTCGGTTGCAGCAGCAGCGAGAACGCTTGCGCGCCCTTTCTCGAGCCCCCAAAGGGACTCCAGAGGATATACGGGACTCCCTCAACCAGGTCATCGAGGATCCGGCAATGCTTCAACTCGAACTAGATTCCTGGGATCTCATGGCACTTACCGGAGTAGCTACATCCGCCACCTGGGAGCAGCTTCGACAGAACCTCGCCGACGACGATTGCCTTGCAGCTCTCCGTGAAGGTGAAACCTTGTGGCGAGAGCTTGGCTCGCTGTCTCCGCAAGATCGTGGGGTTTCGCGCATTGTCGACAACCTGCAGTCCATACTTCCACGGGGCTTGATGCGAGGAATCTACCCAACGCTCCGGCCGGGCAACGCTCCGCTGACCGTGGCTGACACTCCGACAAAAGGTGCGCAAAGTGTAGCACTCGAGGCTTTGGTGGGAGGCTTACGTGGCTAACGTCTGGCGATTTGTGAAGAAGCATCCTGGATTTCGCCTTGCCAAGTATGAAGTGGGACTTTACCTGGACCTGTGGCGTTGGATGCGGGGCCAGACGTTGATCCCCACGGGCGCGGTGGCGCTTCCCCACCCTCCGGGCAGGCTTCAAATGCTTGGGTTTCTCACCGCGGTGTTGGTGGTTGAAATGATCGTTGTGCACCTTCTTCTGCCCGCGGGCGTTCTGCGAATTCTAGCGTTGCTCCTGTCGCTCTGGGCCATAATCTTTGTGTGGGGCTTAATCGCTGCCGAACGCATTCGACCTAGCTATGTCACCAACGAACTCACGGTTTTGCGGCGCGGAAACACTGTCTTCGTTGAGGTACCGATGGCTCTTGTTCGCAGCAAACGCGCGGACCGTACCTTCGAATCGGCGATTGTGATAAGAGAAGGTGAAATCACGGTCGGTGGCCCAGCTGGAACCGATACTCTCCTGCTCCTCAGCGAACCGGTCCAGGCATCGCCAGACCGATACCCGTGGCAGCGCGCTCTCACGACGGAGGTAACGAAGGTGCGCTTCTATGGCACTACTTCCCGGTAGTCGCTGACGTTGCGTAGTTGCTCCTCGAGCTCTGCGATCAACGGCAAGGTCAGCTGCGCACGTTCGTCATCAATTCCCCACTTCTCAGGTTCGCTGCGGACCAAGTTTCCCGTGGTCTTAAGGAAGTGGGTGAAGTTTTCCACCACTGCTCGGTTGCCGTTGCGTACGCCTTGGGCGAGGACGGTATCGCTCAGCCGCTCGATCCAGATTTCCAGAATATGGGGGGAGGTGCTCTTGGCAACCGTGGTGCAGGCGGCGCGCGCTAAGCGCACCCCCTCATCGTCATGCCACACTCCTCCGGGGGCGCGAAGGCGACACGAGATGATTGCTGCCGCTTCGACGGGCGGAATCAGTCCCTTGCGGACGCAGGTTTCTACGTAGTCGGCGCCATATCCAACGGCCATGATAGGACCGATGTCTTTGACAATGCCGCGAGTGTCCTCCTCTGTGACATACCACGCGCGGAAGGTGAGGTAGTCCTCGTAGTGAAAGTGGCCCGCCTCCGCGAGCACATTGAGCAGCTGGGCGGACAAGGCCTTGGTCCACACTTTGTCTGTACGCAGGTAACCGGTGAGGCGCTCCCGAATCTGGCCGAGATGGCTGTCCCACTGGCCTGACTCAATGCCCTCTTTCAATTCGGTATAGGCCCAGTCCACGCGTACTTCGGGGCGCTTGCTCACTAGTCCGGTGAGCAATGGTTCGATGACGGAATCTAGGGTCGCGGCGGTGCTCATGGTCTCTTCCTCTCCAGCGGCGGCACGATGGGGTTTTACCA
Organism: Corynebacterium sp. HMSC074E01; assembly: GCF_001808885.1. Taxonomy (NCBI): domain Bacteria; kingdom Bacillati; phylum Actinomycetota; class Actinomycetes; order Mycobacteriales; family Corynebacteriaceae; genus Corynebacterium; species Corynebacterium sp. HMSC074E01. The sequence goes on from NZ_KV794854.1 coordinate 82,200, forward strand.
CTTCTAGACCCTGTGCGTTGGAAGCGGAAGAACCCAAGAGAAGAGTCTTGAGCGGTGTGTGGTTGTGAGCCCGAGTCTAGCGCAGTAAGTAGAACCAAGATAGAGCTATATCTGGGAAGTAGGCTTAGGCTAGCTCCACGATTTCCATGTACTCGTCGTTCCACAAGTCCTCATCGCCGTCGGGCATGATGATGACGCGCTCCGGGTTGAGAGCCTTGACCGCACCCGGGTCGTGGGTAACCAAGACCACGGCACCGGTGTAGGTACCTAGGGCATCGAGCACCTGCTCGCGGGACTGTGGGTCGAGGTTGTTCGTGGGCTCGTCGAGAAGCAGCACGTTGGCGCGCGAGGACACCAGCGTTGCCAAGGATAGTCGGGTTTTCTCACCGCCGGAAAGCGTGCCGGCGAGTTGCTCCAACTTGTCTCCGGAGAACATGAAGGCGCCCAGCAGTCCACGCAAGTCCTGCTGGCCGGCATCCGGGCAGGCCTCGATGGTGTTTTCCCATACCGTTTTGTCCGGGTCGATGTTGTCGTGCTCCTGGGCAAAGTAGCCGATGCGCAAACCATGGCCGGAGACGATACCGCCCTCACCGTCGGTGCGCTCCACGCCCGCCAGCAGTTTCAGCAGGGTCGTCTTGCCCGCGCCGTTATAGCCCAGCACGACGACACGTGAGCCCTTGTCAATAGCCAAGTCCACGCCCGCGAAGACCTCGAGAGAGCCATACATTTTCGTCAAGCCCTTCGCGTTCATCGGGGTCTTACCGCAGGGAGCCGGCTCCGGGAACTTGATGCGGGCGACCTTGTCAGCCACACGCACGTCATCGAGCTCGTTCATCATGCGCTCAGCGCGATGCAGCATCTGCTTTGCCGCCGCGGCCTTCGTGGCCTTAGCACCGAGCTTTGCGGCCTGCTTGTGCAGGGCTGCGGCTTTCTTCTCCGCGTTGGCGCGCTCGCGGCGGCGGCGTGCCTCATCGGTGGCGCGGGCATCAAGGTACTTCTTAAAGCCCATGTTGTAGACGTCGGCCTCAGCGCGCACGGCATCGAGGAACCAGACCTTGTTGCACACGGCCTCGAGCAGGTCGACGTCGTGCGAAATCATCACGAGGCCACCCTCGTGCTTGGACAGGAAGCCGCGCAGCCAGGTAATCGAGTCCGCGTCGAGGTGGTTCGTGGGCTCGTCGAGAAGCAACGTGGTCTGGGACTTGCCTGACCCAGCCGAAGCTGCGAAGAGAATCTGCGCCAGCTCCACGCGGCGGCGCTGACCGCCGGACAGCGTCTTGAGCTGCTGGTCGAGCACACGCTGCGGCAAACCCAGGTTGTCACAAATCTGGGCGCATTCGGAGTCCGCCTCATAGCCGCCTAAGGTATGGTATTCCTCCTCCAGGCGGGAAAACTTACGAATGGCCTTGTCGCGGAACTTATCATCCGTGGCCGTCTCCATGAGCTCTTGCTGCTTGGCCATGCGGCGCTTGATCTCATCCAAGCCGCGCGCAGAGAGCACGCGCTCGCGCGCGGTCTGCTCAATGTTGCCCTCGCGAGAATCCTGCGGCAGGTAACCAATGGGTCCTGAGCGGGTCACCGAGCCGCCATAGGGCTCGGTCTCCCCTGCCAGGATGCGCATCGTCGTAGTCTTGCCCGCGCCATTGCGCCCGACTAGGCCGATGCGATCACCCGGCTGCACGCGGAGGTGCTGGCCGGGGGCGTCGAGAAGCGTGCGTGCGCCCACGCGCACCTCGAAATCATTGGTCACAATCACGTCGAAACAGTCTAGCAACCAGGGTAGTTAATCCCGAACCAGCGGCAATGACGCTTCAGCTTGTATCTGGGAATCCAGAGTGAAGAGCACCTTGGAAAACCTGGTTCCTGTTCGGCGCGTTTCACTTATGCATGAAGTTCGATGTGACTAGATTGGCGTCATGAGCACATCAGACACATCGAGATCTCCATTAATCCTCGCGATTACCGCATGTCCGACCGGAATCGCCCACACCTACATGGCCGCTGAGAACCTGGAGGCTGCTGCCGCTGAACTGGGTTACCGCATCAAGATTGAGACACATGGTTCAATTGGCGTCGAAGGCACCTTTAGCTCTCAGGACATCGAGGAAGCCGATGCCATCGTGATCGGTGCCGACACCGTCATTGCAAAGGACCGCTTTCGCGGAAAGCGCCTAGCAGCGACTGGTGTCGATGAAGCGATTAAGCATCCAAAGGAACTCCTCACTCGCGCTCGGTCAGCGGCGAAGTGGGAAGAAAAGACTTCGGGCGAAGAGCCGCAAGAAGCTCAGCATAATGAAAACTCCAGCAGTACCACGGGGTTCCGTGCGGTGGGTCAGACTCTCTACAAGGCGCTAATGAATGGTGTCTCCCACATGATTCCGTTCGTGGTCACCGGTGGTCTCCTCATCGCGGTAGCACTCTCAATCGGAGGAACACCCACGCCCGAGGGCCTGGCTATCCCCGAAGACTCCTTCTGGAACACCCTGAATGAGCTTGGTGGTCTGGCCTTTTCTCTCATGGTGCCGATCCTTTCCGGTTATATCGCGGTCGGCATTGCGGACCGTCCTGGTTTGGCACCAGGACTCATCACCGGCCTTATCGCCACGACCGGCTCGCTTTACGGCTCTGAAGCTGGAGCGGGCTTCCTAGGAGGCATCGTCACAGGCATCCTGTCAGGCTACGTAGCCTTGGGAATCAAAAAGATTCCCGTTAATAAGTACATCGCCCCGATTTGGCCGATCATCGTTATTCCGATCTTCACCACGCTCATTGTGGGGCTCATCTTTATCTACCTTGTCGGTGCGCCAGTAGCCGGCGCCTTTGAAGCCATGACCGAGTACCTCGCCGGGATGGAAGGCTCCTCTGTCATTGTCCTCGGTCTCGTCATTGGCGCGATGATCGCTTTCGACATGGGCGGTCCCTTTAATAAAACTGCCTTCCTGTTCGGCGGGGGCATGATTGCAGCCGGCAATGCGGCTCCGATGGGCATGGCGGCTACCGCCATCGCTGTACCGCCCCTGGCGGGGGGTGTTGCGACCCTCGTACGCCGTGCTTGGTTCAATAAGGCGGAGAAGGACGCCGGTATCGCCGCGCTCTTCATGGGGTTCTTTGGCATCACTGAAGGCGCTATCCCTCTTGCGGCGGCACGCCCGCTGCAGGTCATCCCGGCCAACGTCATCGGTGGTGCGGTAGCAGGCGCCCTGGCAGGTGTATTCGGGGTCAAGGACCATGTCATGCATGGTGGCCCCATCGTTGCTGTGCTCGGGGCTGTCGACAACGTCGTGGGCTTCTTCATCGCACTGCTTATTGGTGTCGTTGTCTGTGCTTCCGTCATGCTTCTGTTGATCGGACTTACCCAAAATAGAAAAGCCCAGAGTAAGAATGAGAGCTCGGGTGAACGGGGTGAAGCGGGCATAGCTAAGGAGGATGTGTCAGAAGCATCGGTCCAGGAAGAACCTTTGCTTTCTACCGACACGGTGAGCCTTGACCAAGACCTTGGCACGAATCGCAAGGAAACCATCGAATCGCTGGTTCAGCTTGTCTCCCCTCGGCTTTCTGATCCTTCCGCAGTTATCACTACGGCCCTAGAGCGGGAAGCGAAGCATTCGACCGGTGTGGGGCATGGTGTGGCTATCCCACATGCTCGTTCCGCGGGAGTGACAGTGCCGACTCTGGCCTTTGCTCGTCTTCCCGAGGGGATTACGTGGGCAGAGGGCGAGGAGCCAACGACGTTGGTCTTCCTCATTGCTGTGCCTGAGGATGCTGGCAAGCAGCACCTCAAGCTGCTTTCCAAGCTGGCGCGGGCGATCATGAAGGATAACTTCCGTACTCGTCTTCAATCCGCCACATCCAAGGAGGAAGCGGTGGACATCATCTCCTCGGCATTGGATCCGGCGTCCTCACCCGCTTCGTCATAGCGGTGCGTTCTCAAGCCCTTAAAGCTACTTAAAACACCGCACATTAAGGAAAAAGAAACCGCCAGCCCGAGTGCTCCCAAGGTCGTGTTGTGAAGACCTTAGGCGCCTCGGGCTGACGGTGATGGGGACTTGCAGCCGAAACTAAACGGCGAAGCCGAGGGCCTGGAGCATCTCGCGGCCCTCTTCGGTAATCATGTTCGGGCCCCACGGCGGCATCCAGACCCAGTTGAGCTGGACTGCCTCGGCGAGCTTGTTGCCCACGATGACATCCTCGATCTGCTCGCCGATGACATCGGTGAGTGGGCAGGCCGGGGAGGTCAGCGTCATGTTGATGACGCAGGTGTTCTTGCCATCAATATCGTCGAGCCAGACGTCATAGACCAAGCCCAGATCAACGATGTTGATTCCGAGCTCCGGGTCGATGACATCACGGAGGTACTCGGTGATATCGAAGGTCTTCGCAATCTGCTCTTCGGTTTGTTCAGGCTTGACAGCAGCGCCATCGAAGGAGGCATTCTGGTCCTGGTAAGGATCGGTGCTGCCACCGGTGGTTTCAGTGTTATCAGCCATCTACTTCTCCAATTCATTCAACGCTTCCACGGTGGCGGCCTGGAAGGCCTTCCAGCCGAGGAGAGCGCATTTAACACGGGCGGGGAACTTGGCTACGCCAGCAAAGGCAACGCCATCCCCGATGATCTGGTCGTCTCCCTCAACTTCGCCGCGGGAAGTCACCATCCGATCAAACTCCTCGAGCTTGGCGTTAGCCTCCTCCAGCGGAATGCCCACGATTTCCTCCGCCATGACGGAGGTTGAGGCCTGCGAGATGGAGCAGCCCTCGGCGTCGTAGGACACGTCCTCAACAGTGGTGCCATCAGCGGAAAGCTTGACACGGAGAGTGATTTCGTCACCGCAGGAAGGGTTGACGTGGTGGACCTCTGCCTGGCCTTCGCGGAGGCCAGAGAACTTCGGGTTCTTATAGTGATCCAGGATGACGTCCTGGTACATGGAATCTAGGTTCATTCGCTCACTCCAAAGAAGGTGCGGGCAGCCCGCACCGCCTCTATGAGGGCGTCGACCTCGTCCTCAGTGTTGTACAGGTAAAAGCTAGCACGTGCGGTCGAATTAGCCTTGCACGCGCGGTGCAGCGGCCACGCACAGTGGTGGCCGGTGCGGATGGACACGCCATGAGAATCAAGAACCTGGCCTAGGTCATGCGGATGGATCCCATCCACAATAAAGGAGACCGCTCCCCCGCGATTCTCGGTGTTTTCTGGCCCGATGATGCGCACGCCGGGGATCTCAGCAAGCTTCTCCAAGGCCAATGCAGTGAGCTTTTGCTCATGAGCGTGGATGGCCTCCATGCCCACCTCGCTCAAGAACTTCACTGCTGCGCCTAGGCCCACGACCTGGCTGGTCATCTGAGTACCGGCCTCGAAGCGGGTCGGTGGCTCGGCAAACGTCGAGCCTTCCATCTTGACTACCTCGATCATGGAACCGCCAGTGAGGAAAGGCGGCAGCTGTGCCAGCAGCGCTTGCTTGCCGTAGAGCACGCCCACGCCAGTTGGGCCGCACATCTTGTGCCCAGAGAACGCGGCGAAGTCGACGTCGAGTTCGTGGAAATCCACAGGCATGTGCGGAACGGACTGACAGGCGTCGAGGACCACCATGGCGCCCACGGCACGGGCACGGCGTACCAACTCCGCGACAGGCGCCACAGCCCCGGTCACGTTGGATTGGTGGGTAAAAGCCACAACCTTGACGGAGTCATCGAGCTCGAGCGAATCGAGATCAATGCGGCCGTCCTCAGTCATGGAGTACCACTTCAGCGTCGCACCGGTGCGCTGGCACAGCTCTTGCCACGGCACCAAGTTCGCGTGGTGCTCCAACTCGGTGACCACGACGGTATCGCCCTCACCAACATAAAGCTCGCCCGCGCGCTCGTCACTGAGTACATAGGCAACTTCATTCAACGCTTCCGTGGCGTTCTTAGTGAAGGAAATCTCATCGCGATCAGCGCCGACGAAGGCGGCGATGGCCTGGCGAGCGGACTCATAGGCGTCATCAGCTTCCTCCGCCAGCTGGTAAGAGCCACGGTGCACCGGCGCGTTGGTGCCGAGCACGAACTCCTCCTCGGCCTTCCATACCGGCAGGGGACGTTGCGAGGTCGCTCCCGAATCCAGGTACACCAGTGGTTTACCGTCGCGCACGGTCCGCGAGAGGATAGGGAATTGTTCCCGAATCGCATTAACGTCTAGTTCAGGCATAGGTCCTTGTGCTCGGTTCTTTTTCTCTAGCGTGTCGTGGTGTGGTCGTGGTCGGCGCTACTGCCTACTTAAGGAACTGCTCGTAGCCGTCTGCCTCAAGCTGGTCAGCCAGCTCGGCGCCGCCGGTCTTGATGATCTGTCCGTCGGCGAAGACGTGAACGAAGTCCGGGACAACGTAGTTGAGGATGCGCTTGTAGTGCGTGATGAGGAGGATGCCGCCCTTGGTCTCCTCTTGGTAGCTGTTGATGCCTTCGGAGACGACGCGCAGGGCGTCGACGTCCAGACCGGAGTCGGTCTCGTCCATGACGGCGAACTTCGGCTTGAGGATATCCAGCTGCATGACCTCGTGGCGCTTCTTCTCACCACCGGAGAAGCCCTCGTTCACGGAGCGATGAGCGAAGGACTTGTCGATGGAGAGCTTCTCGCGGGCCTCAGTGAGCTCCTTGTTCCACTCGCGCAGCTTCGGGGCCTCGCCACGAATAGCGGTCACGGCAGAGCGCATGAACTGCGACATCTTCACGCCCGGCACCTCAGTCGGGTACTGCATAGCCAGGAAGAGACCAGCGCGGGCGCGCTCATCGACTTCCATCTCGAGGATGTTCTCGCCGTCGAGAAGCACCTCGCCCTCGGTCACCTCATACTTAGGGTGGCCAGCGATAACGTAGGACAGAGTGGACTTGCCGGAGCCGTTGGGGCCCATGACAGCGTGGGTCTCACCGGAATTGATGGTGAGGTTCACGCCCTTGAGGATCGGCGTGGGCTCACCGTCCTCCTCGTGTGGGAGCACCTGCGCGTGGAGATTTTTGATTTCCAGGGTAGACATTGAGTTGGTACCTGCTTTCGGAAAGTTTTAAGCGTTGATCTTGGCGAGCTCGTCGACGACGCGGGATTCCAGATCCTCGCGCAGGGACTCGACCGGGATGCGGGAAATGACTTCAGAGAAGAAGCCGCGGATGATGAGGCGGCGTGCCTCGGCGGCAGGGATACCGCGGGACATGAGGTAGAACAGCTCGAGGTCATCGAAGCGACCCACCGTTGCGGCGTGGCCAGCACCGACGATCTCACCGGTCTGGATCTCCAGGTTCGGGATGGCGTCAGCACGCGCACCCTCGGTGAGGATCAGGTTGTTGTTCGTCTCATAGGTGTCCGTGTTGTTCGCATTCTTGCGGATGAGCACGTCACCGACCCAGCAGGTGCGGGCCTCCGGGGTGCGGGAAGCGGAGCCGGCATCGGCCTTCTGCGCAGCCGTTGCACCCTGCAGAGCGCCCTTGTAGAACACGCGGGAACGGCAGTTCGGCACGTCGTGGTCCACCAGCAGGCGGTTCTCAAAGTACTGGCCGGCATCAGCAAAGTAGACGCCGAGCAGTTCGGCATCGCCGCCGGGAGCATCGAAAACCACGCGCGGAGCGAGGCGCACAATCTCGCCGCCAAAGATGGCGGTGTTGTGGCGCAGTACGGCGTCCCGGCCCACCTTTGCAATCTGGTGGGACAGGTGCACTGCATCGTCTTCCCAGTCAGCGTCAACGACGACGGTGACCTGGGAGCCGTCGCCAAGCACGAACTCAACATTGTCCGCGTGGGTGCCGGAGCCAACGTACTTAAGCACGATGGTGGCCTCTGCGTGGTGGCCCACGTGGATGGAGGTTGCACCAAAGGAAGTCACGCCCTCACCAGCACCGGTGATGGTAATCTCCACCGGCTTCTCCAGTCGTGCTTCCGCGTCGACCGTAACGACCTGTGCCTCCGGCATCGAGGACCACGCCTGTGCAGCAACACGGTCGGCAGGAGCGCCAGCGGTGCCTAGGCGATCGTCGTCAGGCGCAACGGTTTCGGAGGTCACGCCTTCCGGCGCCACGACGTCGATCTTCTGCGCCGTAGCCGGTGCGAACTCGCCGTTGTGCAGACCACGCAGGTTGCGCAGCGCGATGAAGCGCCAGACTTCGTCGCGGCCGTGCGGAACCGGGAAATCCTCCACATTGAATGAGGTGAACTGGTCACCCTTGGTGACGTCAGCAGGATTAAATTCGTTGGAAGCTACCACTTAGCCCACCGATCCTTCCATCTGCAGCTCGATAAGACGGTTCAGCTCCAGCGCATATTCCATGGGGAGCTCCTTAGCAATCGGCTCGACGAAGCCGCGCACAATCATCGCCATGGCCTCTTCCTCAGCGATGCCTCGCGACATGAGGTAGAACAGCTGCTCCTCAGAGACCTGGGAGACCGTTGCCTCGTGGCCCAAGGTGACGTGATCATTGCGGATGTCGTTGTACGGGTAGGTATCCGAACGCGAGTTGTTATCCACCAGGAGGGCGTCACACTCGACGTTGGCTGTGGAGTTGGCAGCGTTGGCGTTAACCTGCACCAAACCACGGTAAGCCGCGCGGCCGCCGTTGCGGGCCACGGACTTGGAGACGATGTTGGAGGAGGTGTTCGGTGCCATGTGGACCATCTTGGAACCAGTGTCCTGTACCTGGTTGTCCGCCGCGAAAGCCAGGGAGAGAACCTCGCCCTTGGCGTGCTCGCCGGTCAACCAGCAGGACGGGTACTTCATGGTCACCTTGGAGCCGATGTTGCCATCGACCCATTCCATGGTGCCGCCCTCTTCGACCTTGGCGCGCTGGGTCACCAGGTTGTAGACGTTGGTGGACCAGTTTTGAATGGTGGTGTAGCGGCAGCGGCCACCCTTCTTCACGATGATCTCAATAACACCGGTGTGCAGCGAATCCGAGTTGTAGATCGGCGCGGTGCAGCCCTCGATGTAGTGAACGTAGGCGCCCTCCTCCACGATGATGAGGGTGCGCTCGAACTGGCCCATGTTTTCGGTGTTAATACGGAAGTAGGCCTGCAGCGGAATATCTACGTGGACGCCCTTCGGGACGTACACGAAGGAACCGCCGGACCAGCACGCGTTATTCAGCGCGGAGAACTTGTTGTCACCGGCCGGAATAACAGTGCCGAAGTACTCCTGAAGGATCTCCGGGTATTCGCGCACGGCGGTGTCGGTATCAACGAAGATAACGCCCTGAGCCTCGAGGTCCTCACGGATCTTGTGGTAAACCACCTCGGACTCATACTGCGCGGCAACGCCAGAGACAAGACGCTTCTTTTCGGCGTCCGGAATACCCAGCTTGTCGTAGGTCTCTTTAATGTCGTCCGGCAGGTCGTCCCAGGTCTGGGCCTGCTTCTCGGTGGAGCGGACAAAGTACTTAATATTGTCGAAATCGATTCCGGAGAGATCCGGGCCCCACGTCGGAACCGGCTTCTTGTTGAATACACGCAGCGCCTTGAGGCGGGACTCGAGCATCCATTCCGGCTCGTTCTTCTTCTTCGAGATATCGCGGACGACATCCTCGCTCAAACCGCGGTGTGCTGCCTGGCCGGCTTCGTCGGAATCACGCCAGCCGTACTCATAGCCACCGATGGAGGAGATGATCTCGTCATCGCTCATCTTGGTCTCAAGCCCGGGTGCTGGTTGTGCCTGTGTCAAAGCCCGCTCCTTTCTAGTTCGATCAGTTCTCCTCCCGTTCCGCCGAAGATAGTGGAACGGGAGTTAAGGGGATATTCGTGGTGCAGATTCCATGGCCATCCGCGATGGAGGCCAAGGGCTGCACATGTTTGCCTAATAATGCGGAGAAAACTTCCTGTTCAGCTTCACACAACTCCGGGTGCTCGGCGGCCACGTGGGCGACCGGGCAATGGTGCTGGCAAATCTGTACTCCGTTGCCCACCGACGTCACCGTGGCCGCATAGCCATGTGCATCAAGCACTTCAGCCAAGCGGCGTGCTACCTCTGGGACAGACTCTTCATCCTCTACCAAAGGTGTCACGTCTTCCACGAGACGCTCGAAGCGGGCCTTAGCGAAGTGGCGAACCGCCTCCGGACCACCCGCTTCGCGCAAAGCAGTGAGCGCTTCCGCCGCCAATTGATCATAGGCGTGCCCGAATTGAGCGCGGCCCTGATCGGTGAGGCGGAAATGCTTGGCGGGGCGACCACGGCCTGCCGTCTGCCCAGGACGGGCTGACGGGCGGCGGTGCACCACCTCGGTGAGGCCTTCCTCCACCAGAATGTCTAAGTGCCGACGAATGCCGGCTGCAGAGAGACCGAGACGTTCACCCAAATACGACGCCGTTACCGGGCCATCCTTGAGAAGCAACAGCATGACGTGTCTGCGGGTATCGCCCTCTGTAGAGCGAGTTTCCCTTGGCAACTCCTTCGTCACGGTGTACACCTCCTTGAATGAAACATTCTCCCTTTAGACAACACTAGTGTTCCTTAATTCATTCCCGATTTCCACTCTTTCATTCGTGTCGCGGACACCTAGTCGCTTCTCACCAACGAGCGACTAAGGTAAACAGGCATGAATATCGAGCGCGGCTACACCCAATCGGGGCGATTGCACCGAGTCATCTGGGGCGTGCGCGATGAACTCCCCCGCATGGGAGTACCGGGATCCCGCTCCGCGCTCCTCCACCAGGATTTTCCCGACTCCACCGAAGGCGCGGACCACGCAGCGCTTGGCGACGTTCACCGCCGCACCATTGCCCAACTGCGCACACTTTTTAGCCTGAGATGGCTCGGAACCATTGGAGCGTTATTAATTGCACTCGGCGGCCTGGGTGCCGGTGCCCTGCCCGTCGTGGGGAATCCTTATGAGTCATTGCCTTTTGGCTCGCTCATGACGCGCATGCTGCAATCAGCATCCGCCCTTGTCTTTATTGGTGTCGGATTCATGGTGACGGCCTGGGTATGCATGGCCCCGTTGGTGGGGGCGCCGCTGCGCCTGCGTAAGAACTCGGCAAGCGCAAGTACAGGCTCGACACCTAGCGAAGATCCGCGGTTTAGCCACTCCCCGCGAGTAGTCACCCAAAGTCAGATGTGGCGAACGTGGTTGGGGTGGGTTCTCCCCTTGCTCGTCACCGCGCCGCTGTTTACCCAAGACATCTACTCTTATCTCGCCAACGGCTCCATCGTGCTTCAAGGGCTCGATCCCTATTCCGCGGGCCCCGTGCAACTTTTGGGCGCGGATAATGACCTTGCCCGGTCCGTCCCCTTCATTTGGGCAAACTCCCCTTCGCCCTATGGCCCTGTGGCCTTAGGCTTGGCAGCTGTCGTAAGCTGGCTGACTAACGATTCCATCATCTGGGGTGTGGTGCTGCACCGCGTGTTTTCTCTTTTCGGCATCATCGCTGCCGGCTGGGCCATTGCACGGCTTGCTACCCGGTGCCGCGTATCCCCCGAAGCGGCGCTGTGGCTGGGCATCCTTAACCCCTTGACCATCCTCCACCTCGTCGGCGGAATCCACAATGAATCCTTCATGCTGGGGTTGGCTCTCGTCGGCGTAGAGCTGGGCCTGCGAGCGGTTAATGATAAGCACTCCGCCTGCTGGCGCGTATGGGCTTTGTTTCTGGCCTCGGGTGTCCTTATTTCCTGCGCGGGCATGGTCAAGGTGACCGGCTTCATTGGCCTAGGTTTTGTTGGCATGGCGGCGGCGCGCAGTCGCGTCGACAAGCACGGCATCCCACCAGTGCGGGCGGTGCTTGGCGCTGGCGTGACCCAATTGCTGGTGCTCGCAGCGTCCATCGCCGCTGTCACTGTCATCACGGGGATCGACATAGGCTGGATTTTTGGTCAGGGCGGCGCAGCAACGATCCGTTCTTGGCTGTCCGCGACTACCTCCGTGGGTGTCGGCGCCGGCTCCCTGGGGATGCTGCTGGGTTTGGGTGATCACACCGAGGCCATCCTCAGCGTCACACGTACCGTGGGCGTCATTATCGCCGGGGGTTTCATGATCCGCATGCTGTTTGCCACCTACCGCGGCGCAATCCATCCAGTGGGTGGTCTGGGAGTATCCACCTTTGTGCTCGTGGTGTTTTTCCCCGTTGTCCAACCCTGGTACATCCTGTGGGCTGTACTGCCGCTCGCCGCGTGGGCTAACCGCCGCTTCTTCCGCATGGCCGTCATGATCTATTCCGGGTTGATGAGCTTTATCGTCCTGCCCCGCGGGCTCGGGCTTCCTCCCGGGACGGTATTCGTCATCTACCTTGCTGCCTTGGTGACGTTCCTCGCGCTCGCCGCTGTGGGGTGGGTTGCATTGCGCCGCTCAGGCGTCCGTGTCCTAGACTAAGGCTCCGTGACTACATCAGCTCTTGTATTAGATAACGTCATTAAGACCTATGGCGACGTCAACGCAGTTAACGGGCTGAGTTTCCGCGCCAATTATGGCGAGATCCTGTGTTTGCTGGGGCCTAACGGTGCAGGAAAGACAACCACCATCGAGATGTGTGAAGGCTTCAAAAAGCCCACTTCCGGCCACATTGAAGTCTTAGGCCTTGACCCCGCACGCAACCCTGATGCAGTGCGCTCCCGCATCGGCATCATGCTCCAGGGCGGGGGCTCCTACTCCGGCATCAAGGTCAAGGAGATGCTCGAACTCAGCGCCTCCTATAACGAAAATCCTTTGGACCCGGAGTGGCTTCTGGATACCTTCGGGCTGCGCGGAGTGGCAAAGAATAGCTACCGACGTTTGTCCGGTGGGCAACAACAACGTCTCTCTCTCGCCCTGGCCATCATTGGGCGCCCCGAATTGGTCTTCCTCGATGAGCCCACCGCAGGCATGGATGCCCAATCGCGTCTTGCCGTCTGGGACCTTATTCGCTCTTTGCGGGCCGACGGCGTCACCGTCATCTTGACTACTCATCTCATGGACGAGGCGGAAGCGCTCAGCGACCATGTCGTCATCATCGATCACGGTCGGCTCGTCGCCAGCGGCACCGCAGCTTCACTAACGGAGACAACCGACATCCCGCAGCTGAACTTTGACACCGCAACCCCGGTGGACCTGGAGGCCTTGCGCGAGGAAGGGATCTCCGCCGAGGCCATTCGACCCTTGCACTACCGGCTCACCTCTACGGTCAGTCCAGCCGTTATCGCTGATCTCGCCACGGGTTTGGCCGCGCAAAACGTTGTCCTCCGCAACCTGCATACGTCGCACCGCAACCTCGAAGAAGTCTTCTTGGACCTCACCGGCCGCGAGATGCGCAGTTAGAAGCGCTGCTGCTTTCCACCACGATTCTTTCATCACGTTCTTTGATCAAGGAGACGCTCCATGAGCACCTTCGCACCCGGCACTTTTAGCCCGCACCCGCAGCGCGTCGGCGTGGCGGCCATGGCGCGTGCCCAAGGGGCTATCGAATCCAAGCTGATGCTGCGGCACGGCGAGCAACAGTTGCTGAGCATCATTATTCCGCTCGCTATTCTGATCGGTGCTGCGAAGCTGAAGGATACTACCGGGCATGGTGTGGATGAGGTTTTCCCCATGGTGCTCGCTGTGGCCGCTACCTCGTCTGGTTTTACCGGCCAGGCTATTTCTCTGGCTTTCGATCGGCGCTACGGTGCTCTGAAACGCACCGGCGCTTCGGGCGTTCCTGCCTGGGCCATCGTGGTGGGAAAGATTCTCGGTGTGCTCTCCATGGTGGTTCTGCAGCTCCTCGTGCTCGGAACCGTCGCAGCTATTCTCGGCCTTCGAATTTCTGTTGGGGGCGCTGCCATCGGCGTGCTCACCTTGGCGTTAGGCGTTGCCACGTTTACAGCTTTAGGCCTGCTGCTGGGCGGAACCTTCAGCTCTGAAGTGGTACTGGCGGTAGCCAACCTAATTTGGTTTCTCCTCCTCGGTGCCGTCGGATGGGCAATGTTTTCCCAGGGCCTCGGCGATAACGGGGTACTCAGCCTCGTGCCCACGGTGGCCATGGCTGCTGGTCTCGATACCGCCCTCAACGGTTCCTTCCCGGGCATTGAGCTCCTTGTCCTCGTGGGGTGGGCAGCGGTGGCGTCGTTTGCTGCGGTGCGTTGGTTCCGCTTCGAAGGCTAAAAGTGATTCTTCTCCCTTGCATGGTGTGACCCACCCGTCGATATTGGTTCCCGGATGGGGCCGGGCGGTAGGCTGAATAGCCGTGAGTACCGCCAATATTTCCTCTCCTCAACGTTCCACCGCGCCCGCTGCGCCGTCCACCGGTCCCTCGGTGAAGACGCAGCGCATCGTCGCGCTCATCCTCCTGGTCTGCCAGGGTGGCATTACAGTGTCGGGTTCCATCGTGCGCGTAACCGGCTCCGGCCTTGGTTGCGTCACCTGGCCTAACTGCCACCCTGGCTCCTTGGTTCCCATCCAGGGCGCGGCCCCGATGCTCCACCAGGCCATTGAGTTCGGCAACCGCCTGCTGACCTTCGTTGTGGCAGCCGCGGCCATCGCCAGCATCGTGGTCGTTCACAAGGCGCAGCGCCGCAAGGAGCTCAAGGTCTATGCCTGGGCAGGGCTCGCAGGTGTTTTCGTGCAGGCACTCATCGGCGCTCTCTCGGTCGTGCTGGAGCTTTCTTGGTGGAGTGTGGCAATACACTTCCTTCCGTCAATGGTCCTGGTATGGATCGCGGCCATGCTTTTCTCCCGCATTAACGAGCCCGATGACGGCACTCCCACTCGCCTCTTCCCCGCCGCAGTGCGCACCCTCGCGGTGGTGGCCACTGTAGCCCTGTCCATCGTTCTGCTAACCGGCACCTTTGTGACAGGCTCGGGTACCCACTCCGGTGATGCCGGTGTGGGCATGGAGGGCCGCCTCGGCGTGGACACCTATGGCATGGCCATCATTCACGCGGTCTGCATGTACGTCTACTTAGCGCTGACACTCATCGTGGTCTTCCTCCTGCACCGCACCGGCGCTCCCAAGGTGGCGAAGAAGGCCGGCTGGGTGCTCATTGCCTGCATCGTCATCCAATGGGCTATCGGTGTCACCCAGTTCTATCTCCACATCCCGCGCTGGACCGTTCCTTTCCACGTAGGCATGTCCTCAGTGGTCACGGCCTTCACCGCCCTGCTGTGGGCGCATGGCTTGCGCCGCGTCGAGAACGAGGATGGCTCTACTGCCAACACTGCCCAGCGCGGTGACGAGACCGTCCCCGCCGCCAAAGGCTAAGCAGAGTCACCGGAGCCAGCAAAGCCACTAGAACAGGTACTCCTAGCGCCGCCGTTCTCACCAGGAAGTGAGGATGGCGGCGCTTTTTGCTGCGAGGAGGACTCGGCTTCGTTTAGCCTAGACACCATGCATGCTATTCAGGTGACCACGACCGGAGGACCCGAGGTCCTCACCTACGCCGAGGTAGATTCCCCCACGCCGACGAAAGAGCAGCTGCTTGTCGACGTCTCCGTGGCCGGTGTCAACTACATCGACACCTACTACCGCGAAGGCATCTACAACGCCTCCGTGCCCTTCATCATCGGCCTTGAAGGAACCGGACGCGTGGTGCACGACCCCCAGGGCGAGATTGCCCCGGGCACGATGGTGGCCTGGGATCACGCCTTCGGTTCCTACGCCGAGCAGGTCTGTGTGCCGCGCGACCGCGTGGTGGCCGTCCCCGACGAAATTCCCTCTGCCGTTGCCGGTTCGATGCTCCTCCAGGGCATGACGGCGCACTACCTCACCCACGGCGTCTACCAGCTAGGGGAAGGAGCATCCTGCCTCATTACCGCCGGTGCGGGCGGCGTGGGCTTAATCCTCACCCAGATGGCCAAGTCCCTGGGCGCCACCGTCTATTCCCTGGTCTCCACGGATGAGAAGGAAGAGTTGGCCTATGGTGCGGGCGCAGACTGCGTCTTCCGCTACAGCAGCGGCCTGGCCGAGCAGGTGCGCCGACACAATGGCGGGCGCGGCGTCGACGTGGTTTACGACGGCGTCGGCAAAGCCACCTTCAATGAGTCTCTAGAAGTTGTGCGCCCTCGCGGCACGGTCGCGCTTTTCGGCGCCGCGTCGGGCCCCGTCCCGCCGATGGACCCGCAGCTGCTTAATAAGCACGGTTCCATCTTCCTCACCCGCCCCTCACTCGGCGCTTGGACCTCCCAGGAAGGCGAGTTCCAGATGCGCGCCCAGGCAGTGGTGCAGGCGGTCATCGATGGCGACCTCGACTTCCGCGTCTCCGCGGAGTATCCCCTCGCCGAAGCCGCACAAGCCCACCGCGACCTTCAAGAGCGCAAGACCACCGGCTCTATCGTCCTACGCGTAAGAGAAGATTAGCCCAGGGAGTAGCTCCCTGGGCTAGGTAGAAATAGTTGGGGGTTTTCTGTACCGGTTGGCAGGCCGCCTCGTTAGAAGAGGGCGGCTGACCAGCCCAGCATGCGCCCGATAGGTTCCCAGCCCACGACAGCGTCGATAGACAGTCCAATGAAGAGGACTGAGAGATAGTTATTGGAGTAGATGAAGAGGCGCATGGGTTTAACCTTTGCGCCCTTCTTCACCCCTTGGTGGAGGCGGATTGCCATCCAGAGGAAGACCGCACCAGAGGCCACCGCGGCCACCAAGTAGATCCAGGAGGCCGCCGGGATAATAAGGAAGGTCACGATAACCGTTCCGACCGTGTACCACACAATCTGCCGGGTTACTTCCACTTCTCCGGCAACGACGGGCAACATCGGCACCCCGGCCTTGCGGTAGTCCTCCTTGTACTTCATCGCCAGCGCCCACGTATGAGGCGGGGTCCAGAAGAAGATAATGAGGAACAACACTACGGCCTGCCACCAGCGGTCAGGCTCCCCTGCCGGCGCGTTATCCCGGATAACTGCCCAGCCCACCATGGCGGGCATACAGCCTGCTAGGCCGCCCCAGACAATGTTCTGGGAGTTTCGCATCTTGAGGAACTTCGTGTAGACGATGACATAAAAGAAGTTGGTCAACAGCACGAAGAACGCCGCCAGCCAGGAATGCGCCAGCACGCCCAGCCAAAAGACGGATAGTGCGAGCATGACCCAAGCGAAAATGGCGGCATTCCGGCGCGAAATAGTCTTGCGCACCAGCGGCCGAGCACGAGTGCGCTGCATCTTCTGGTCAATCTCATAATCCACGACGTTGTTGAACGTGTGGGCCGCAGCGGCACCCATCCATCCGCCGAAGATGGTGGATACGATGAGCCAGAAGTTTGAGGACACTGCCTCGAATCCACGCTGGGCCTGGAGCATAGCCGGGATTGCTGCCACGAGGAGGAGCTCAATGATCCTCGGTTTCGTTAGCGCAAAATAGGCCTTGATGGTCTCCAAGGAATAGTCCTCCGTATATCCGGCACGTGGGTGTATTGCTTATGGGTCTGAAGTAGTGGTCGTCTGCTCGCGCTAAAAAGTTCCCGAGTCATCCCGAGAGGCGTGTGGCACGGTCGAGGTTTTCTTTTCGAAGCACTCGCCAGCCAGAGCCGATAGCGGGGAGCAACGGCGTCAACCATGCCAGACTACCGCCCGAAACCTGGTTTATATAATCCCCCGCCGAAGATCGAAAAACCTTTACACTGATTAACGGTATATCTGTTTCCAGAAGCGAAGTGAGGTTTTCGCCGTGTCGCACGAAAAGTTGTCCCCGGAACTGCAGGCTATGGTCCAGCGCCGTTATCCTTCGGACTGGAGTGACCTCGACACCCGCGCCGTGGATACCGTCCGCGTGCTCGCTGCCGACGCCGTTCAGAACTGCGGCTCCGGCCACCCCGGTACCGCCATGTCCTTGGCGCCTCTGGCCTACACGCTCTACCAGCGCGTGCTCAACCACGACCCAGCAGATGTTCACTGGGCGGGGCGCGACCGCTTTGTCCTCTCCGTCGGGCACTCTTCTCTGACGCAGTACATCCAGCTCTTCCTCGGCGGCTTCGGCCTCGAGATGGAGGATCTCAAGTCTTTGCGCACGTGGGGTTCTAAGACTCCCGGCCACCCGGAGGTTCACCACACCGACGGCGTAGAAATCACCACCGGCCCGCTGGGCCAGGGCCTGGCTTCCGCTGTTGGTATGGCCATGGCCGCGCGCAAGGAGCGTGGATTGTTCGACGCTTCCGCCCCAGCTGGAGAATCTCCCTTCGATCATTACGTCTATGTCATCGCCTCTGATGGTGACCTGCAGGAGGGCGTGACTGCTGAGGCCTCCTCCCTGGCAGGTACTCAGAAGCTGGGCAACCTCATCGTCTTCTGGGATGACAACCGCATCTCTATCGAGGATGACACCAACATTGCCTTCAACGAGGACGTCGCCAAGCGCTATGAGGCTTATGGCTGGCACGTCCAAACCGTTGAGTCCGGTGAGGACGTAGAAGCCATCGAAGCGGCCGCTGCTGCTGCCCGCGCCGAAACCTCCCGTCCCTCCTTCATCCGCGTGAAGACGGTGATCGGTTACCCGGCACCGAACAAAATGAACACCGGTGGCGTCCACGGCGCCGCCCTCGGTGAAGACGAGGTGGCTGCTACCAAGGAGGTCCTCGGCTTCGATCCTGCGCAGTCCTTCCACATCGACGAGGAAGTCCTCGCTCATACCCGCGAGCTGACTGACCGCGGTGCGCAGAAGCATGCTGAATGGCAGGAGAAGTTCGACGCGTGGGCCGCGGCCAACCCGGAGGAGAAGAAGCTCTTCGATCGCCTCCAGGCCCGCGAGCTTCCTGCTGACTTCGCCGCCGAGCTTCCCACCTGGGAAGCGGGCGAGTCTCTGGCTACGCGAAAGGCTTCTGAAGCCGCCATTCAAGCACTTGCCGCCTCCCTGCCGGAGATGTGGGGCGGTTCCGCCGACCTGGCAGGCTCCAATAACACGGTGATCAAGGGCGCGGAGTCCTTCGGCCCCGAATCCATCACCACGGATGCCTGGACCGCCACGCCTTATGGCCGTAACCTGCACTTCGGTATTCGTGAGCACGCTATGTCCGCCATCATGAACGGCATCGCGCTGCACGGCAATACCCGCGTCTACGGCGGTACCTTCCTTATTTTCTCTGAGTACCAGTACCCCGCCGTGCGCCTCGGTGCGCTCATGTCTACCGATACCTACTACGTGTGGACCCACGATTCCATTGGCTTGGGCGAGGACGGCCCCACCCACCAGCCGGTAGAGACGCTCGCTGCCCTGCGCGCCATCCCCAATCTCTCCGTCATCCGCCCAGCCGATGCTAACGAGACGGCCCAGGCGTGGGCGGCGGCACTCGAGTACAAGGCCGCTCCGAAGGGACTAGCGCTGTCCCGCCAGAACCTTCCAGTGCTTGAGGGCACCAAGGAAAAGGCGGCCGAAGGCGTACGCCGCGGCGCCTACATCCTTGTTGAGGCATCGAAGGAAACCCCAGATGTCATCCTTCTTGCCACCGGCTCCGAGGTGCAGCTCGCGGTAGAAGCCGCCAAGCAGCTCGAGGCTGAAGGCACTGCTACCCGGGTCGTTTCCGCACCGTGCCTGGAGTGGTTCGATGAGCAGGATGCTTCCTACCGCGACTCCGTCCTTCCCTCCTCGGTCCGCGCTCGCGTCTCCGTCGAGGCCGGTATCTCCATGCCGTGGCACAAGTACACCGGTTCCTTCGGCCGCACCGTGTCTCTGGAGCACTTCGGTGCCTCCGCACCTGCCGCAGAGCTCTTTGAGAAGTTCGGTTTCACCGCCGAGGCCGTTGCTGATGCCGCGCGCGAAGCACTAAGCGCTGCGCAGGCAGATTAGTCTCCCGTTCCGAGTTCCCCTCACGAAAGGACCTACACCACACCATGACGCATATTGATGATCTGGCTCGCCTCGGGACGTCAACTTGGCTCGATGATCTTTCCCGCGAGCGCCTGGAGTCCGGCAACCTCCGTGAGCTCTTGGACACTAAGTCCATCGTGGGTGTCACCACGAACCCCGCGATCTTTGCTGCCGCAATGTCCTCCGGAACCTCTTATGATTCCGATATCGCAGTGCTGAAGGAAAAGTCCGCTACCGCGGACGAAGCAGTGTATTCACTGGCTATCGACGATGTCCGCAACGCGTGCGACGTCTTTACCGAGATCTACGAGAAGTCGGGCGGCCGCGATGGCCGCGTCTCCATCGAGGTAGATCCCCGCATCTCCGCCGATGCGGAAGCTACCTTGGAGCAGGCACGTGAGCTATGGGCCAAGGTTGAGCGCCCCAACCTCATGATCAAGATCCCAGCTACCGATGGCTCCCTTCCCGCCATCTCCGACGCCCTCGCCGAGGGCATCTCCGTCAATGCCACCCTCATCTTCTCCGTCGAGCGCTATGCCCAGGTCATTGCGGCTTATAAGGAGGGAATTAAGCGCGCCGCTGCGGCGGGCAAGGATGTCTCCACGATTCACTCCGTAGCATCCTTCTTCGTCTCCCGTTTGGATACCGAAGTAGACAAGCGCCTAGAACTGAACGGCTCAGACGTGGCTCTTGCCTTGCGTGGAAAGGCTGGCGTGGCCAACGCTCAGCGCGCCTACGCCCTGTACCGCAAAGAGTTCAAGGAGGGCGGCGAAGACCTCCCATCTGGCGCGAACCCGCAACGCCCCCTGTGGGCGTCGACGGGCGTTAAGAACCCCGACTACCCCGCCACGCTCTATGTTTCCGAGCTAGCCGGACCGGATACCGTTAACACGATGCCAGAGAAGACCATCGATGCCGTCCTCGAGCAGGGAAACCTGCACGGCGATACTCTCAGTGGCTCTTCTGAGCAGGCAGAGCAGGTGTGGTCACAACTGGAGGCAGTTGGCATTGACTTCGCCGATGTCTTCGCAGTGCTGGAGAAGGAGGGCGTCGACAAGTTCGTCGATGCATGGGAAGCTCTGCTCGCTTCTATAACGGATCGCCTTGCCTAGACAACCGCGAACAGTGATTGCTCGTTAGCGACTCTCGCACCGTCTATGGCCACGCAACTATGGCCTACGGGGCGCGGGTCGCTATGCTGAGCAGTTGGACTTAACTCACACAGACCGAAAGGACACTTAGTGAGCACTACCAGCGCGTGGGTCAACCCGTTGCGCAACGCGAAGGACAAGCGCCTGCCACGCATCGCCGGCCCTTCTGGCATGGTGATTTTTGGCGTCACGGGTGACTTGGCGCGCAAGAAGCTCCTGCCTGCTATCTATGACCTGGCCAATCGCGGATTGCTTCCGGCAGGCTTCACCTTGGTCGGCTACGGCCGCCGTGACTGGGATAAACAGGCTTTCTGCGACTACGTCCGCAAAGCCGCCGAGGCAGGTGCACGAACCACGTTCAGTGAGCATGTGTGGGAGCACTTGGCCAAGGGAATCGAGTTTGTGCAAGGCAACTTCGATGACGAAGGCTTTGACAAGCTGTCTGCCCGGCTCGCTGAGCTCAATGCTTCCCGCGGCACGGGCGGTAACTGGGCCTACTACCTTTCCGTGCCCCCGGAGTTCTTCTCCGATATTTGCCATCAGTTGGAGCGCGTCGGCATGGCTGATAGCACGGATAATTCTTGGCGCCGCGTCATCATTGAGAAACCTTTCGGCCACGATCAGAACTCCGCGCGCCAGCTCAATGAGATCGTCAATGCCGTTTTCCCAGAGTCCTCGGTCTTCCGCATCGACCACTACCTGGGTAAGGAAACGGTGCAGAACATCATGGCTTTGCGCTTTGCCAACCAGATCTTCGAACCCATGTGGAATGCGCACTATATCGACCATGTGCAGATCACGATGGCCGAAGACATCGGGCTCGGAGGCCGTGCTGGCTACTACGACGGCATCGGCGCTGCCCGCGATGTCATCCAAAACCATCTCCTGCAGCTGCTAGCCCTCGTCGCCATGGAGGAGCCTTCCTCCTTTGACCCTGAGGCGCTCCAAGCAGAAAAGATCAAGGTGCTGCGCGCCACCAATGCGGTGCACCCGCTCAACAAAACAACGGCCCGCGGCCAATACTCCGCCGGCTGGCAAGGCTCGGAGTATGTTAAGGGCCTCCGAGAAGAGGAAGGCTTCGATCCCGAATCCACGACGGAAACCTATGCAGCCTGCACCCTTGAGGTCAATTCCCGACGATGGGCGGGCGTTCCTTTCTACCTGCGCACCGGCAAGCGCCTCGGCCGCCGCGTGACGGAGATTGCGCTCGTTTTTAAGACCGCCCCACACCAGCCTTTTGACCAAGGTCAAGCTGATTCGCTAGGCCAGAATGCTGTGGTGATCCGCGTCCAGCCAGATGAAGGCGTCACCATGCGCTTCGGCTCCAAGGTCCCCGGCTCCACCATGGAAGTGCGCGACGTCAACATGGACTTCGCCTACGCTGAGGCCTTCACCGAGGAATCACCGGAGGCCTATGAGCGCCTTATTCTCGACGCCCTCTTAGACGAGTCCTCACTCTTCCCCACCAACGAGGAAGTGGAGCTGTCTTGGTCCATCCTCGACCCCATCATTGAATACTGGTCCAACATCGGTCAGCCAGAGCAGTACCGCGCTGGCACATGGGGGCCGGAGTCTGCCGATAGAATGCTGCGCCGCCGGGGTCATTCCTGGCGCCGTCCGTAGGTCCCTAGGAGAAATGGCTTTATGATTATCCCCTTGCCAGATACGACCACGCGCAAAATCTCTAAGAAGCTCGTGGAGATGCAGGAGCATTACACGCTCACGACCGGACGCGTTCTTACGCTCATCGTCATGACCGAAGAAGGCGATGATCTTGACAACCTGCTCACTTCAGTACGCGATGCCTCCCACGAGCACCCCTCTCGCGTCATCGTGATCGCCTCGGGCTCCCTCGAGGAGGAAACCCGCCTCGATGCTGAGCTGCGCGTTGGTGGCGAGGCTGGTGCCTCGGAAATCGTCGTTATGCACCTGCACGGCGCCCTCGCCGACCAGGCAGAAGCAGTGGTTACTCCCCTTCTTCTTCCGGATACACCAATCGTCGCGTGGTGGCCTACTGCCTGCCCGCCTGCTCCCGCCGCAGTGCCCATCGGTGCTCTTGCTCAGCGCCGCATCACTAACGTGGCTTTCGGCAGCGGTGTTGATCAATACGACCTGCACGTGCTGTCCTCCGGCTATAAGCCGGGTGATTCCGACATGTCCTGGGGCGCCATCACCCTGTGGCGTGGCATCATCGCCTCGTCTCTTGACCGCCACCCACACGAGCCTGTCAATTCGGTGGAGATCTCCGGAGCCGAGCACCACGCCGCCGTCGACTTTGCAGCTGGCTGGCTGCTCGACGCCCTTTCCGTCCCCGTCACCCGTAAGATCTCGAAGTGCGAGGCAGGCGCCTTCCCGATTACCTCCTTAGTTTTCCGGCGCCCCACCGCGGATATCACTGTCACGGCTGTCGACGCCACAACGGTTAAGGTCAGCGTCCCCGGTTCTCCAGAATCGCTCGTGAGCCTCGCTGTGCGTTCCGAAGCGGAGGTGCTCTCGGAAGAGCTGCGCCACCTTGATTCTGATAGGACATACGCCCATGCTCTCCGCGCCTTAGCGCGCGT
The DNA here is from genome assembly GCF_001808885.1 of Corynebacterium sp. HMSC074E01. Classification (NCBI taxonomy): domain Bacteria; kingdom Bacillati; phylum Actinomycetota; class Actinomycetes; order Mycobacteriales; family Corynebacteriaceae; genus Corynebacterium; species Corynebacterium sp. HMSC074E01. Next base: position 105,590 of record NZ_KV794854.1, read on the forward strand.
GCACTACAGTGTGTAGGCGTAACCTTTTCATCGTTTCCCCCAGTCTCATCATTCAGAAGGATCTTTCTGCACCATGGTCACGCTTCGCCGCGTTAGCGACATCGACGAGCTCATATCCTCCGCTGCACTCGCCTTTATTGAGACGGTTGCGGCGATTCAAGCCCCGGGCAGTGGCCTGCACAAGGACGGAGTAGCACGCGTAGTCCTCACTGGTGGCGGTGCTGGAATCGGTGTCCTGCGCGAATTGGCCCGCCTCCACGACGCTGCCCAGCAGCAAGGTAGCGACTACCCGGCATTGGCCGTGGACTGGACGCGGGTCCACGTCTTCTTCGGTGATGAGCGCAATGTTCCTGTCAGCGATCCGGATTCCAACGAAGGCCAAGCTCGTGAGGCTCTTCTCAGCAAGGTCGGTATTCCAGAACAGCACATTCATGGCTATGACTTGGGTGCGGTATCCATGGAACACGCCGCCCAAGCCTATGAGGGCGAGATCCGTGATTTTGCCCCAGAGGGCTTCGACATTCACCTCTTGGGCATGGGACATGAGGGCCACATTAACTCTCTGTTTCCGCATTCGGAGGCAGTCTATGAAGACACGGACTATGCATTTGCTGTCCACGATTCCCCTAAGCCCCCGTCAGAGCGCGTCACGCTGACCTACCCTGCTATCAATCGCTCCCAACGCATTTGGTTCCTCGTCTCCGGCGAGGAGAAGGCCGAAGCTGCGTCCCACCTCGCAGCCGGCGCCGCGGCTGAGGATTGGCCTGCCGCAGGCGCGCAGGGTACCGAAGAGACTCTGCTTTTCGTGAGTGAAGACGCCGCACAGCGGCTTTAGCGCCACGGTTCCTCCGGCCGCTTGCAGTCTAGGAAAAATAACGCCGCGTTCCCTCCTCCTTAGGAGGAAGCACGCGGCGTTAAGCGTTGTTGTGGCCGTGGACCAGCTGGCTGGCTTTAGCTGCTAAATGCCTGCAGCAGGTTCAGGGCTACGATGCAGGCGAGCCAGATGACCACCATGACCACTGTGTAACGGTCAAGGTTCTTTTCAACCACGGTGGAACCAGACAAGTTGGACTGCACACCGCCGCCGAAAAGGCTGGAAAGACCGCCGCCCTTACCTTTGTGCAGCAGCACGAAGACAGACATCAGGATTGCGGCAATCACGAGGATGATTTCCAGTGCCAAGATCATGAAATAGTTCCTTGTTTTACGCGTTCGTTCGTTTATTGTGGTGGGTGACAGCCTATGCCGCCAGCCCACGGAGAAGTGGGCGCCAAAAGCAGGCGCAATAATGCCCGATAATACACCACGTGGCGGGCCAGAAACCATTCCGACCCGCCACGGCTATTTAGCGTGATGCCAGCTGCTATGAGGGCTATGCGCCCTGGGCGGCGTTAGCCGCCAGCTTGGCAAACTCCTCGCCCTTGAGAGAAGCACCGCCGACAAGGCCACCGTCGACGTCCGGCTTGCCTACGATCTCCGCGATGGAATCCACCTTGACGGAGCCACCGTAGAGAATGCGGATGCCCTCGGCCACCTCATCGCCGCCCAGCTCACGGACGAGCTCGCGAATAGCTGCGCACACTTCCTGCGCGTCCTCAGCGGAAGCAACCTTACCGGTGCCGATTGCCCAGACCGGCTCATAAGCGATGACGGTCTTTGAGAGGTCCTCGGCAGAAAGTCCTTGCAGGGAGTTGCGGGTCTGGGTGACCACGTAATCCACGTGAGTGCCTGCCTCGCGCACGTTGAGCGGCTCGCCCACGCAGACAATCGGGCTGATGCCGTTAGCCAGGGCTGCTGCGGCCTTCTCAGCAACCAGCTGGTCGGTCTCACCGTGGTACTGACGGCGCTCGGAGTGACCAACGACTGCCCAGGAGCATCCCAGGGCGGAGAGCATCTTGCCGGAAACCTCACCGGTGTATGCACCGGACTCGTGCTTGGAGATGTCCTGTGCACCATAGGTGAACTGCAAGTCGTCACCGTCGACCAGCGTCTGCACGGTGCGAATATCGGTGAACGGGACCATGAAAGCCACGTCAACCTTCTCGTAGTATTCCTTCGGCAGAGAGAAAGCGAACTTCTGCAGGGAGCCAATAGCTTCCTTGTGGTCGAGGTTCATCTTCCAGTTACCTGCGATAAGCGGGGTACGTGCCATGATTAGCCTTTCTAAATCAGACTGAGTTGACGGTTTAAGTGCTTAGGCTTCCAGAACCTTGACGCCCGGCAGCTCCTTGCCCTCAAGGAACTCGAGGGAAGCGCCACCACCGGTAGAGATGTGAGAGAAGCCATCCTCATCGAGGCCGAGAAGGCGAACGGAAGCTGCGGAGTCACCACCGCCAACGACGGTGAAGGAGCCGTTCTTAGCGGTGGCGTCGATGATCGACTGTGCCACACCGGCGGTGCCCTTGGAGAAGGCCTCCATCTCAAAGACACCCATTGGGCCGTTCCAGAAGACGGTCTTGGAAGAAGCGATGACCTCGTCGAACTTCTTCACCGACTCCGGGCCGATGTCGAGAGATTGCCAACCCTCCGGAATGCCGTCCAGGGCGACGACCTTGTTCTCTGCCTGAGCATCGAACTCGGTTGCAGCAACGAGGTCGACCGGCAGGACAATCTTTTCACCGAAGCGCTCGAGCAGCTCCTTGCAGTTATCAATCTGGTCTTCCTGCAGCAAGGAGTTCTGGACGTTGTAGCCCTGCGCGGCCAAAAGGGTGTAGCACATGCCGCCGCCAATGATGACCTTGTCGGCCTTGCCGGCAAGGGCCTCGATCACACCGAGCTTGTCGGAGACCTTGGCGCCGCCAAGAACAACCACGTACGGATGCTCTGGCTTCTCTGCTACCGCAGCCAGGGTTTCCACTTCCTTCTGGACCAGCTTGCCGGCGTATGCAGGCAGGCGCTTGGCGACGTCGTACACAGAGGCCTGCGCGCGGTGAACGACACCGAAACCATCGGAGACGAAGGCACCGTTGTCCGCAGCCAAGGCGACGAGCTCATCGGCGAAGGCGCCGCGCTCAGCCTCATCCTTGGAGGTTTCGCGCGGATCAAAGCGAACATTCTCTAGGAGGAGAACATCGCCATCGTTGAGGCCGTTGGCACGCTCGTGAGCGTCCTCACTGCTGACATCGCCGGCCAGAGCAACGTACTGATCCAGTGCCTCGGACAGAGCCTCTGCGACTGGAGCGAGGGAGTACTTCGGGTTTACTTCGCCCTTTGGACGTCCCAAGTGTGCCGACAGGATGACCTTCGCTCCACCCTCAATGAGCGCCTTGATAGTGGGCAGCGAGGCGGTGATGCGGCCGGAGTCGGTGATGTTTCCTCCATCATCGAGCGGGACGTTGAAGTCAGAACGAACAAGGACGTGGCGGCCAGAAACGCCTTCTGCGAGCAGATCGTCCAAAGTTTTGAAAGCCATTGTGTTCTCCTTGAAGGTGGGTACTCAAGCTAAAGGTTAATGCTATTCACTTAGTAAGTGTGCCGGAACCTGATTAGCAACGTGTGTGAAAGCGCGAAATCGTTCCTTAAAGACGAATACCGGCCCAGCGCACGCCACGTATTCAGAGATAGTAGGCGCGGCGCGTGGGCCGGGTTCTAGCCTGTGGGGCTTCCACAGGCAATCACAGCTTGCTTCACTGTGCTCATTTCAAAGGGTGAAACTTTAGAGCTTGGAAGCAACCAGGGAGGTGGTGCGCACGAGCTGGCTGGTGTAGCCCCACTCGTTGTCGTACCAGCCAAGGACCTTGACGAAGTTGCCGTTGGAAACCTTGGTCATGCCAGCATCGAAGATGCAGCCGTGGGAGTCGGTGATGATATCGGTGGAGACGATCGGGTCCTCGGTGTAGCCCAGGGTCTCGCCGAACTCGCCGGTTGCGGCTTCCTTGATAGCGGCGTTGATTTCCTCAGCGGTGACGTCGCGGGATGCCTGGAAGGTCAGGTCGGTGGCGGAACCAGTGATGGTGGGAACGCGCATTGCGTAACCGTCCAGCTTGCCCTCCAGCTCCGGCAGAACCAGGGAAACAGCCTTTGCTGCACCAGTGGAGGTCGGAACCATGTTGACGGCTGCGGCGCGTGCGCGGCGCAGGTCGCGGTGCGGAGCGTCCTGGATGCGCTGGTCACCGGTGTAGGCGTGGATGGTGGTCATCAGGCCCTTCTCGATGCCGAACTTCTCGTGCAGGACCTTAGCCATCGGTGCCAAGCAGTTGGTGGTGCAGGATGCGGCGGAGATGACGTTGTGCTTCTCAGCGTCGTACTCATCGGAGTTAACGCCGTAAACGAAGGTTGCGTCAACGTTCTTGCCCGGTGCAGAGATGATGACCTTCTTGGCACCGGCCTCGATGTGAGCCTTAGCAGCCTCACCATCGGTGAAGAAGCCGGTGGACTCGATGACGATGTCGACGTTGTGCTCGCCCCAGTTCAGGTTCTTCGGATCGCGCTCTGCGGAGACTGCGATCTTGTGACCGTTGACGGTGATGGACTCGTCGTCGTGCTCGATCTCACCGTCGAAGCGGCCCAGAACCGAGTCGTACTTGAGCAGGTTGGCCAGGGTTGCGTTGTCGGTCAGGTCGTTGACTGCGACGACCTCGAGGTCATTGTTGCCCTGTGCGACTGCACGGAAGAAGTTGCGGCCGATGCGGCCAAATCCGTTGATACCTACGCGAATGGTCACTGTAATGTCTCCTCAAATAATCGAGTGAAGTTCTATTGTGGGGGCTTCCGAGACTTTGTCTTTATAGGCAGTGCGGTGGACCGCTCTTGCGGCACCGTTGCCCTGCCACTTCCGTGACGTGCTCGGTGGTTTTCCCAACACGGCCGATAGTACCCACGTATTTTGCATCCTGCAGTGTGCGTTCAGGTTCGCATCGAGGGTGCTCGCACGAAAGGGAAAAGGGGCGTACACTGGATGGGCCGCTAGCTCCTTATGGTAATTCCCCAAACCCATACACCTGCATATATGCCCGTTTATGTGGGATTGTGTTGACCCTAGAGAGGGCAAGGTGGGATATCTCACTAAAGCAAAAAAGAGCGGGTGAATCCAAAAATAAAGCAGCTATCCACGGTCATAGATTCACCTCCTATAGTCAAAAAATTGCCCCAGACGGTCGCTGCGGTGCCCGAACGGGCACAACATTCGACTGCGTCTGGGGTTAAGACGAGAGACTAAGATTCCTCGAAAAGTTCCTCTGTCACTGCCTTCGTCGTATCCGGCACACCAAGTTCCTTCGCGCGCTTATCTGCCATAGAAAGCAGGCGGCGAATGCGCCCAGCCACCGCGTCTTTGGTCATCGGGGGATCAGCCAAGCGTCCAAGCTCCTCCAAGGAAGCCTCGCGGTGCTGCACGCGTAGGCGGCCGGCGTCCGCGAGGTGTTCCGGAACGTCATCCCCCAAGATGACCATGGCGCGTTCGACGCGAGCAGCGGCTGTAACTGCCGCACGGGCAGAACGGCGCAAGTTCGCGTCATCGAAGTTGTCTAGGCGGCGGGAGGTGTCGTGGGCTTCGCGTTGGATACGCTTCTTCTCCCACGTCAGGCGAGTCTCTTGGGCACCCATCCTGGTTAGCAACGCACCAATGGCATCGCCATCACGTACCACGACGCGATCGGCCCCGCGGGTCTCCTTAGTTTTCGCCACCACACCCAAACGCCGGGCGCAGCCTACAAGTGCGAGTGCTGCCTCCTGGCAAGGACAGGTCACCTCCAGCGCTGAAGAACGGCCCGGTTCGGTTAGCGAACCTTGCGCCAGAAAGGCGCCGCGCCAAGCCGCTTCGTTATCCGCAACAGAGCCGGAGATTACTTGCGGCGGCAGCCCCACGACTGGGTGACCCGAGCGGGTCACCAACCCCAGACGCCTGGTCAACTCCTTGGCCCCGGTAGTAATGCGCAGCTGTACCCTGCTCTTTTTAGAGGATGCGGCGGGGCCTGCTACGTGGATACTGGCAGAGATCGAATATAGCTCGTCGAGTGCGGTGACCAAGCGAGTGGCTACGCTCTTCGATTCCAATTCGACCTCGTACATCACCCTATCTCCGGTGATATGGAGCTCGCCGGCGAACCTGAGGATCGCGGCAACCTCCGCCGCACGAGCGGACTGGCGCGGTACGGAGACCGCCGTAAGTTCCTCCTTGACCTGATCGGTCAATGACGCAGACACCTCGTGCCTCCCCTTTCAACTCTTGATGTAGCTCACCGCTGAAACCAGCAGTGGTGCAACTGAGCTCAAAAGGACCTTGAGCTCGCGCATACAGCACGTAGTACCGCACCTGTGAAGCGCAGTGACGTCGCAGTGAGCGATGAATGCCACTTAGTCTATCGCGCGCTCAGCTGCGGTGAGTGCCCGGGGCACCCGCCGAAGAATCCCGCTGAGCGACATAGTCGGTATAAAGCTCAGTCAGTACCTGCGCGAGCTTGTCTGGGCAATGCTTGTTGAGAGAATTTCCGTTCTCATCGGCCTGACACACATCGCGGAAAACCGCCGTAGCACCGAGCACGCTTGCCGCACGCTGCACGAAGACTCGCTCCGACTCATTCGGAAGACCAGATCCATCGACGATTACTTTGTCTACCCGCAGGTTCGGCGCATGCTGCGCTAAGACGTGCAGGTGGCGCTCAGCTGAAAAGCCCTGGGTCTCCCCTGGTTCAGCGGAAAGGTTAAGTACTACAACGCGAAGCGCATCCGAGGACGTAATTGCGTTGACAATCTCCGGCACGAGGACGTGTGGAAGCACGGAGCTAAACCACGATCCCGGCCCCAGGGTGATGAGGTCCGCATCGCGCAAGGCCGCGATGGTTTCCGGATTGGCCTGTGGCTTTTCCGGGATGATGCGCACGCGACGCACCTGCCCCACAGTGGACGCGACAGCGACTTGGCCGCGGACGGAGCGCATGATGCGGGGGTCGTCGTCAAGCCCGGCCACGTCCGCTTCGATATCGAGCGGCAGATTCACAGCCGGCAGCACGCGGCCCGCAGACTGCGTAAGCCGTCCCACCGCGTCAAGCGCCGCCTGGAAGTCCCCCAAGACCTCAGTGAGTCCGGCAATGAGAAGATTACCCACCGCGTGGCCGGCCATGGCGCCGGTGCTCTGGAAGCGGTGCTGCAGCGTAGAGGCCCACAACTGGCCTTCCTCTGAGTCGCTCGACAATGCAGCGAGCGCCATGCGCAAATCACCGGGCGGAATGATGTCCATCTCGCGGCGCAGACGCCCGGAAGAACCGCCGTCATCAGCCACGGTGACGATGGCAGAAATCGCTTCCGCGCCGGTACGGCGCGCAGCCAGAAGGGTTTGGTAGAGACCATGGCCGCCGCCCAGGCTAGCCATGTGGGTAGGGAGAGATGTCACGGAAATATTAGCTTTCGGTCATCCGAGGGGTAGGGAATGAACTTTTATCTTAACGCACCTAATCCCGGGCGATGTCACGGTGCAGTGTGCTCACATCCAAGTCCCCGCGCTCCCTGAGACGGCGAGCAATCTCCTCCGTAACCGCCACGGATCGGTGGTGTCCGCCGGTGCACCCGATGCCTATAGTGATGAAGTTCTTGCCCTCGTTCCGGTAGCCGGCAAGCATCGAATCAAACATGGTGATGAAGTGATCAATGAAGGGTTCAGCGGCGTCCTGAGAAAGGACGTAGTCTGCAACAGGTTCATCAGTCCCGCGGTAGCCCCGCAATTCAGGCACCCAATAAGGATTGGGAAGGAAGCGGACATCGACAACAAGATCTGCGTCACGCGGGGAACCATGCTTGAAGCCGAAGGACTCTAACGTGACGTGCTGCAGCTCATGGCCCATCTCGCCGAAAGAGGCCTCGATCGCGCGGCGCAGGTCATGAACGGAGAGATTGGTCGTGTCAATGATGATATCCGCGCGCTCGCGGATGGCCTGCACTGCTGCGCGCTCGCGCTGAATACCTGCCTTGAGGGTTTCCCCGTCCTGCAGGGGGTGTGTACGCCGCACTGAGTCGAACCGGCGAATCAGAACGTCATCGCGCGCATCGAGGAAGAGCAGCGTCGGCTTCATATCTAGCTGTTCTAGTTCATCAAGGGTTTCTGCCAAGGAACCCGGGAACAAGCGGGAGCGTACATCGGTCACCGCAGCAATCTTGCTTACCGGGGACTCCGGACTAGCGCACAGTTTGAGCAAGTCAACGATTGCCTTGGGTGGGATGTTATGGGCTACGTAATAGCCTTTATCCTCCAGCACTTTAGCCGCCGACGTCAGGCCTCCGCCTGACATGCCGGTGATCAAAATGGGTGGGGAATCAAACAGCGTCATGGCTTCCATTCTTACCACCTATTCAGAGTCCTCGGTGGCAAAATTTTTCAAAAGCCAAGCCTTCTTAGGAGGCGTGAAGATGATCAAAAACTGTTTGCGCTAGCTTCGGGCCGAAGCCCTTGACCTCAGCGATCTCTTCCACGCTGGCTTCTTTGAGCTTCTTCACCGAACCGAAGTGCTTGACCAGGTCAGTACGCCGTTGAGGCCCCAAGCCTGGCACAGCATCAAGAACCGATGAGCGCATCCGCTTCGAGCGCTGCTGGCGGTGATAGGAAATGGCTACACGGTGGGCTTCATCACGGAGGTGCTGAAGCAAAAAGAGGGCCTGAGAATTGCGCGGCAAAATCACCGGTTCATCATCACCAGGCACCCACACCTCTTCTAGGCGCTTAGCTAGACCGATGAGGGTAACGTCCACAATGCCAAGTTCATCGAAAACTGCCTGCGCCGCAGCCACCTGCGGTGCACCACCATCCACGATGAAGAGCTGTGGTGGGTAGGAACTGCGTTTGGTTTGGCTCGCAGCCTCTTCCCGCACCATCTCCTCGGCGAAGGTAGTGTTCTCCAGCTCCTCGTCCGGCACCGCGCGTTTGTCATCGTGGTGGTGTTTGAAGCGGCGGCGAGTCACCTCAGCGATGGAACCAACGTCGTTGGAACGTCCATCACCCGCAGCTTCCTTGATGCGGTAGCGGCGGTAATCAGCCTTACGGGGCAGGCCATCCTCGAAGACCACCAAGGATGCCACGACATCGGTACCTTGAATGTGCGAGATATCCGTACACTCAATGCGCAGCGGCGCGGAATCCATGCCCAGCGCCTCCTGCAGCTCCTGAAGTGCTGCGGACCGGGCAGTCAGATCACCCACGCGCTTGAGCTTGTGCTGTTTCAGCTGTTCCTTCGCATTCCTTTCGACGGTCTCCAGCAAGGCGCGCTTGTCGCCTCGCTGCGGTACCCGTACATCAATCTGGGCACCCCGCAGTTCCTCCAGAACAATCTTCACCTCCTCGGCTTCCTCCGGCAGTGCTTGGACCAGAATCTCGCGAGGAATGGCGTTACCCTGCCGCGTCTCGGCATGAGATTCTTGGTCCACTCCCCTGCGCTCCATTTTGGCGTCCTCGGCAGCCTCTTGGCGCTGACGCTCGACGGCATCCGAATAAAACTGGATGAGGAAGTTCTGGATCAGTGCCGGCAGACCCGGATCTGGTTGGCCCTCCTCAACCACGTGTGTCGTTGCCTGATCACCAGAGCGCTCGACCACCCAACCACGCTGACCGCGAATACGGCCTGCGCGCACATGGAAGATCTGCACGGCCGCCTCCAATTCATCCGAACTAAACGCGATGAGGTCTGCATCCGTGCCGTCGGGCAGGACGACGGCTTGCTGCTCCATAAGCTTGTCGATGGCGCCAAGGTCATCGCGCAGGCGCGCTGCCAGCTCGAACTCCAAGTTCTCTGCTGCCTCTTCCATGCGCTGGGTCACCCTCTTGCGCACGGGCGCGGTATTACCGTTCATGAAGCTGATGAGCTGGTTGACCGTCTCGCGGTGTTCCTCGGGGCTGACTCGGCCAATGCACGGTGCATCGCACTTGCCGATATAGCCCAACAAGCAAGGCCGCCCTAGCCGCTCGTGGCGATTGAAAACACCTTTGGCGCAGGTGCGCACAGGAAAGATTCGAGTGAGAAGATCAAGGGATTCACGCACCGCCCAGGCATGGGAATAGGGACCAAAATAGCGCACTCCCTTACGGCGTGGGCCCCGGTAGAAGAACGCACGCGGAATGCTCTCCCCCACAGAAACCGCGAGCATGGGGTAGGTTTTGTCGTCGCGGTACATAACGTTGAAACGTGGATCGAAGCGCTTGATCCACGTGTACTCCAGCTGCAGTGCTTCCACCTCGCTGGCCACCACGGTCCATTCGACTGAGGCCGCGGTCAGAACCATCTGGCGGGTTCGCGGGTGCAGTTGGGTGATGTCCTGGAAGTAATTGGATAGCCGCGCGCGCAGGTTCTTTGCCTTGCCCACGTAGATGACGCGGCGGTTTTCATCGCGGAACTTATAAACGCCCGGATCCGTGGGGATGCTTCCGGGCGCGGGGCGGTACTCTGAGGGATCAGCCACTAGTCATCCTGCGGCATGTAGCGGGCTTCCAGGTCGCGGAAGGAGCGGACCTTGGTGATAACGTCCTGCTTATCACCTGATTGCAGGGCCCAAACCGGCACGTATTCGAAGTCAGGCAGCTCGATGCGCGCCATGCGGGATCCTTCGGGGAAGGACAGGCCGTAGATGACCTGCCACGGGTAGAAGCGGGTACCCAGGATGTTGCGGATCTCTACTCCATCGGAGTTTGCACGCAGTCGCGGTCGAGTCAATGCCAACCACGATAGGATTGAAATCACCACGCCCACACCGGGGAAAGCGAACTTATCAATCGTCGTCACCGTCGCACCGGTAAAGGACAAGCCCACCGTGAAGCCCATAAACAAGTGCGCTGCCATGACGAGGATGATCCAGACGATCGCCACCTTGCGCAGATAAGGCGAAGTAGCTTCATATTCCCAAGGCTTGGATGAGGTCAGGGCAAAAGGATCAGCGCTGGTGTAGGCCAATAACTGCTCCTCGCTCATGCGCTGTGCGCCCTCCGCAGAGCTCGATGCGGCCGGCCGCAAAGATTGCGAGGACTTATTTGCGTGAGCTGACTGTTCCCGCTCTTCATGGCCCAAGGGCACCTGTGGGTCCGTCATCGAGTTCTCCATCTCCTCATCACTCCGCTGAGGCAGGCCACGGCCTTGTCCTGATATGCAGGGCACAGTGGTTGCGCATGGCAGCCTACTTTAGGTTTGACTCGTCCAGTGTACGCAAGGTGTGCACGGTTTCTAAAGCTGCCTGCATGGCCTCCGCACCTTTATCTTCCGCGGAATCAGCAAAGCCGGCGCGATCAACTGCTTGTTCATAGTCGTTGACAGTGAGCACACCATTAGCCACCGGAGTGGATTCGTCGAGCGCGATGCGGGTCAGGCCCTGGGTGACGGAATCACACACATAATCAAAGTGCGGAGTACCACCACGGACAACACAGCCCAGTGCCACCACGGCATCGTGCGTGCGCGCCGCGGCCTGCACCACCACGGGGAGCTCAAGAGCGCCCACAACGCGCAGCGGGGTGACAGTGGCACCGGCTGCTTCAGCGGTCTCTAGTGCGCGGCGATGCAGCTGGTCACATATCTCGGCGTTCCACGTGGCGGTGACAACGGCAACGCGGAGTCCTTCACCCGAGACATTCTTCGGGGTTGGCAAGCCTTCCTTGCTCATTGTGTGCTCCTTTGTTTTAGTCTTTTACTCGATCTTCCGGCTTAATGCCTTACGAGTGCTTCTGGTCCCACTCAGCGACCTGGGGCAGATCATGCCCCATGCGGTCGCGCTTCGTGCGCAGGTAGCTGATGTTCTCCGCCGTTGCGGGGGTCGCCAGCGCGGTGCGTGCGGTGGCGTCGATGCCGAAGCCCTGCAGACCCTCGCCTTTGTGGGGGTTATTGGTCAAGAGGTTCACGGATTTCACGCCCACGTCCCGCAGGATTTGGCCGGCCACGGAATACTCGCGGGCATCTTCCGGTAGGCCCTGCTCCACGTTGGCATCAACGGTGTCCATTCCCTTGTCCTGCAGGCGATAGGCCTTGAGCTTGTTCACTAAACCAATGCCGCGGCCCTCTTGCCCACGCAGGTAGATGACGATGCCTCGTCCTGCTTCTTGCACCGCACGAAGGGATTCCTGCAGCTGCGGGCCGCAGTCGCAGCGCTGAGAGGCAAAGACGTCACCTGTAAGACACTCGGAGTGCACACGAACGGGCACGTCCTCCGCACCGCTATAGCTCTCCACGTCACCGACGAAGAGGGCGATGTGCTCGCGCTTGTCGACGTCACTCGAATAACCCACCGCGCGGAACTCGCCGTACTCGGTGGGCAGGCGGGTTTCTACCTCGCGACGAATCTGCTGTTCGTTGTGGCGACGCCACTCGATGAGCTGCTCGATGGAGATCATCGTCAGCCCGTGGGCGTCCGCAAAGCGGCGCAGCTCCGGCGAGCGGGCCATGTCCGTGGGGTCCTCTTCGGAAACGATTTCACACAGCACGCCGGCTGGGCGCAGACCAGCCAGCCGGGCCAAGTCGATGGCGGCTTCGGTATGTCCATCGCGCTCGAGGACACCATTCGGGCGGGCTGCGAGCGGAACAACGTGGCCAGGGCGTGTGAACTCCGCTGGCTCAGAGGAAGGATCAGCCAACCTGCGGATAGTTTCGCAGCGCGAAGTGGCGGAGATGCCTGTGGAGCCATTGGCCAAGTCCACCGTCACGGTGTAAGCGGTCTGGCGCACGTCCTGGTTAACCGCCAGCATTGGGGGTAGGTTCAACCGCTCACAGTCTTCCGGGAGCAGCGGCGCGCAAATGTAGCCGGAGCTATAGCGCACCATAAAGGCCACGAGCTCCGGAGTGGCGAGCTCAGCGGCGAAGATGAGGTCGCCTTCATTCTCGCGGTCCTCATTGTCCACGACGACGACTGCCTTGCCGGCCGCGATATCGGCGATGGCCTGGTCGACGCTATCTAAACTAAAAGCTGAATCTGCAGCGCTCATAAGGACTAACTCTATCCCTCTGTTCCCACGCCGTGGGCGTTAGGGTGAACCATTTTCTCCACATACTTTGCAACCACGTCTACCTCGAGGTTTACCCGGGCGCCTGGCTCCATGGAACCAAAGACGGTATCCCGCAGTGTGGTGGGAATGAGTGAGACTTCAAAATAGCTCTCTGTATCGGACTCTCCTTGCCCATCTGACAAGGCCGATACCGTCAGGGAGGTTCCCTGCACCGCGATGGAACCCTTTTCCACCACGTAGCGTGCCAACTCAGCCGGCAGGCTAAAACGCAATACCTCCCAGTGCTCTGAAGGCGTGCGGGACAACAAGGTCCCGGTGCCATCGACATGTCCCTGCACAATGTGGCCGCCCAAACGGGTCGTCGGGAGCACCGCGCGCTCAAGGTTAACCGGCGAGCCCTCCGCGAGTTCGCCGAGGGAGCTACGGTTCAAAGATTCTTTCATGACATCAGCGATGAAGGTTCCTTCTCCTAGCTCAGCCACGGTCAGGCATACGCCATTGACCGCTATGGAATCCCCCAGTTGCGCGTCACTCAATACGGTGGACGCGGCAATACCCAACCGCACGGCATCACCCTGCGGTTCGACGCTATCGACGCGACCAATCTCTTCAACGAGTCCGGTAAACATAGACCGCACTCCCCTTCCCTTTTAACTCTCTAAATCTCTAAATCTTCTAGCCCGTGAAACTACTAGCCTTTGAAAGCTTTCCAGTTTTCAATGCTTGTCAGCTTTCAAAGCTCTTCATCCTTGCGATATTCCACAAGTAGGTCCTCGCCGAGCTCGGTAACCGCGCAACGCCGCCATCTCTGGGCGCGGGCCAAGTTCGACGACACAGCACTGGTGAGAACGCCTCTGCCTTCGCCGAGGATGACATTTCCTATATAAGCCTGGATCCGGTCGACGAAACCTAGCTCCATGAAGCTGGTTGCGAGCCCCGCGCCACCTTCGACGAGAAGGTCCCGGGCGCCCGTGGCATAAAGCTCAGCTAGGGCCTCCTGTGGGGAGGCATAGTGCTCAAAACCTAGTCTCTCGAGGTTGGTTCTTCCACCTTGAGACACATCCCGGGATCCGATGACCACACGCCTCGGTTGCTGAGGGCGCAAGGAACCATCCGGAAAGCGCGCCGTCAAGGATGGGTTATCCGCTAACGCTGTGCCCGTTCCGATAAGGATGGCATCGCGCTGGGCCCGGTCACGATGCACATGCTCGCGGGCCTGCTCCCCTGTGATCCACTGGCTGCTGCCATCCACCGCGGCGGTGAAACCATCCAGGCTCTGTGCGAACTTCAGCGTGACGTGCGGGCGACCGAGTGCGACGGCACCTAACCACGGCTCCAGTGCATCTGCTCTCTCTGCCGGTGCCGAGAGCTGTCCCACGGTGATGCCGGCGCGGCGCAGAGTGGTCGATCCTCCCCCGGCTTGCGGGGTGGGATCCGGGTGGAGGTAGTACACGGCGGCCACGGAGGCATCGATAAGCGCCTGCGCGCAGGGCCCAGTACGGCCAGTATGGTTGCAGGGCTCCAAGGTGACCACCGCGGTTCCACCGCGCGCCTTGTCCCCCGCATCGCGCAGCGCCATGACTTCAGCATGCGGTCCGCCCGGGGGCTGGGTTGCACCGACGCCGACGATCTGCCCGGAGGCATCAAGAATCACCGCACCGACTGGCGGATTCGGGCTCGTCGTACCGCGCACCTGCTGGCCGGCCTCCATGGCTAAGCGCAACGCTTGCGATAGGGCAGCAGAATCGAGGCGTGGGTTCACAGCGTGGCCAGTCGGCGCAGCTCCTCGACGGCCGCTGCCTTATCTGCTTGTTTATAAATGGCCGAACCCGCTACGAAAGCATCGCAGCCCGCCTCAGCGGCGGAGCGGATCGTCTCGGCAGAAATGCCACCATCGATTTCGATGAGGACATCGAGGCCGCGCTCATCAATAGCTGCGCGCAAGGTGCGGACCTTGTCGAGCTGATCCGGCATGAAGCTCTGACCGCCGAAGCCTGGTTCGACTGACATGACGAGAACCTCGTCGAAGTGCTCCAGGGCATCCAACCAGGGCTCAATCGGGGTGCCCGGCTTGATGGAGAAGCCCGCGCGCACCCCTAGGTCACGGATCTTGCGGGCCAAAGTGATGGCCGCATTCTTGTCGGCCACGGCCTCGACGTGGAAGATGATGCAATCAGCTCCGACCTTGGCGTAGGTTTCCACCCACTTCTCCGGCTCCTCGATCATGAGGTGAACGTCGAGGGTCTGCGAAGTAATCCCATCCACCGTCGCGGTAATATCTGGGCCGAAGGACAGGTTGGGCACGAAGTGACCATCCATGATGTCAACGTGGATCCAATCCGCGTTGGCCACGGCCTGAACCTCCTCACCCAAACGGGTGAAATCAGCGGCCAGAATGGATGGGGAAATGATGGGACCAGACGAGTGTGCAGACATGACACTCAGCCTAGTCCCTCACGCGGCGCTAGTCCGCCACTCGGCGAAGGACGGCGAAAAACATTGCATCTGTGCCATGGCGGTGCGGCCACATTTGGGCAGAAAGCTCGCTGCCGAGGTCTCCCATGTCAGGCAGCACATCGCGCGCATCCAGCTCCTCGATACGCACCTCCGCCCCGGCTCCATGGCGCTCCAAGGCCGCATCCACGATGCCCCGGGTCTCACGCAGATCGGGCGAACAGGTGGAGTACACCACAACACCACCGGGGCGCACGAGCTCCAACGCGGATTCAAGGAGCTCGGTCTGGAGTTTGTTGAGCTCCGCAATATCGGACTCGGCTTTGCGCCAACGGGCTTCGGGGCGGCGGCGCAGTGCACCGAGGCCGGAACAGGGGGCGTCGACAAGCACGCGGTCGAAGCCTGCGCCGAGACTCGGCGCACGGCCATCCGCACGATGCACATGGACGGGTAGATCACCCACCGTCTTTTCCACCAAGGTGGCCCGATGCGGAGAGACTTCTACGGCATCGACCTCTGCCCCCTCTATGCGGGCGATGGCACCCATCAGCGCAGCCTTACCACCGGGGCCCGCGCACAGGTCCAACCAGCGTCCGGTGTCTTCGCCGATGAGTTGAGCTTCCGTCACTGCGCGTGCGATGAGCTGCGATCCTTCGTCCTGGACCGCTGCCAACCTTTGGCGGACAGGCTCTAACGAGCCCGGGTCACCCTGCTCAAGATACACCGCATACGGCGAATAACGCCCTTCCTCACAACCGGTAATGAGAGCAAGCTCTTCGGCAGAGATTTCGCCGGGCCGTGCTACCAGATGCACCAGGGGCCGCTCAGAATCCGCTTCGAGTGCACGCTCCAGTTCCGATGTCTGCTCGGCGTTGAGCTTGCTCTTACCAGCGGTGTCCAGCAGGCCCAAGGCGCGTCCGAAGGAGCGGGCAATCCACTCCGGGTGAGCGTGACGGAAGGCCACGGCCGCGATCTCTTCCTTCGGAGAAAGCTTGTCTAGCCACTCGTGCGCAGGCGTGCGGGTGATGGTGCGCATAATGCCGTTGGCAAAGCCCTTGGCCTTTTCGTGGCCAGCTGCCTCCACGAGGCGGACGGTGGTATCGACCGCCGCATGCGCTTCAACGCGGGTGTACAGCACTTGGTAGGTGCCCATTCGCAAGGCGGTGAGAACGTCAGGTGCAATGGCCTCTAAGCCGCGCGAAGCGCACTCGGCGATAACGGCATCAAGCACACCTTCGCTGCGCAGCGTGCCGTAGGTGAGTTCCGTAGAGAAGGCTGCATCACGGCCGCTCAGGTTGTTCGCACTCACTGCCTTTGGCAGCGTGAGGTTGGCAAAAGCATCATCGGCCTCCACGCGCTGCAGCACTTCGAAAGCTACCGCGCGTGGGACATCGACTCCGCAGTGCCGCGCTGCGGACATGAAGGACGCCGACTGTCCGTCCCGTCGGTTGTTATGGCGCTGCCCGCCTCGATGCTCTCGCTTTCCTTTAGCCTGGCGGTTCGTACCGCCACGTGCGGTTCTGCGTCCACCGCCGCGCTGCTGTTCGGCGCGCTCGGAGCGAGCTGCCGGATCACCGGACTTACTGCGGGATCGGAAACCTCTACTCATGAGAACTTCACCTCATTCTGGCCGCCCTCTGCTGCCTGGGCAGCCTGGCTGGAAAGCCCTCGGCCCCAGTCGGCGGCATTCATCATCTTCTTACCTGGTGGTTGGATCTGGCCTAGGCGTACCGGGGTGCTCCCAGTACCGACCATAACCTCCTTCTTCGCCACGTGTACTTCGCCCGGTTGCAGCGACGTCAACGCGATAGCGTCTGGCAGCTCCTCTAATTCCGCTGGCTCCACGACGCTGACCGGACCCACCTTTAAGCGCGACTCCCCTAGCAGAGTCCACGCGCCCGGCCCTGGAGTATGCGCGCGGACGTGGCGATCGACAATGTCGGCCTGCGCGGTCCAATCTATCCGGGCGTCTTCCGTGGAAATCTTGTGCGCGTAGGTGGCCTCACCCTCCTGCGGCTGCGGGGTGATGCTGCCATCTTCCAAACCATTCATCGTCTCGACGAGAAGATCACCGCCGGCATACGCCAACCGCGTCAGCAAGTCATCCGCGGTATCGGTGGGTTGGATTGTCTCTTCCATGGTGGCCAAGATGTCGCCGGTGTCCAGACCTTGATCAATGCGGAAGGTAGTAGCACCTGTTCGCTTATCTCCCGCAGCAATGGCGGCCTGCACTGGGGCGGCACCGCGCCACGCTGGAAGAAGGGAAAAGTGGAGGTTGACCCAGCCGTGCCGGGGAAGGCTCAACAGGTCCTCGGTGATCAGATTTCCGTAGGCGACTACCGGAATCGCCTCGGGGGCGATCTCTGTAAGCCGTGCACGCAACGCATCGCCGTCCTCGGTGCCCTGCTTGAGGGTGGTTGGCGTGAGCACCTCGATGCCGTGTTCCTCAGCTAGGGCTTTCACGGGGCTCGGGTGCAAGCTGCGTCCGCGACCACGGCGGGCGTCGGGCCGAGTGATGACTGCAGCTACTTCATGATGGGACTCGATGAGCTTCTGCAAAGCCACAACAGCGGGCTCGGGGGTTCCGGCAAAAATAATGCGCACTGTGAGAGCAGGCCTTTCTTAGTTCACGTTGTTTGGGTTCTAGTTTTTAATCGATGCGTGGCCGCACTGTCGTTCGAGCGTGCGGCTATGAGTTGAACCACTCCGCTTGGCGGATGGTCTTCATGGATTCTTTGCGCAAGTCGTCGCTCAGGCGCTGGAGGAACAAGACACCGTCCAGGTGATCTGTTTCGTGCTGTATGCAGCGCGCCATAAGCCCCGAAGCCAGCATCGATACAGGCCGGCCCTGCGGGTCATAGCCGCGCAGTCGCACCGTGGAGAATCTCTCGGTGGCCTGCGAAATACCTGGGATGGAGAGGCAGCCCTCAGTTCCTAACTGCGTTTCCTCCCCAACCGCTTCCCACTCCGGGTTAATAACCGCACCGCGCAGGCCGTGCTGGAAGTGCGAGCAATCGAAGACAAAGATGCGTTTGGTCACGCCGATCTGGTTGGCAGCTAATCCGACTCCCCCAGCATCTTCCATGGTTTCCAGCATGTCCTGGGCCAAGCGTTCCAGTGACGGCCCGAACTCGGTGATCTCCTCGGCACGGGTGGTCAGAACCGGATCGCCATAAAGGCGAACCTCGCGCACGGTCATAGTGGTACTCCTCGAGGGCTAAACAGTGTGTCGGCTACCGAGAATAGTTCACCTCCAGCAGCGCGCGCCCGCCAGGGGTGAAAAGGAAGCACCTGTTAACCAATGTTGATTGGATCCACGGTAATGCGCAGCGGCAGCACATCCTTGCGTGCACTGCGCACGGAATTAGCCCTTCTCAAAGCCTGACCAAGCTCTGAACGCGGACCTAGCGGGGTACGAATCAGTAGGCGCTGCGGCTCACCGCCGCGCTCATGGTCATAGTCACCGGGCAAGCTCACTCCCGGCGGCAACGGGACGGGTCCGAGAAGCTCCGCATGTTCCGGCAGTTCCGCCAACTCCAAAAAGGCATCGAGGGAGGCATCGGCGCCGTCGACGGCCGCCATATGCACGGCCGGTGGAAAGCGTACCTCACGGCGTGCCTGCAATTCTGCTGCTGCAGCCCCCACCATGTCCCAGCGGCTCAAGAAGCCCACTAGTGGCAGCTGCTCATCGGCGGCAACAATCACCGCACCGCCGTCGCGAGCCGGCGCGACGAGAGTGGCCGCAGCCGCCCACTTGGCCAAAGTGTCCTCCGTGGCTCGCAGATCCTGGCGGCCCAGCAGCGCCCCGGTTTCCACCAAGAGAGCGGCGCCATAGAGCCCGCCCTCCGCGATGCGCGGTTCCGCGCCGGGTGTGGCGATAACCAGCGCGGGGCCGGCTGGGATCTCATCGAGGATGGTGGCGCCGCCCGACTGAATCACCCTGGTATTAGGAAAAGCGCGGCCCATCTCTTCCGCTGTGCGCTCAGACCCCAGCACGATGGCGCGCAGCCGCGGCGAGCCGCATTCGGAGCACCGATAATGCGCGTCGACGCGCCCACACCACCGGCACGAGGGCAGCGCAGCCGAATCTGTCGATTCATCCCTCGAAGCACCAGCGGAAGGCAGGCCTAAGGGGCCATTGCAATGGCGGCAACGCGCCGGGGACGCACAGTGCCCACACGCCAAAATCGGCGCGTATCCCTTACGCGGGACCTGCACGAGAACGGGCTCACCGCGATCGAGCGCTGCACGTGTGGCCTGAAATGCCGGGCCGCTGACAGCCGTGGTCCCGCCCTGCATGTGGCGGGCTAGATTAATCCCGTACGCACCCACCGCAAGGATATTGGGGCGCCTCTTCTCCAGCGCCGTATCGCTAGGGAGAAGATCGTGAGCCCACCCCGATTCAACAAGCAACTGTGCTTCTGAGGTGCGCGCATGGCCGGCAAGGATAAGGCTGCAGCCTTCCTGCGCCGAGCGAGTGCTGAGCACCTCCCGCGAATGGGCATAGGGCTTGAGGTTATCTACCAAATTATCGTCGCCGTCATTGAGAACAACGGCCAGCTTGAGGTCCTTGACTGGGGCGAAGGCTGCGGAGCGAGTACCAATGACGATCCGTGCTTGACCAGTTAAGGCGGAAAGGTAGCGACGATAACGGGCCTGGGGCCCAGTACTATGTGCGAGGACAGTGATCTGTTTGGCGGAGACGTGGCGGCGAAACGCCGCCTCCAGGCAATCCAAGTCACGCTGATCGGGGACGACCATGAGCACGCCCCCGCCCTGCAGCGCCACGCTGGTGCCGAGGGCTGCCAAAGCGCCGGCCCAGTCTTCCCCGGGTGCAATCTGCCAGGCTGCCCGGGCAATGTGCCCCGACAAAACCGAATCTACGAAGGACTCACCGTGCTGATAGCCCGACCACGCGGAGAGATCCGGATGCTCGGCAGTACCAAGTTCCTCCCACGGCGTATCGACGTCCGCTTCTTCGGCCTTGGCGTGGCGCGCCGGGATCGCGGTGCGAATGATGTCGGAGCGCACGCCGCCATAACGCGCCGCGAGGGATTCGATGAGCGCCGACATTGTCGGGGTGTACACCGAGTAGGGAGAAATGACGCGGTCGATATAGCGAAGCGAACCCGCGTAGTCGGAATCGCTAGCTCGCGACAACAAGATGGCGTCTACCAGACGGCCGTTGAACCGGATACGCACCCGTACTCCGGGCTGGGCTGCCTGTGAGTCCGATTCATCGATGAGGTAATCGAACTCTCGGTCTAGGTGAGCTACCCCTAACAAAGGCAACACCCGCGCAACCGGTTGCTGGGCGGCGGGTGTCTTCTTGGGCATAGGGCCCGATTCTACAGGTCGACGGCGCGGCGCAGGTCGTCGGCTCGCGAGGTGTCCTCCCACGGCAGTTCGACATCGGTGCGCCCGAAGTGTCCGTAGGCTGCAGTCTGGCGATAGATTGGGCGCTGGAGGTCGAGCTCGCGAATAATCGCGGCTGGGCGCAGGTCGAAGACCCTATTTACCGCTGTCTGAATGTCAGCATCGCTCAAACCCTCGTGGGCAGTGCCGAAGGTCTCCACATACAGACCGACCGGCTTTGCACGTCCAATGGCGTAGGCAACCTGTACCTCGGCGCGGTCTGCCAAGCCAGCGGCCACGATGTTCTTAGCCACCCAGCGCATAGCGTAAGCCGCGGAACGGTCCACCTTGCTTGGGTCCTTACCGGAGAACGCACCGCCGCCGTGGCGAGCCATACCGCCGTAGGTATCCACGATGATCTTGCGGCCGGTCAAGCCCGCATCACCCATCGGCCCACCCAGAATGAAGGAACCGGATGGGTTGATGAGAAGCTCAGTGTCTTCGGTGTAGTACTGGCTCAAGTCAGCATCGTTCACGACCCACTCGACGACGTGGGTGCGAAGTTGCTCGGCCAACCACTCCTGGGTCACTTCCGGATCATGCTGCGTGGAGATGACGATCGTCTCCAAGCGCGTCGGCACATCATTTTCGTCGTAAGCGAAGGTGACCTGAGTCTTTCCATCCGGGCGCAGCGAAGGCACAATGCCTTCCTTACGGACGTGGGTAAGACGGCGCGAAAGGTGGTGAGCCGTCGAAATCGGCAGCGGCATAAACTCTGGAGTTTCGTTCGTTGCGTAGCCGAACATGAGGCCCTGATCACCAGCGCCATACTGGTCATCATCCTCAAACGTTCCCGAACGCACCTCTGTGGAGGCGTCGACGCCGGCCCCAATCTCTTGGGACTGTTCACCAATGGCCACGTTGACACCACAGGTATGGCCATCAAAGCCCACATCGGAAGAGGTAAAACCGATCTCTACGAGGGTCTTGCGGACGATCTGCGGGATTTCAACATAACCGGAGGTACGCACCTCGCCCACGACGTGGACTTGGCCCGTCGTCACGAGGGTCTCCACAGCAACGTGGGCGTCAGGATCTTCCTCCAGAAGGGCGTCAAGAATGGCGTCCGAGATCGCGTCACAAATCTTATCCGGGTGACCTTCTGTCACGGATTCGCTAGTAAAAAGGCGCACTGCCTGAGCAGCTTTATCAGTCACAAATCTTCCTTAAACTAATTCTGCGCGCCGTGGGCAGGACTTCGCCTCGCCCACGCCTCGGCTGTTAACACCGCCCCATCGTAGACCAAGCGGTCTACAGCTGCAAGAACGAGTGCTACTTTTCCAATATTTCATTCACCACATCAAGAATCTGTGCGGCCACAACCTGCTTTGAGCCCGGGGCAACCACCACTGGGTCGGAAGAGCGACGAAGGATCCACCCGGCACTTGTGGCTTGGCCAAAGACCTTGCCCTCCCCGACCTCGTTAGCCATGAGCACATCACAGCCCTTCTTCATAAACTTCTGCTGGGCATACTCGAGCACGCTAGTAGTCTTATCACCAGTCTCGGCAGCAAAGCCAACGATGATTGCCTCGCGCTTTAGTTCACCATTCTCTCGCCGCTGCACCAGCCCCTTGAGTATGTCCGGGTTCTCCACTAGCTCCAGGCTAGCCAAATCATCATCGGCTGCGCCCTTCTTCATCTTCGAATCCGCGACGGACGCTGGACGGTAGTCGGCGACAGCCGCGGCCATGATAATGATGTCGGCATCGGCAGCTTCCCTATTCATCGCCTCCTGCATATCCCGCGTCGATGTCACGCGCACCACGGAAGCGCCTGCAGGGATGGGAAGCGCTTCAGTATTTCCAGCGACAATAGTGACATCCGCCCCGCGTTGCGCAGCGATCTCCGCCAAAGCAAAGCCCTGGCGTCCAGAAGAGCGG
The DNA here is from genome assembly GCF_001808885.1 of Corynebacterium sp. HMSC074E01. Taxonomy (NCBI): domain Bacteria; kingdom Bacillati; phylum Actinomycetota; class Actinomycetes; order Mycobacteriales; family Corynebacteriaceae; genus Corynebacterium; species Corynebacterium sp. HMSC074E01. The sequence goes on from NZ_KV794854.1 coordinate 128,245, forward strand.
TTGCCAAGGTAGCGCACTGGATCGAGGTTCTCTTGGGTACCTCCGGCAGAGATCACAACCTTCCGGCCCTGCCAATTATGGTCCACGCGATGCCCCGCGATAGTCGTGCGGGCAAACTCCGCTATCTGCTCCGGCTCCGGCAGGCGGCCGGCACCCGTATCCGTGCCGGTGAGACGACCATGCGCCGGCTCCATCACGGTGATGCCGCGGCGGCGCAACGTTGCCACATTGTCCTGGGTTGCTGGGTTCAGCCACATCTCGGTATGCATAGCGGGGGCAATGATGACGGGGCATGTAGCAACGAGTACGGAAGCGCTCAACAGGTCGTCAGCGCGGCCACAGGCCAACCGGGCGATAAGGTCTGCGGTGGCAGGGGCAATGACGACCGCATCAGCCTGCTGCCCCAAGGAAACGTGTTGGACCTCATCCACGGCATCAAAGACGGTTGTGGAGACGGGATGTCCTGACAAAGCTTCGAAGGTGGCTGCCCCTACGAAGTTCAACGCGGCCTCCGTGGGAACGACGCGAACATCATCGCCGTGCTCTTTAAAGTCCCGAATAAGGTGACACGCCTTATAGGCAGCAATTCCGCCTGCCACGCCGATAAGGATTCGGCGGCCCCCTGCGGACTCGGTCGGCGCAGGTTTCAACTCTGAACTATCTGGGGTTTTCTGTACGTCCTTCACTCGGCCGATAGTACCCAAGACACAGCAAACCCACCGAAGCGTCTGGGAAACACTTGGGTGGGTTTTGATTCAGAATGGCGCTAAGACACTTGAAGAAGCTGCCTTTGCCTTCACGATGAACGGGCTAGTTGCCTTCCTCGTGGTCCAGCAGGCCAGCGTCAATCTCGCGGAGGGCGATGGACAGCGGCTTCTCACCCGGTTCCGGGGTTACCAGCGGTCCGACGAACTCAAAGACGCCTTCATCCTGTTCCTGGTAGTAGCTGTTGATCTGGCGTGCGCGCTTAGCGGCGAAGATCACCAGAGCGTACTTGGACGAGACCTTGCCCAGCAGTTCATCAATCGGCGGATCGGTAATACCCGTCGGCGGATCGAATACTGGCTCCGGCTTCACGGCCTCAGAATTGGCAGGTGTGGTCACGTTGGTCACATGCACCTTTACTGTTGGTAGATGGTCAAAATCGTGGTCTATCCACGCAGGATAGCACTAATTGCAGCAACGGCCTCATCGAGATCTTCATTCACAACGATGTGGTCGAATTCCTTTTGCGCGGCAAGTTCCGTCTCTGCAGTATGCAGTCTGCGGTCAATGACATCCTGCGGTTCGGTCCCGCGCCCAGTCAGGCGTTCAACCAGAACTTCCCAGGACGGTGGGGCAAGAAACACGGTTTCCGCCTCCGGCATCGCCGCCTTCACGTTGCGAGCGCCTGCAAGATCAACCTCCACCAACACCGGACGGCCGGCCGCCATCGCTTCCTGCACCGGCTGAGCCGGCGTCCCGGAGCGCTGCAAACCACCGTGGATCTCAGCCCATTCGAGCATGTCACCGGCATCAATGTGTTCTTGGAAAGCCTCCGGGGAGACAAAGAAGTAATCCACCCCATCAGTCTCGCCGGGACGGGGTTGGCGCGTCGTCATTGAGACGCTGAAGTAGAGGTTGTCAACATCATCACGCAGGCGCGAAACCACAGTGGACTTACCCACAGCGGACGGCCCGGCCAAAACGACCAGGCGCCCGCGTGCAGTTTCGTCAGCCATTGTGCTAATTACTCGCCGTAGCCGAAACGCTCGAGCAGGGCGCGACGCTGACGGTCACCCAGGCCACGCAGGCGGCGGGTCTGAGCAATCTCCAGGTCCTCCATGATTTCCTTGGCCTTGACCTTGCCAACCTTCGGCAGAGCCTCGAGGAGAGCGGAGACCTTGGTCTTGCCGATGATCTCGTCGGTCTCGGCCTTCTCCAGAACTTCCTGCAGGTTGGTCTCGCCGCGCTTCAGCGCAGCCTTGAGCTCAGCGCGAGCCTTGCGGGCCTCAGCGGCCTTTGCGAGAGCTTCTTTGCGCTGCTCATCTGTCAACTTGGGAAGGGCCACGGGTTTCCTCCGATTTCATTAGTACGAACATTGTCATCTGATGGCTAGCACCAGAATCTCGGCTCACGGTGGGAAGATTTCCCCAGCGCGGGATAGCTTTTGCTACCTCCACGAACCGACTTCTGGCAATCCTAGCACTGGTCTGTACGCGGTGACGTAACGCGGCCCCTTTCTTTTAAAGGTTCCTGCACGTCAACGCACATGCCTTAAACAAAATACCAGGTAAACAGCGCTCCTGTTAATCCAGCGCGCTGTTAATTACCCGTCGTCTTAGTCCCGAAACTCTGAGGCGGTGTCGATAACGGCTTTGCGCAGGTCAGTAACCTCGGGGCCCGCCGAAAGGATGGCCCTGGAGACGTTAGCAAAGCCCAGTTCAGGCGCCGCAGAGGTGAGTTGCCTAACATCTGCGGGCGTTGCGCCTTGCGCACCGACGCCCGGCAGCAGCACTGGGCCGTTTAATTGGTCTAATGCAGGCGGAGCCTCCAACGTCGCGCCCACGACCACGCCGAGAGCACCCACGGTGTTGTTTGGCCCCGCCGCAGACGCATTGCGCTGAGCAAGCTCATCGACGACTCGTTGCGCCACGCTGCGGCCGCCCACGCTCAGCGACTGCAACGCCACGGCCTCTGGGTTAGAGGTTGCCGCAAGGACGAAGACTCCACGCCCAGTGTCCTCCGCTAGGTCGAAGACTGGCCTCAATGCACCCACGCCGAGGTAGGGCGAGACCGTTACTGCATCGGAACACAACGGCGAGTCCTCCCCCAGCCAGGCCTGTGCGTAGCCGGCCATGGTGGAACCGATGTCTCCGCGCTTAGCATCGGCCAGGCTAAGACAGCCCTGTTCCCGAAGGCCCGCCAGGGCCTCCTCGAGTACTGCGAAGCCGCGGGAGCCGAAACGCTCAAAAAAGGCCACCTGCGGCTTCACCACCGCGGCGGTCTCGGCGAAGGCTTCCACGCAACGCAACGTAAACGTGCGCAAACCGTCCACATCAACCGACAGGCCCCAGGCCTCCAGCAGGTGCGGGTGCGGGTCGATGCCCACGCACAGGCGCCCGCGCTCCGCACCGGCTGCCACGAGGCGTTCACCGAAAGACGGCGTCTTCCTAGTTTGCTGGGTCATGCTCAAGCTCCTGCAGCGCGCGTACCTTGAGGTCTCCGCGCCGCAAGGCCTCGATGCCCTGCACGGCGGCGGTCACGCCCTGGACGGTGGTCACCAACGGAATGCCCACAGATACGGCAGCAGCGCGGATGTCATAGCCGTCGTGCCGGGCGCCGGCGGAGCCTGCCGGGGTGTTGAGGATGAGATCAACCTTTCCAGCGAGAATCTGGTCCACGATGGACTCCTCGCCTTCCGTGGCCTCCGAGACCTTCACCGCCACCTCGCACTCCACGCCGTTGCGACGCAACATCTGCGCAGTACCTGCCGTAGCGACGATGGTGTAGCCCATGTAGGCCAGCCGCTGAATCGGGAAGATAAGCGTGCGCTTATCGCGGTTAGCTACGGAGACGAACACGGTTCCCTCGGTGGGCAGCTCGCCGAAGGCGGCCATCTCACCCTTGGCATAGGCAGCGCCGAAGTTATCAGCCAAGCCCATCACCTCACCGGTGGACTTCATCTCCGGCGAGAGCAAGGTATCCAGCAGCTGGCCGTCGGGGCGACGGAAGCGGTTGAACGGCAACACAGCTTCCTTGACGGCAATCGGGTGCTCTAGCGGCAGGGAACCACCGTCGTAAGTCGACGGGATGATGCCTTCTTCGCGCAGCTCGGCGATGGACGCCCCCAGCATGACGCGCGCGGCGGCCTTGGCCAGCGGCACGCCGGTGGCCTTGGAGACGAAAGGCACGGTGCGGGAGGCACGAGGGTTGGCCTCGATGACGTAGAGAGTGTCATCCTTCAGGGCGTACTGAACGTTCATCAGGCCCTTGACGCCGATGCCGTGCGCTAGGCGACGCGTCGACTCCCGCACCTTCTCAATATCCTCCGGGCCCAGCGTCATCGGCGGCAGCGCGCAGGAAGAGTCACCGGAGTGAATACCGGCTTCCTCGATGTGCTCCATCACGCCGCCGAGGTATACCTCTTCACCGTCGCACAGCGCGTCGACGTCGATCTCAATGGCGTTATCCAGGAAGCGGTCAACCAGGACGGGGTGATCCGAGGTGATCTCGGTAGCGCGCTCAATGTAATCGCGCAGCGAATCTTCGTCGTAGACGATCTCCATGCCGCGGCCACCCAGCACGTAGGACGGGCGGACCAGCACCGGGTACCCGATGTTTGCGGCAACCTGACGCGCCTCTTCAAAGGAGGTAGCGGTGCCGAAGGCCGGTGCGGGCAGCTCGGCTTCGGCGAGAACCGTGCCGAATTCACCGCGGTCCTCGGCCAAGTCGATGGCGGCGGCCGAGGTTCCCACGACCGGAACGCCAGCAGCCGTCAGGCGCTCAGCCAGGCCCAGCGGGGTCTGTCCACCCAGCTGAACGATGACGCCGGCAACCTCACCACATGCAGCTTCCGCGTGATAGACCTCCATGACATCCTCGAAAGTCAGCGGCTCGAAGTAGAGTCGGTCTGCAGTGTCATAGTCAGTCGACACCGTCTCTGGGTTGCAGTTAACCATAACCGTCTCGTAGCCCTCACGGGAAAGCTCCAGCGCTGCGTGCACGCAAGAGTAATCAAACTCGATGCCCTGACCGATGCGGTTCGGGCCAGAGCCCAAGATGATGACCTTGCCCTTAGTCTTCTCGTCGCTTGCGCGGACCTCGGACTCAGCGTTCGGGTCCATTTCATAAGCGCTGTAGTGGTACGGGGTCTGGGCCTCAAACTCACCCGCACAAGTATCAACGGTCTTGTACACCGGGCGAATGCCCAAAGACCAGCGCAGGGAACGCACGCCATCTTCACCGGCGAACTCTGGGCGAAGAGCAGCAATCTGGGCGTCGGACAGGCCGAAGACCTTAGCGCGGCGCAGTAATTCAGCGTCCAGGACCGGCGCGCTCACGAGCTCCTCGCGGAACTCTACGAGCGCCTCAAGTTCGGCAAGGAACCACGGGTCAATGTGCGAGTGCTCGTGCAACTGCTCCACCGTGGCACCGAGGCGCAGAGCCAACTCGACATCGTAGATGCGGCCCTCGGTCGGGCGCTCCAGGTCCTTGAGAACGGCCTCCACGTCCGTTGCGCGCTCCCCAGCGAAGTACTCATCCGGCTTGGTCCAGAAGCCAGAAGGCTTGCCCTCCAGCGAGCGCATGACCTTATTCAGGCCAGAGATGTAGTTGCGGCCGATACCCATGGCCTCGCCCACAGACTTCATCGTGGTGGTCAGGGTGTCATCGGCGCCCGGGAACTTCTCGAAAGCAAAGCGCGGAGCCTTGACAATGACATAGTCAAGCGTTGGCTCGAAGGCCGCCGGGGTCACGCCGGTGATATCGTTGCGCACCTCATCCAGGGTGTAGCCAATAGCCAGCTTGGCAGCCAGCTTGGCAATCGGGAAACCTGTGGCCTTAGAGGCCAGCGCGGAAGAGCGGGACACGCGCGGGTTCATCTCAATGGTGATGATGCGGCCATCATCCGGGTTTACAGCGAACTGGATATTGCAGCCGCCGGTGTCAACGCCGACCTCGCGGATGATGGCGATACCCTGGTCGCGCATCTTCTGGTACTCGCGGTCCGTGAGGGTCAATGCTGGGGCCACGGTAACGGAATCACCGGTGTGAACGCCGAGGGCGTCGACGTTCTCGATGGAGGCGATGACCACCACGTTATCGTCGCCGTCACGCATGAGCTCAAGCTCGAACTCCTTCCAGCCCAGGATGGACTCCTCAATGAGGACGTTCGCCTCCGGCGAGGCAGCTAAGCCGCCGCCAGCAATGCGCTCAAGGTCCTCCTCGTTGAAGGCCAGACCAGAGCCCAGGCCGCCCATGGTGAAGGAGGGGCGTACAACGACCGGGAGGCCAAGCTCAGCGACGGTCTCGTGGACCTCCTCCATCGTGTGGCACACACGGGAGCGCGCGGATTCACCGCCGATGGAGGCGACAATATCCTTGAACTTCTGGCGGTCCTCGCCACGCTCGATGGCGTCGATATCAGCACCGATGAGCTCGATATCGTACTTCTTCAGAATACCCAGGCGGTCCAGCTGCACCGCGGCGTTCAGAGCGGTCTGGCCGCCGAGTGTGGCCAGCACCGCGTCGATTGGGTTTCCCTCTTCCTTTTCCTTCTGGAAGATCTTCTCAATGAACTCAGGCTCAATGGGCTCCACGTAGGTGTGGTCGGCGAATTCCGGGTCCGTCATGATCGTTGCCGGGTTGGAGTTGACCAGCGTGACGCGCAGGCCTTCTTCCTTGAGCACGCGGCAGGCTTGGGTGCCGGAGTAGTCAAACTCGCAGGCCTGACCAATAACAATCGGACCGGAGCCGATAACCAGGACGTGATTGATGTCGTTGCGCTTTGGCATGTGTTGCTTCTTCCTCTTCCTGGTTGCGTTCTACTTGTTCGGGGACTTTTCAGTCATGAGCTCGATGAACTGGTCAAAGAGCGGGTTGGCATCGTGTGGGCCGGCGGCGGACTCCGGGTGGTACTGCACGGAGTAGGCCATGCCATCCTTGAGCGCAACGCCTTCGATGGTGTTGTCGTTGAGGCAGGTGTGGGAGACCACTGCTGGGCCGAAGTCGGTATCGAATTCCTCACCGGCCGGGTCTTCCTTGCCCGAGGGGCTGGCCAAGGCAAAGCCGTGGTTCTGGGAGGTGATATCGATCTTTCCGGTGAGCTGGTTGCGCACCGGAACGTTGATGCCGCGGTGGCCGAATTTCAGCTTGTAGGTCTCCATACCCAGCGCACGGCCGAGGATCTGGTTGCCAAAGCAGATGCCGAAGAAGGGGTACTTGGCAGCAAGGATGTCGCGGACGATGCCGACCATGGTGTCAGCGGTAGCCGGGTCGCCCGGGCCGTTGGAGACAAACACGCCATCTGGGTTGTACTGCTTGATCTCCTCGAACGGGGTGTTGGCGGGAACCACGATGGTCTCGATGCCACGCTCGGCGAAGTTTTTCGGGGTGGCGGTCTTGACTCCCATGTCATAGGCCACGACGGTGAAGCGCTTCTCCCCTACTGGCGGGAAGGTGTAGACCTCATCGGTCGAGACCTCTGCGGACAAGTCGAGTCCAGCCATGGAAGGTTGGTTCTTGACCTCAGCGATGAGCTCATCGACGTCCCTCTCAGCAGCCTCGCCGGAGAAGATTCCGGCCTTGATTGAGCCGTGATTGCGCAGGTGGCGCACCAAGGTGCGCGTATCGATTCCGCCAATGCCGATGATTCCCTGCTTCTCCATCTCCTCCGACAGAGAGCGGGCGGCACGCCAGTTGGAGACGCGGCGGGCCAGATCACGGATAACGAGGCCGGCGACCCAGATTTTGTCGTCGTGGGACTCGTTGTCCTCATCGTTCCAGCCCGTATTGCCAATCTGCGGCGCGGAGGCGACGACGATCTGGCGATGGTAAGACGGGTCCGTCATGGTCTCCTGGTAGCCCGTCATGGCGGTGGTGAAGACTGCCTCGCCCAGGGTCGTACCGGTGGCGCCGAAGCCGAAGCCTCGGAAGGTGCGGCCATCAGCGAGAACCAGAATGGCGGGGGTGGTGGTAGTGGAAGTCACTGTGTGTTGGACCTTTCAGTGAATTTTCTCGGTGAAGGGTTGGGTGTGTGGGGATGTGCGTTGGTTACTTAAGTGTCGAGCAACTCTGATTGTCGATTATCCCGATTACTCGGCCGCCTCGCTGGCGCTTTCAGCAGCAAGGTCGTAGGTCACTGCGCCACGCAGGATGGTGTAGGCCACTCGTGCACCGAATTCCTCCCCCTCATAGGGGTTATTCTCCGACTTCGACGCCAGGCGCGTGGAATCCGATACCCACTTGTGCTCGGGATCGACGATGGTGAGGTTGGCCGGCTCGCCGACTGCAATCGGGCGACCATGGCCGGGCAGGCGGGTAATCTCTGCCGGACGCTCTGACATGACGCGGGCGACGAAGCGCCAGTCAGCCAGGCCGGTGGCGACGAAGAGCTTGGCGATGACCGCCAGGGAGGATTCCAGGCCCAGCATGCCCGGCTTAGCGTGCTCGAACTCGACGCACTTGTCTTCGCTGCCGTGCGGCGCGTGGTCGGTCGCTACGACGTCGATAAGCCCGTCAAGCAATGCTTGGCGCAGGGCCAGGGTGTCGGATTCCTCCCGCAGCGGTGGGTTGACGCGGAAGACGCCGTCGTAGGTCACCAGCTTGTCATCGGTCAACAGCAGGTGGTGCGGGGTCACCTCTGCAGTCAGCGGGATGCCCTGTTCCTTGGCCCACTTGAGCAGCTCGACGGTGCCCTTCGTCGAAGCGTGGCAAATGTGCATGCGGTTGCCGTAGTCACGCGCGAGCAGTGCGTCGCGGGCGACGATGGATTCCTCGGCCACACGCGGCCAGCCGCGCAAGCCTAGGCGGGCTGCGACCTCGCCCTCGTGGGCGCTCGCGCCTTCGGTCATGCGGTGATCTTCTGCGTGCTGGGCCAGCAAGACGTCAAGCCCCTTGGCATATTCCAAGGCACGGCGCATGAGCTGCGGGTCTTGGACGCACTTGCCGTCGTCGGAGAACATGCGCACCTTGGCATCCGAGCGGGCCATCATGCCGAACTCGGTCAGCGTTTTACCCTCGAGGCCCTTCGTGATGGATCCAACCGGATGCACATCGCACAGGCCGCGTGCCTGGCCCTTGGCCCAAACGGACTCCGCGATGATCGGCTGGTCCGTGACCGGGGAGGTATTCGGCATGGTGAACACGGCAGTAAACCCTCCCTTGGCGGCGGCCCGCGAGCCGGTCTCGATGGTTTCTGTGTCCTCGCGGCCCGGCTCACGCAGGTGGACGTGCATGTCCACCAGGCCCGGCAGCAGCACGTTGCCGCCCCCGTCGATGGTGCGGTCGACGCCTTCCGCTGGGTTGATATCGGCGGCGCCGATCGCCTCGATGACGCCATCCTTGATCAGAAGGCTAGTGGGCTCGCCTTCGCCATAAGGGCGGACGTTGGTGATGAGCAAGGTGCCCGCCGCAGGAGCCGAGAGCACGCCGGTGTCTGGATAAGTAGTCATGGTTTCTGAAAAGCTCTCCTCGTTGGTATGTGAGATAACTCGATTTAGATACCGGCGTTCTCGCCGTTGGTGAGCAGCGTAAAGAGGGTGGCCATGCGCACGTGGACACCGTTGTGGACCTGCTGGAGCACCGCGGTGTTGTCATAGTCAGCCACCGCGTAGTTGATTTCCATGCCGCGGACCATGGGGCCCGGGTGCATGATGATGGCGTGCTTCTTCATAGCAGCAGCGCGGTCCTTGGACATCCCGTAAAGAGCCGCATACTCGCGGTGCGAGGGGAAGAAGCCGCCGTTCATACGCTCTGCTTGGACGCGCAGCATCATGACGACATCGGCCTTGGCCACCTCGGAGTCGAAGTCATGGGAGACGCGCACCGGCCAGGTGTCGACGCCAAAGGGCAGTAGCGTCGGCGGAGCGACAAGCGTAACCTCAGCGCCCAACGTCGACAGCAGGTCCACGTTGGAGCGCACGACGCGGGAGTGCAGGCAGTCACCGACGATGGTGACGTTCAGTCCCTCGAAACCGGTGCCTGCGGCGCAACGATCCGCGCCCAGGTGCAGGCGCTGGCGCATCGTGACGGCGTCGAGAAGCGCCTGCGTGGGGTGCTGGTGAGAGCCATCGCCGGCGTTGATGACGCTCGGCCCCTGCCCTTCGGGCGCCACCCAGCCGGCGAGCTGCTGCGCCGCGCCCGAAGAAGGGTGGCGCATGATGATGGCATCGGCACCAATGGAGGCCAAGGTCAACCCGGTGTCCTTGAGGGACTCACCCTTCTTGACCGAGGACGTCGAGGCAGAGAGGTTGATGACATCTGCCGACATCCACTTACCCGCCGTCTCGAAAGAAGAACGTGTACGGGTGGAGTTTTCATAGAACAAGGTGAAAACGGTGCGCCCGCGCAGAGTGGGCAGTTTCTTGACTTCGCGGCCTTCGAGGGCTTCCCGGAAACGGTCGGCCTCATCCATCAGCCCGAGGATCTCCTCGGCGCTGTGGTCGGCGATATTAATGAGGTGCTTCATTTATGCCTCCTTGCCGGGCTGTGCAGTGAAGCGGGTAAGAACGACGGCATCGCGGCCATCGATATCGGCGTTGTACACGGTGACGTCCTCGTCGCGTGCGGTGGGGATGTTCTTGCCCACGTAATCAGCACGGATGGGCACCTGGCGGTGCCCGCGGTCCACGAGGACGGCAAGTTGGATGATGTCGGGGCGCCCGATATCGGCCAAGGCGTCCAGCGCGGCGCGGATGGTGCGGCCGGAGTACAGGACGTCGTCGACAAGGATCACGGTGGCGCCGTTAATGCCGCCATCAGGCACCGTCGTAGGCTGCAATGCACGGTGCGGGCGGGCATAAAGATCATCCCGGTACAACGTGATGTCTAGGGAACCCCAAGGAACCTCCACCCCGGAGAATTCCTCAATTTTTTCGGCAAGACGCTGTGCCAAAGGCACGCCACCAGAGGGAATGCCTAAGAGCAGGACTCGAGGGGAATCACTCGAATCAAGCGCCGTCTTTTCAATAATCTGGTGCGCGATGCGTGCGACAGTGCGCGCGACGTCTTTCGAGCTCAGCAGCTCGTTGGACTCCGCGTGGGTGCCGGTTTCACTCATCGTGACCTCCTTCCCCGCCTCACGGTGCGGTCTTTAAAGGATGTCGGACAATGGTTAATAGGACTTGTCTATGCTTGAAAGCCAGCACTAACCATAGCACTCTTCCGGCGTGCTGTGTACGCCCTCGCACCCCGAATCTTTTGAGGCAGGTCCCTAGACAGTGAGTTTTACTACCCAGCACGTTGTTCCAGCCCCGCGTGATGAGGTTTGGCAATGGCACACCCGTCCGGGAGCGCTCGCGCGCCTCACCGCGCCTTTCGGTTTCATGACTCCCCTGCGGCAGGCCGAGTCATTAGCTGATGGGACTTCTATCTTGGGGTTTCCTGGCGGCCTAAAATGGGTCGCCCGGCACGATTTGAGTAGGTATCAACCGCGGCGTTCCTTCGCTGATGTCTGTATCAACGCCCCCTTCCGTTCGCTGGCCAATTGGCGCCACGAACACTTCTTTGAGGACCACTCAGAGGGCACGCTCATCACCGACAAGGTGGATACCCGCATCCCCACGGGGCCAGTGGAATCGATTTTTGCGTACCGGCAGCAACAGCTTATTGAGGACTTTCGCTTTGCTCAGCGGCTGGGTGCTCTCAACGCCGAGCCCCGCACAATCGCAATAACCGGTACGCACGGCACGATAGGCACGGCTGTGGCCGCACAGCTCGGCACGTTGGGCCACACCGTCATTCCGCTCGTGCGCTCTAACCCGGGAGCCGGCGAGCGCCTGTGGCGGCCTACTTTGCCCGCCAAAAACTTGCTGGACGGCGTTGATATCCTCATCCACCTGGCCGGTGAGCCGATTTTCGGGCGTTTTAATACCGCGCACAAAGAAGCTATTCGGGATTCACGTGTAGGCCCTACTCACCTGCTGGCGCAGCTGGCGGCCGAAACATCCTCTGTGACCGCGATGGTCTGCGCCTCCGCGATCGGCATCTACGGTCCGGACCGGGGCGATGAAGTACTGACCGAAGACTCGGAGCGCGGTGAGGGCTTTCTGGCCGATGTCGTGGCGGCGTGGGAGGATGCCTGCGCGCCGGCACGTGAAGCCGGAAAACGAGTGGTGAACCTGCGCACCGGGATCGTGCAATCAGCCAACGCGGGAATCCTGCCGCTGCTGCGGGCGCTGTTTTCTACCGGACTGGGCGGCTCATTTGGCAAGGGCAACATGTGGAATAGCTGGGTCGCGCAGGATGATCTCTCAGATATGTTCGTCCGCGCCGCGCTCGACCCTGCCTGGAGCGGTGCCATCAACGCAGTCTCTCCCAACCCGGAGCTCAATCGCGATTATGTGGATGCCCTCGGCTCACTCCTTCATAGGCCGACCGTCATCCCCATTCCCAGTGTCGGTCCGGCGCTGCTGCTGGGTAAGGAAGGGGCACGTGAGCTGGCGCTGGCCAACCAAAAGGTTCTGCCCACCCGCGCGGAAGCGCTGAGCCATACCTTCCGCTACCCCGACATCGCTCCAGCGCTCGCCCATGAGCTCGGCGGTGAAAAACTCTTCGAGGCCCCCACCTGCGCACCCGAGGAAGACGGCTCCGGTAGTGTCGGGGCCGGAAAAGATTAAGAAAAATGTAGCGAAGTGAGTAGAAGAATTGACGGACACCACTAATCATGATGACGCGCAGCAGCGCCAGCTGGAGCCTGACACACCCATCGACGAAGTCAGCCTCGAGCGCATAGCGGAAATCTTTGAGTCAGAGGGCCTGGAATACCGCATCGAAGAGCAGAAGACCCAGGACGGCCAGACGGTCAACCTTTTGCGCACCGGCTTCTCCAACGCCGCCATAGCCTTCCAGCTGGTTGGTTCCTACCTCATCGTCGATTCCGTATGGCGCGGCTCTGTCCCCGCCTCCGAAGGCCCTGCGTTGCTCATGCACATCAATGCCTGGAACCAGGACCACTTCACGCCGACGTTCCGCTTCTTCGAGGCACCAGACAACGCTTTGGCGGTCTCGGGTGCGCGTGATCTGGACGTGACGCATGGTGCATCCCGCAACCAGCTCGGCGCGTTCGTCATGTCCACCCTGGATGCCGTGTTGCAGTCCTTCGAGTGGATTGAACAGCAGTACCCGCAGCTCGTCACCTGGAAGGAGCACAACCATGACTAATCCGACAACGCCTACCGCCGAGGATCCGCACGCACTACCAGAGGTCACCCTCGACCGCATCATCGAGGCAATGAAGACCTTCGACATCGAACTCGAGCCGGTCACCGGTCGCGACGACGCCGCTACAGCAAACCTCAACGGTCTGCCGTGCATGTTCGCCGTGCTGGAGAGCGTCGCCATCGTGCGTTGCGATGTACCAACGGACGTCAACTACGCCAAAGCTGACGCAGGCCTTTTCCTGGCAGCCAACCAGATTAACTCCGTGGCCATGGGTGCCCGCGCAGTGATCGCGGACTTCGACGGCATGCTCCTCGTACGCACCGAGGCTGACATTCCTTGCGCGGCCGGTATGACCGATGAACAACTCGCAGCCGCCCTACGCGCCTCCGTGGACGGCGTCATCAACGCCCAGAACGCCATGGTCGCCGCTGCCGAAGAAATGGCCAAGCTCGGTTCCGAGTCTGCCGCGCAGGCGGGCGAGGGTGCCGAGGGCGCTCAGGGTGAGCAGCAGTGACCGATCTCCACGTGGTTGAGCCGGTCACCATAGACAGGTTGGCGCAGTTGTGCGAGCTTATCGACGCCGACTATGCACTCATCGAGGCAACCCCAGAGCCAGAAGACGACGCTGACGCTGGCGCTGCCGCTGCCGCCGACAGCGCCGAATCCGCGCGCCGCGTGCTGCAGACCGGTGTTCCCCATATCGCAGTGCACTGTGAGCTCGACCCTGAAGGCGAGGTACTCAGCGCCTTCGCCTCGTGGGAGGGCATTCTTCCGGCACACCTCGAGCCGGAGGTGGCCGCCGTGGTGGCGGAGTTGAACTGGGCCAGCGTTGCGCCCACCCTGAACTTCCTCGTAGAAGAGGATGCGAAGGGTAACGCGGAGATTCACCTAGGCGCCAACCGTGCCATGGCTGTGGGTGAAGGCCTCTCCTTGGCTCAGCTCGGTCATTTCCTGCTGAGTTCACTGGCCAGCTTCGCTGAGATCTTCGACATCGTGGCGCAGCGCTTCCCGCTGGCTGTCACCTGGGACAAGGAGGAGCAACCATGAGCCAGGACTGGAACCAGAACCAGAACACAACCGCCAGTTCCGATCCTTTCGACATTCTCTCCGGATCACCGCTGCCAGCCGTCGACCGGGACCGCGTGTTGAGCGTGCTCAACGGCGCCGAGCTGGATATGGCGGCCACCGCGCATCCTGAGGACGCGACAAGCGTAGTTGCCCGCCTTAACGACCTTGACTGGGTCATCACCGTGGAGGAGGGCCTCGTGCGCATCGAGAGCGTACTGTCCACACAGCTCGACGCTGACATGCTCCCCATCTTCCATGTCCTCTGCAACGAGTTCAATGCGGGCGCGTTCGATGGGCGCGCGCTCGTCGGGCTGTCTGAGGATGAGGTTGAGCTGCGCGGTGATGCATGCTTCGTCACCACTGCTGGTCTGAACGAGGACCAGCTCTTTCACGCACTCAACCTCGGCATCATCAATGCGCAAGAAGCGCTGCTGTCTGTTCTGGACGCGTTTAACGCCGCCGCCCGTGAGCTGGCCAGCGACGTCGATGGTACAGAGAGCGACTAGCTCTTAGTCAGCGTCCTTAATGCGCTGGCGCTCGACTTCCGGATCAAAGTCGGGCGCCGGCCATTCCAGGTCGAGGTGGCGCAGGAGATCCACGATGAGGAACTTCAGCGCCATCCGGGCATATTTCTTGTTATCGGTGGGGATGACGTACCAGGGTGCGTAGTTTTCGTCAGTACGTTGAATAGCATCCTGATAGGCCGCCATGTAGTCATCCCAATAGGCTCGTTCCTCCACATCGGAAGGGTCATACTTCCAGAACTTGTCTTCCCGATCCGTGCGCTCGAGCAAATTCTCCTTCTGGGCCTCCTTGGACAGGTGAAGGAAGATTTTGATGACCTTGACTCCCTTGGCTGTTAGTTCCAGCTCATAGTCGCGGATGGCCTCGATGCGCCGATCCACCTCTTCTTCATCCACCCACTCGTGCACGCGCTGAATGAGGACATCCTCATAGTGGGAGCGGTCGAAGGCCACGATTTGTCCCGGCTGCGGGTCGTGTTTGCGGATACGCCACAGGAAGTCATGCTCTAGCTCCTCTTCGGTAGGTTTACCGAAGCCCACAGTCGTGGTTCCTTGCGGGTCGAAGGTGCTCAATACGTGACGGATAGCCCCGCCTTTGCCCGAGGTATCCATGCCCTGCAGGACGATGAGCACCGCTGGGGCGTCCTCACCATAGCTGCGGCCGTTGGCAAAAAGTCGCTCCTGCAGCTCATAGAGCTCGTCATCGTACTTGGAGAAGCGGGCGTCGAGCGCCGCCTTATCGCCGTCGAAGCCCGGCGTTGCCGAAGCATCAACCGAGTCAATCTGAAAATTCTTGCCCGCGCGCAGGGCGAGCGCGTCCTCAATCTTGAATTTCGCCATGGACTCCACCATACCGAGACGCTGTTTAAGCACCCAGGGTGAAAAGGCCTCGCAGCAATGCGCTGAGCGCTCCTAGGCTGGCCAGCCACAGTGATAGCTTATGGGCCTTGTCCCGAGAGACGCGCCCGGCAATCTTCTTTCCTAGGAGAATGCCCACGCACATGCCAATTACCCCACAGGGCCACACCAGCCAGTGCAAACCCTCGAAACCGCCGGAGCCCAGGAAATACTTCGTAAGAACCGAAGACAATCCACCGATGACAAAGCAGGGCTGTAGGGTTGGCGCGAGTACCTCTTTGGGCCACCGCGCGGCCTGCGCATAGACCGTGATGACCGGGCCAGCTACGCCCGCGAGCGTATTGGTGAACCCTCCCACGATGCCCGCGGAGATGGCTGGGCCCGTGCCGCTCATCTGCGGGACGAACTTGCGCCCAAAGACCACCACGGCCAGCGCAATCAATAAGGCGCCACCAACCAGAACCAACAATGCCGCGGTATCAATACGCGCGATGAGCAGTGCCGCCGGGATAGAGCCGAGGACCATGAAAGGCCCGATGCGCAGCCACTTTCCCCAGTCCACATTCTCACGCATCGAATAGGTCGTGAGGATGGCATTGAGGCAGGCCAAAACGTTGATGACCATGATGCCTTCGACTGGCCCGAGGAAGAGGGTCAGGATGGGCCCACCAATAAGTCCCAGCCCCATACCGGAGACTCGCTGCAGGCAGGAGCCAGCGATGACGGTAAGGAGGACAACCAGGGGTATTGCCAGTACAGACATGTCCCCTTAGCCTCGGTAGCGTTCCATCACCGCGGCTGCCACGTGGTCCGGGAACATACCCGTCACATCACCGCCATACTGCGCTACCTGCTTGCACAGCGAGGAGGAGATATAGCCGTATTTCTCATCCGTCAGCAGAAAGACCGTATCGATTCCGGAAAGGCGCCGGTTCATCTGCGCCATCGGCAGCTCATACTCATAGTCCAAGGAGGAGCGCAAGCCCTTGACAATCGTGTCTATGCCATGGGCACTGGTGTAATCCACCAGCAATCCGCCCCACCAATCCACCTCGATCTCTGGGGAGACGGTACGGCGAATGAGGTCCACGCGCTCCTCCACGCTAAACAGCCCGGAAGGCTTGTCGGGGTTTCCCGTCACCAGCACCGTGACCTTGTCAAAAAGTTCGCTGGCGCGATTAAAAACGTCGACGTGTCCCAGCGTGATGGGATCGAAAGAGCCGGGGCATACGGCGTGGGTCGGCATGGCTAGTCCTCCTGGGTTCCGGTGGTATCGGTCTTCGAGCTATCCGCACTGCGGTGATAAATCGCCATATCAAAACGCGCGATGCCAAAGGTCCGCTTCTTAAGTTTCTGACCGGTGGGCTCAAAGCCTTCTGGCCACTGCGTGTGCGGCGAATCCACGTGGCGCTCAATGACGACTATCGCGTCATCATCCAGCACCGGCTCGATGGCGGCGAGAAGCCCATCAACATCATCGAACTCATAGGGTGGGTCCGCGAGCACCATGTCGAAGTAGCCGCGCGGTGCGGTGGCCAGGTAGGACGAAGCTTTCATCTCGCGTACCTCGACGCGCGGGTGCTTCACCACCCCAATATTGTGGCGAATGACCTTCACGGCCGCGGCATTATTCTCCACGAGGACGACTTCCTCGGCGCCACGGCTAGCTGCCTCCAGGCCTAAGGCGCCGGAGCCAGCAAACAGATCCAGCACGCGGGAATCAATGAACCCCCAGCGCACATTCAACGATGAGAACAGGCCCTCGCGGGCACGGTCGGACGTGGGCCTCGTCCCAGCTTCGGGCACCTTGATGGTGCGCCCGCGGGCTTCTCCGGCGATGATTCTGGTCATGGCTTCTACCCTATCTTCCCTCAGTTTCCCGCGGTGACTACCCTAGTTTTTCTCCAAAAATCCCTGTTCATCTGCGCTCAAATTATGCGTCAGCTCCTCCGCTAATTCGGGGTTGCGCTCGACCAATGCGGCGGCATCAGCATGCGTGCGCTCAACGATATCCCGATCATTGATAAGGTCCAGCAACTTCAGGGTGCGTTTCGTTCCGGATTGCAGTGTGCCCAGGATATCGCCCTCATGGCGCTGCTGTAGGTCGAGCTCAGCTAGGTCAAAACCAGAGGGCGTATCCGCGATAGCTTTGATGCGCCGGAAAGACTTGCTATCAGGCTCAGCCGTCGTGTGCAGCAAACACACCGATTCATTGCCGCCGCGTCCCACGCGCCCGCGCAACTGGTGCAGCTGCGAGACTCCAAAGTTCTCCGATTCTCGGATCAGCATGACGGTGGCATTGGGAACATCGACGCCGACCTCAATGACCGTGGTGGCCACGAGGACGTCAATCTCCCCGCGCGCGAAGCTCTCCATTACTTGGTCCTTATCGGGCATTTTGCCATGGAGCATTTCCACCCGCAGTCCGCGCAAAGGAAGGTTACGCAGTTGGACCGACATGGTTTCCACGCCGCCCTCTCCTTCAATCCGTGGGCAGACGATATAGGCCTGGTGCCCCTTGTCCACCTCTTCACGGATGCGCTCGATGGCGCGGCGTACCCACTCCGGCTTCCATTCGGGAACCACTGCGGACAAGATAGGTTTGCGTCCACCCGGCAGCTCCTTGAGCGTCGAGACCGCCAAATCACCGAACACCGTCATGGCAATCGTGCGCGGGATAGGTGTCGCAGTCATCACCAATAGGTGCGGACTGGTCCCCTCCCGAGTCTTGGTGCGCAGGCTATCGCGCTGTTCGACGCCGAAGCGGTGCTGCTCATCGACGATGACCAGGCCCAAATCGAAGAATTCAACGCTGTCCTGGATGATGGCGTGGGTGCCAATCACGATATCGGCCTCGCCAGAGACAATCTCCAACAAAGCCTTGCGTTTCTCCGCCGTCTTCATCGAACCTGTCAAGACCGTGACGGTGACTCCTTCGGGAACGCTGGCGCTAATCGACGCCCCATGCTGCGCCGCCAGAACCTCCGTCGGGGCGAGCAGTGCAGCTTGTTTTCCAGCATCAACCGCCTGCAACATGGCACACGTGGCAACGAGCGTCTTGCCCGAACCGACCTCGCCTTGCAACAGCCGCATCATGGGCGCGGTGCCGCACAGATCTGCGTCGATCTCGCCAATGACTCGTCGTTGACCGTCGGTCAGAGCGAAGGGTAGCCCGCTGAGCAGCTCATCGCGGAAGCCTTCCAGAATCGCCGGCATTGGGGTTGCCGTACGCGCCTTAACATCGCGCTGCCGCAAGGCCATAACTAGGCCAACCGATAAGGCTTCGTTGTACTTAAGCCGCTGGATGGCGCGCTCCGGACCATTGTCACCCGGTTCATGGATCTCGCGCACGGCTTGATCCAGCGTCACCATCATCCGGTAGTCCAGCGGCTCCGGGATCGGCGGGGTGTGCTCGAGCACTTTGTGGATAGCGCCCATGATGTACCACGACGTCACCTTTCCGCTAGCCGGGTACACGGGAATCCATTCGCGCTGCAGGAATGTCTCCAATGAGCCGAACTGGGAGAGCTTCTTCAGCGAACCTGTCCCCTGCCCAGTGGTGCTATCCAGCAGAGACTCCTGATAGCGGCCGGGATCGAGGATAAGAAAATCGGGGTGCTGCAGGCTGGGGTATCCCCGGAAGTATTTCAACTTGCCCGAGAGCATGACGCGCATGCCTCGCCCAAGCACGCGTTGCACGTAGTGTGCATTGAAAAAGGAGGCCTGGACTCCGCTATCCATGTAGAGGATAAACACCATGGCTTTAGAAGTGTGCTTAACGCGGAGATCCTCGATAACGCCAGTGATGGTGACGTGTTCACCATCCTCAGCACCGCCGAGGCCCACGTCCTTATTGTGGCGGATGTAATCGCGCGGATAGTGGCTGAGCAGCTCCCCGCACGTGGTGTATCCGAAGGCGCGCTTGAAAGCCGCGGCATCCTTCTTTGCCAAGATTTCCGTCAGTGCGCGGTCATCCTGCCAGCCCAACATGGCCTACTCCACCCCAATCTCAGTGCGCAGTCCAGGCACGCGCAGAACGACGACCTCAATCCCCAGTTTACGGGCTAACTCCTCTTCATCTAGCTCAAGGCCAGTCAGCACCGTGATCTGCTCGCCGCCATAGCCCAGCTGAGTACGGCATGCTGCTAGAATCCCAGCCACGCTTTCTCTATCTGGATAAGCCACCCGCATGGAGCCGGCAGCGTCCGTCATAGCGGCGAGCACGTCGTCGGTGTGCGCAGAACTCGGCGTATAAACCGAGAGCGCCGCTAGCCCGGCAACCAGGGAATCGGTCGGAATGACAGTCGCCTTGCCTGGGTCGCCACCGCAGCCATTGGGTAAGAAAAGATCTCCCTCCCCGGCGCTCTGCAGCTCTTCGCCGGGCTGGACGACGTCCGCCCCCACCTTCTCAAAAAGCTCCCGCGCGGCCCCTTCAGGCACCGCAGCAAAGATACGCCGCTGTGCTCCCCCGCCACCAGCAGAATCTTCGCATCGGGCCGCCTGACCCGCCTGCGGTAGCGCTTCGAGCCGCAGGTTGCTGACATTTCCCAGGGCATAGGCCTTTTCGATCACGGCCCCCGCCTCAGCGCTATGGATGTGCACGCTGGCGGAGGTTTCCGTGGCCCGTGCAATGACGAGACTATTGCCCAGCGGAGCCAAGGCCTCTTCAATGTCGCTCAGGTTGCCCTCAAAGAAGAAAATTGCCTCGATCTCGGCGAGTTCTTCTCCTGCCTGCGGCTCCCGCGCCGCGAACTCGTCAGGGGGCGCAGACGCCGAGACGGTCAGTGGTTGGCTGGCGGGGGCGTGCCCTGTGACCTGAGCGAGCAAGCACTCGAGCAAAACTACGAAGCCGGTTCCGCCAGCATCCACAACGCCGGCTTCGCGCAGCGCTGGTAGCTGCGAGGGGGTCTCAGCAAGGGCCTTCCGTGCGGCCTCGACCGCTGCTAACAAGATGCCGTGGAGCTCGGCTCCAGGCTGCTCAGCAGCCTCACGTGCGGCGGTGGCTGCGGCTCGCAGCACGGTAATAATCGTTCCTTCCACCGGTGTAGCGAGCGCGCGGTCCACCAACGTGACGGCCAGCGTCAAAGCATCAGCTAAGACCGCACCATCCACGCGCGAATCTGTCGTGGCATCGGCAACACCTCGCAGGACCTGGGAAAGCACCATCCCCGAGTTGCCGCGCGCACCGCGCACCGAGCCGATGGCCAAGGCTTCAGCCACGTCCGCCTCGCCCTTATCGGCCTCCGCCAAGGCGGACTCCATGGTGTGCGCCATGTTGGATCCTGTGTCCGAATCGGGCACCGGGAAAACGTTGAGGGCATTGATCTCAGCGCGGCGGCGCTGCAGCTCCTCCACGGTTCGTGCGGCCCACTCGTGCAGGCCACGAGCATCCAACTCGGCGGGATATGACATGCTGGCTAGTTTACAAGCGCCAGTCCACCGCGGGGACGCCGCGGGCCTCTAACGCCGCGTTTGCGCGGGAGAAGGGACGCGAGCCGAAGAACCCACGCCGCGCTGACAGTGGCGAAGGATGCGGGGAAGTAATGCAGTCCGTGCCCGGTAGAAAGGCCTGGCAGGACTGGGCGTCGCGGCCCCACAGGATGGCAACGATATCGCGCCCTGCCAGCGCCCTGATCGCTGCCTCGGTAATCGCCTCCCACCCGAGACGGCGGTGCGAACCCGCCTGGCCCGGGGCCACGGTGAGTACCCGGTTGAGCAACAGCACGCCCTGGTCATACCAGGCCCGCAAGTCGCCGTCCGCGCGGCCGGGGATGCCGAGGTCGTCGCCAAGCTCGGCGTAGATATTCTTCAGCGAACGCGGTGCCGGCACACCCGGCCGCGTGGAGAAGGACAAGCCCATGGCATGCCCCGGCGTGGGATAGGGATCCTGGCCCACGATGAGCACCCGCACCTCCTCGAGGGGCATGGACAGAGCGGCGAATACATCCTCGGCAGGCGGCAAGAACTCTGCGCCAATCGCGCGCTCGATGCCTGGGAGATTCTCCTCCAGGGCCTGTCGGATGTGCGGCATCCACGAATAGTGGATGCGGGAAGTATCGATGTGGCTCACGCGAATCCCTCCCAGCCCTCGCTATAGCGTGGCTCCTCTCCATCAATGAATACTCCGGTGCCGCGCAGTACGCGGCCGATTTCGCGGAAACCAGAGGGAGCGGCCTTAAATGTGGTGGCCAACAGCGTATGGTCCTCGCCGCCAGCCAAGACCCATTCCCAAGGATCAATATCGAGCACCGCGCCGGCAGCCGCCAGCAGCGGATCGGGAGCAATCGCGTCGCGGTCGAGGTCGATGCGCACCCCGGAACGCCCAGCCAGATGTCCTACATCGCGCACGAGCCCATCGGAATTATCCGTCATCGCCGTCGAGCCCGTTGCCCGAGCGATGACTCCGCGCCCCGGGGCGAGGGTGGGAGCACAGTGGGCGTCGACCAGCGGCCAGAACTCCTCCAGCTCCGGTGGCAAGGCGCGGCCATAGCGTTGCAAAAGAGCCAGGCCCGCCCCGGAGTACCCAATCTTGCCGTGCGCCACCAGCTTCTGACCCGCACGCGCACCATCCAAAGTCAGAGGTGCTCCGCTTCCGCCCAAAGAACCCATCGCGGTGACGTTAATAACCAAGCTATCGCTGCGGGTTAGGTCGCCCCCGACGAGCTCAGCGTTGTACACCGCGCAGCGCTCAGCAATGCCTTGCGCGATCCCCCGCACGAAGTCCACCGGGGTATCTCCTGGGGCGGCAATCGCCAGCAATGCTGCTGTAGGCCGCGCACCCATCGCTTCGATGTCTGCGAAGTTGCGCACGATGGCTTTCTGGCCGATTTCCGCGGCGGTGGACCAGTCCCGCCGGAAATGCCGGCCTTCCACCATCATGTCCGTCGCGGCCACCGTGCGGGAGTTCGGCGCCGCCGGGTAGAGCACCGCAGCATCGTCGCCGTTGAGCGCGCTCGGGGCGGCGGTGACAATCTCATGGATAACGTGCCGTTCGCCGGCTTGGTCGAGGGTATGGGACAAACCCACCGTCACGGACTCCTTTTCCTTGCGCAGGCCACGCGCCGCTCGTGCGCGCGCAGTCCACGTTCGTTCTTCTCGGGCTATCAGCGATAGGATAAGCCCCTATGGATACCCAATTTAACCGCACCGCAATTTACATCTCACTAGGGATCGCCATCGCGATGGTCTTCGCGGTAATTTTTGGGGCAAAATACGTATTCACCAGCGCCGCGCAACAGCCGGTAGCGCTGCCTCCCACTCCGTCTGAAGCAGCGGACTCCCCCGAGTGCGCCGCTGTCGTTGACGCTCTGCCGGACAAGCTCATGGGATACTCACGGGTCGAACTCGCCGACCCAGCCCCGGCGGGTGCCGCAGCCTGGACGAAGAGCTCGGAGGACAAAATAACTCTGCGCTGTGGCGTTGACCTGCCGCAACAATTTACGGAGTATTCCCAGACCATCGAGGCTGACGGGGAATCCTGGCTGCAGGTCGTCGACGCCACCCCCGGATCCAACCTCACGACGTGGTACAGCACCGAGTACACCCCCGCCATCGCCGTAACCACCTCCTCGGAGAACGCCAAGGACGAGGCGCCGGAGGGGCTGGAGGATGCCTTCAAGCACCTAGATTCGAAGCCCCAGAAGGCAAATGCAGCACCACTGTCGCAGCTGAAGGCGGGCCCGGATTCCATGTGTCCCGCCCTAGAGAAGGCCCTACCGGAAACACTTGCGGAGGGTTACACGCGCCGCACCGATGTGGGCGATAAGAACACCTGGGTGTACAGCGCGCCGGGCCAAGAGGAGATCGTCGTGCGCTGCGGCGTGGGCGCCCCAGAAAACTACCGCGCGGGTGTTCAGCTCCAGCAGGTTAACGACGTCCCGTGGTTCGAGGACACTACCCTGGCAGAGGGCACCACGGCCGGCACGTGGTTCGCGCTCGGCCGGGCGGAAGATCTCGCACTATCCACCCCACAAGAGGCGGCGAACTCCGCACTGGTGCGTCTGAGCGACGCCCTCGTTAAAGCCACCCCTTCCCAATAGGAGCAGCACAGCTTCCACATTCAGTGCCTGGCCTTTGCACTCGGCTGGGGAACTAGGCGCGCGCGAGGGCGGTCTGGATGAGGATATCGAGCAGCTCGGCATAGTCCACGCCCACGGCGGCGAAGACCTGCGGGTACATCGAAATTGGGGTAAAGCCAGGGAAGGTATTTACCTCGTTGATGCAGTAAGAATCACCGCTGACGAAGAAGTCCACGCGGGATAGGCCCGCAGCGCCCAGCGCCCGGAAAGCCTCAATTGCCCGCTGGCGAAGCTCGGTGGTCATCTCCTCACTCAACGGAGCCGGAATCGCTGCCGAGACGCCCTCGTCGATGTACTTGGCGTCGAAGTCATAGAAGCCTTCCTCAGACTCCGTGGTACCCAAGAGCTTGGCTGGCACAGAAGCCTGGAGGCTGCCGTCTGGACGTTCGAGAACACCCACCTCCACCTCGGCACCGCTGATCTCCGGTTCGACGAGAACCTTGTCATCGGACTCATAAGCCAGGGCCAACGCTGCGTCGAAGTCTTCCCAGGCAGAAACCTTGGAAACGCCGATAGAGGAACCACCACGCGCCGGCTTCACAAAGACGGGCAGGCCAAGGCGTTCCTTTTGGGCGTCGTCAAGCGTGGCTTCACCGGTAAGTACTACTTGGGGCGCTACCGGAAGGCCTTCCGCGACCAGAAGCTTCTTGGTGAACTCCTTGTCCATTCCCACAGCCGAAGCCAATACGCCTGCGCCGACGTAGGGAATCCCCGAAAGTTCAAAGAGGCCCTGCACTGTGCCATCTTCTCCAAAGGGGCCGTGCAGAACTGGGACGATGACATCCACCTCGGTGTAGTGCTCGTGGCGGGTGACATTGTGGATACGCCCACGCGTGGCAGGGTTGAGGGATAACGCCAGCTCATCGTGGAGTTCTACTTCGGGCAGGCGCCCGTCAACAATGCTGAGCCCCGCGCGGTTGCCCTGCGTCCAGGTGCCTTCCCGCGTAATGCCGATGGGCACGACTTCATATTTTTCCGGATCAAGGTGCTCCATGATGGCGCCAGCGGAAATGCACGACACCGAATGCTCGGAGCTGCGACCGCCGTATACAACGGCAACGCGCACAGGTTTCGCTTCAGTCATACCGAGCAACTTTACTCGGCTTTACTCAGCTTTCTTGGTGCGACCCATCAGAGCAACAATCATGTCGTCGACAGTCACCCCGCGATGGCACACACCGTAGACCGCTTGGGTAATCGGCATCTCTACGTCTGCGCGCTGCGCCAACCGGAAGATTGAATCAGATGAGATAACGCCTTCCGCGACCTGACCATTGGTGGCGGCTGTAGCTTCCTCCAGAGTGCCGCCCTGGCCCAGGCGGTAACCAAAGGTGCGGTTGCGAGACAGCGTCGAGCTGCACGTCGCCACAAGGTCACCCATTCCAGCAAGACCAGAGAAGGTGAACGGGTCCGCTCCCAGCTTCACGCCGAGACGGGTAATCTCTGCGAGCCCGCGCGTGATAATGGTGGCCATCGTGTTATTGCCCAGTCCTTTGCCCGCAGCCATGCCGCAAGCCAGTGCAATCACGTTCTTGCAGGCGCCGCCGATCTCCGCGCCGATGACATCGGTGTTGGTATAGGGACGAAAATACGGTGCTGCGGCAGCATGCTGGACGGCCTCGGCACGGGCAGCGTCACTGCAGGCAATGACCGTAGCGGCAGGCTGTTCCTGAGCCACTTCCTTGGCCAAGTTGGGCCCTGAGAGCACGGCAATGCGGTCAGCGGATACGCCGGCGGCGTCCGCAATGACCTCGCTCATCAAGTTGAGAGTGGCCTTCTCCACGCCTTTAGAGATTGATACCAAGGTCGCTTCTTCCGGCAACAGTGGCGCCCACTTTTCCAGGTTTCCGCGAAGCGTCTGGGAAGGAACGCCAAAGATGACGATGTCTGCGGTTTCCAGTGCAGTCGCCGGCTCGGTGGTCGCCTTAATGGACTCCGGAAGTGAAAGCTCTGGGAGGTAGTCCGGATTCTCGTGGCGCGTGTTGATAGCGTTCGCCAGCTCCTCGCGGCGCGCCCACAAACGGACGTCGTTACCCGCGTCAGCAAAGACTTTCGCCAGCGTGGTTCCCCACGAGCCCGCCCCCATTACTGCCACGTTTGCCATGTGCCACCTCACTCTAGATTCCTCTGCATCGGCTTTTCCCATTAAAGCACGCCTGGCATTCCTGCACGCTCGGCGCGTAAGACTGCATCGCGACAGCGAGTGGAGGAAGATGGAGGAGGTTGAAAGCTACTGGTGCAAAAGGAGCAGCATGCCCAAGGCAAAGAACATGCATGAGACGGACAAAGATAGTCGATCGGAGGTCTTTATCTCCGGACGCCACCAGGAGATCCCGGTCGATCCGGCGGATGAGTTCAAGCGCACGACGCTTGCCGCCGGTGCGGTTCTCTGGCGTGGTGACCCGCACGATCCGGAGATTGCGCTTATCCACCGCCCGCACTATGACGATTGGTCGCTGCCCAAGGGCAAGGTCGATCCGGGTGAATCCCTCCCCACCACTGCCGCGCGCGAGATCCTCGAGGAAACCGGCTATAGCGTGCGCCTAGGAAAGCTCATCGGCAAGGTGGCTTACCCCGTGCAAGGCCGCACGAAGGTGGTTTACTACTGGCTAGCGCGGGTGCTCGACGGCGAGTACACCCCCAATCAGGAGACTGATGAGCTGCGTTGGATGAAGATCGACGAGGCCAGCGCGCTGCTCTCCTACGACGTAGATGCCCAGGTTTTAGCAAAAGCTAAGAAACGTCTCCGCCTCACTCCAACGACTCGCGTCCTGTACGTGCGCCATGCTCGCGCCCACCAGCGCCGCTCCTGGGAGGGCGACGATGACCTGCGCCCGCTGGATAAGAAGGGCCGCCGCCAAGCGGAGATGCTCGTGCCGATGCTCACGCCTTTCCACCCGACCGCCATCTACAGTGCACCGCCGCAGCGCTGCCAGCACACTGCTGCCCCGCTGGCGGACGAACTCAGCATGGACATCGCCGTGAACAAAGCATTCGGCGATGATGTGTTTGCTGAATCTCCGGAAGAAGCACGCGCGGCCTTCCAGCGCGTTGTCGACGGCGGCGGCGTTCCGGTCATCGTGAGCCAAGGCCTGACCATTCCGGGAATCCTCGAATCCTACGCGCCGAAATTCCTTAAGGCGCCAATCGAAGAACTCAAGTTCAAGAAAGCATCGGTATGGGTTCTTTCCTTCAACGACGGTGAGCTTACCGGGGCGGACTACCTAGCGAGCCCGCTTCCTGTGCGTTAAGCACGGCATCGCCCACGTCTCTTAGAGAGTTTCTACGCCGCCCTGCTGCCTTATTCCCATCGCGCTGCAGGGCGGCGCTGCATAGCGCGAGTGAAAAGGACCATCCCTAGCGCCCAGATCGGATAGGCGGCAATGAAGCCGACGATGGGAATAAAGACAAGCAGGCTCGTGATGAGGGAGCAGACCAAGATAAAGAGCAGCGACTGCCCTAGGTTCTCCATGACCAGGTCAAGGGCCTCTCGGAAGCAGTCCATGAGAGGCTTTTCGGGGTTATCAGCCTTGATCACGGGCGCTGGCCACAGAAGCGCAAAGAGAATCAGTCCGGGGAAGCCGCCCGCAATTGTTCCGAGCATTGCCAAAATAAAGAAGCAAGCATAGACGCCGGCGCAACCACTCAGCTGGGCAAACCTAAAGTAGTCGCGGAAGGTGACCTTCTCCCCATCAGCGATCTTCCGGGAACCATTAAAGAGGTTCGCCATCAGCCAGAAAAGATAAGCGAAGGCGGCTAGCCCCATGACAACCATGAGAGGGATCCCCACGGTAGGCACCAAAGGCTCAATATCCGTGCCGCTTTCTTCCATTGCTGCAAAGATGCCGCCTACAACGGTACTCGGCACAAGGAGAAGAGCAAAAGTGATGATGAAATGCACCAGCATGGCCAGCATCCCTGGCACAGGCTGCTTCAGGTAGCCTTTGAAAGATTGGCCCACGATATCCATGGCGTCGATGGGCTGCGCACCCGCCCCGCCGGATGGATTACCAGGCACAGCGCCGGTCTGCTGGTAGCCGAAACCCCCTGACTGTTGATAGCCATAACCGGTGGCGTCGTGGTAGTCATAGCTGCCGTACCCGGTGGTGCCGCCGAATTGATTACCGTTGTCTCCGCTAATGCCTTGGTAAGGGTTGCTCATGCTGAGGATGTTAACGGGGCGGTGTGTCCGGCGCCACAGGAAGCGGGGAATGCTACCCCGCTGGCGACACGTCCGTTAGGGCGTGATGACGCGCGGCTTGAATCCCGGACGCGTGGATTCAAAGGCATCGATATCCGTCTCATTGCGCAGGGTCAGGCCGATATCATCCAGCCCCTCCATAAGGCGCCAACGGGTGTAGTCATCGATATCGAAGGTATAGCTATTGCCGCCCACGGTGACCGTGCACGCCTCCAAGTCGACGGTGGTTTCGGTCTCCCCTGCCTCCAACTGTTTCCAGATGAGCTCAATGTCTTCTTGTTCCATGAGCCCCGTCAGCAGGCCGGCCTTGCCAGAGTTGCCGCGGAAAATATCGGCGAAGCGAGAAGAAAACACCGCCTTGAATCCGTACTCAGCAAGCGCCCATACCGCGTGCTCACGGGAAGAACCGGTACCAAAGTCCGGGCCCGCGAAAAGCACAGAGCCCTCCCTAAACGGTTCCTGGTTGAGCACAAAGTTTTTATCACTGCGCCAATTGGAGAACAGGCCGTCTGCAAACCCCGTGCGCTTCACGGACTTCAGGTAGCGCGCTGGGATGATCTGGTCGGTGTCCACATTGGAGACACGCAGCGGAACGCCGACGCCAGTGTGAGTAATAAACTTCTCCATTTTCTTCTCCCTTTCCTTAAGCGCCGGCAACGGCGGAATCGTCAATATCTGCAGGTGCGGCCAAGTGCCCCAGAACTGCGGTTGCCGCGGCGACGGCCGGGGACACCAGGTGGGTGCGGCCGCCAGGGCCCTGACGGCCCTCAAAGTTGCGGTTGCTTGTCGACGCCGACCTCTCCCCCGGCTTCAACTGGTCCGGGTTCATGCCCAGGCACATCGAGCAGCCAGCAGTGCGCCATTCGGCGCCGAAGTCGGTGAAGATTTTGTCCAGCCCTTCTTCCTCAGCCTGAGCCTTGACCACGGCCGAGGACGGAACCACCATCATGCGGGTATCCGCCGCGATGCTGCGCCCCTTGACCACCTCGGCGGCTGCACGCAGATCCTCAATGCGTGCGTTCGTGCACGATCCAAGGAAGACCGTGTCGATCTGGATATCGCGCAGCGGCGTGCCGGGCTTTAGATCCATGTAGGACAATGCCTTTTCGACGGAGGCCTTTTCTCCATCGTCACCGCACTCCTCCGGGTCGGGCACCGTAGCGCTCAGCGGCAGGCCCTGCCCCGGGTTAGTACCCCAAGTCACGAAAGGCGTGAGTGCGGAGCCGTCGATCTCTACGACGGTATCGAACTCGGCGCCCTCGTCGGTCGGCAGAGTCTTCCAGTACTCGACGGCCGCATCCCAGTCTTCTCCTTGCGGTGCGAATTCACGGCCCTTGACGTATTCAAAAGTGGTCTCATCCGGAGCCACCATGCCGGCGCGGGCGCCAGCTTCGATGGACATGTTGCAGATGGTCATGCGGGCTTCCATCGACATTTTGCGAATGGCCTCACCACGGTATTCGATGATGTGGCCCTGGCCGCCGCCGGTGCCAATCTTGGCAATGATCGCCAGAATCAAGTCCTTGGCGGAAACGCCTTCCGCCAGCTCACCGCTAACCTCAATGGCCATCGTCTTAAAGGGCTTGAGCGAAAGCGTCTGGGTGGCCATGACGTGCTCCACCTCAGAGGTACCGATACCCATAGCAATAGAGCCGAAGGCACCGTGCGTCGACGTGTGCGAGTCACCGCACACAATGGTCATGCCGGGCTGGGTAATTCCCAGCTGCGGGCCTACGGTGTGAACGATGCCTTGCTGAGCATCACCCATCGAATGCAGACGCACGCCGAACTCCTCACAGTTCTTGCGCAGCGTGGACACCTGCGTGCGAGAGACCTCATCTTTGATTTCTAAAAGGTTGCCGGTCTTAATTCCCACCGTCGGAACATTATGGTCTTCAGTAGCCAGGTGCAGCTCCGGGTGGCGCATCGTGCGTCCGGCCAGGCGAAGACCGTCGAAGGCCTGCGGGCTGGTAACTTCATGCAGGAGCTGGAAATCAATATAAAGAAGATCGGGCTCGCCGTTCTCTCCCTTGCGCACGACATGGTCGCGCCATACCTTCTCTGCGAGTGTCAGTTTCTCAGTCATGTACCTCTCCACTTGAAATCTCAATTAATGGGACGTAGATTTCATTATATGGGAGAGTATAGCGCAGTATCAGGAATTAAGGTATTGGATCGCGCCGTAGCCATCATGATGGCCGCGACCAACCAACCTTCTACACTCAACGAGCTTTGTGAGACCACCGGCCTGCCTCGAGCAACCGCTCACCGTCTCGCCACAGCGCTCGAGGCGCACCGAATTCTTACCCGCACCCCGGATGGAAAGTGGGGCGCGGGCCCTGCCCTTCCCGGCAACAGGGATCGGATCATCGAAACCGCCGGCCCGATTATGGAGGAGCTTCTTGACGCCACAGGCGAATCCGTCCAGCTTTACGAACTCTCCGGCACCACCCGTACATGCATCGCCACGCGTGAGCCGGAAATTGGACTCCACAACGTGGTACCCGTGGGTCGCCAACTTCCCCTGACCTCCGGCTCGGCAGCGCGTATTTTCGCGGCTTTTGCCGATGTCCACGTTCCCGATGCCATCTTTAGCGAGCACGACGTCGAACTCGCGCGCACTAACGGCTACTCCGAATCCATCGAAGAACGCGAGTCCAACCTCGCCTCCGTCTCCGCCCCCGTCTTCGACGGCGCCGGAAATTTCATCGCTGTTCTCTCCATCTCCGGTTCAGCCGAGCGCTTCCACCCCTCTCCAGCTGAAAAGTTTGCGGACGTACTGGTGGGCGCTGCCAACCGTCTCAGCGCCGCACTTTCCCACGGCGCACCACGCAACGGCAACCACTAGGCACGCCAGTAGCCAAACCCTCATTGCCGTATGCATAGATACCTAGCTACCTAGATACTCAGCCCAAAATACATTGCGAGACCACGCAGCCCTTCTGGACCCGTGCTGCTTGTCGAGGACAATGCCTCTCCCTTTTCCTGAACCACTCGGACCGGGTTTCCTGGCTCCCGATTAGGGCGGCGCGGTACCCATCCCTGGTGCGGCAGGCGCGCTAGTTCATCTGCATGCGGCATCCGTGCATAGTTTGAGAAAGTCACTGTCCGGCCATTCCGGTTGGTCTGGGTAATACCCTGGTAAATTCCCACTACGCCCGGCTGCCCTGGAACGGAGACTGCTCCACCGCTATCCCCTGGTGCCAGCGAGACGTCGACCGCATAGTTCATCCCCGGGAAAAGACCCGGCCCTCGGACGGCAGTACCACACTGGCGGGACGCAGCCTGCCCGTCGAAGCACACTGTTGCACCTTCACCAGGAACCGGCGTCATGCCATCCCCTGTGAGGGGGTTTCCTGCCGAATAGGTTCCGCCAGCGAATTGAATATAGGCCAAGTCATGCCCTGCAGCTCCGGAAGGCTTGAACCAACGTAGCGTACCCAGGTGCTGACCCGCTTCGTTATACATCTGCTCGCCATTCAGACCGCAGTGCGCCGAAGTCCACGCTCGATTAGCTTCGACATAACCAACAGTACACAAGGAGCCATCAGCCGCAGCAATCTTTTGCCCTTGTCTGACTGGCACACCTTCTACGGCTGTTGCAGGGGCAGCGAGAGCAACAGCCAGGGAGCACGCTCCAGCCACCGAGGCAAGGCTGGACACAAAGCGCGAAACACGGCACTGAGAAGACTTTTTCAACATGGGTTTACTCTAGCCTGTTTTGCCCCATGTGCACCTCACGCACCTCACATCACTCCGCTAATACCCCCAAGCACCCCCACTATTGAAACTAAATTGAAAACACGCTTTACTGGCGTTGTCAGCTACTGAAAATTGATTGAAAATCCCCAGCCTTTCAAGGAGGAGTCATGACCCACACCATTCACGACGAGCACACGCACACCCACGGCGAAGGCTGCGGCCACGTGGCATTCCCGCACGGCGATCACACCGACTACGCGCACGATGGCCACATCCACCGCGAGCATGAAGGCCACTGGGACGAGTGCGAGGCATCCGAGCACACCGTTCACGAGGGCCACGACCACGAGCACGGCGAAGGCTGCGGCCACGTAGCCATCCCTCACGGCGATCACGTGGACTACCTCCACGATGGCCACCGCCACGCAGCACATGATGGCCACTGGGATTGCCACTAAGAGCGCTCCGGATTCCATTTTTCTCAGCTGCCTAGCCCGCGCTTACGCTGCCGGGCCTGGGCAGCTCTCTCCGTTTTCTCCAGCGAATCTCGGTACATCCCGTTAGGGTGGGTCTTATGATTTCCACGCGCGCCCTCCGTCCCGTCGCAGCTTTTGCGGCCATAGCCACCGCTGGTGTTTTAACCGTTGGATGCTCTACATCGTCCGACATGGCAGCGCCCTCAACCCCAGGCGAAATATCGGGTGAGCCAACTTTCGAGAACACATACCCGGCCTTTCAGCCGCTCAATGACGACGCCGAACTTCACGTCCCTGACTCCGCCGATGAAGGAGCCCCAGCCGGCCCCGAGCCGACGTTGCCGGGCACCGCAACCGATCAGCCTGCGGGCCAGGCTCAACAGCCGGATACTCAAGCGCAAGGTGTGCAGGGAGCCAAACCAGGCGCAGGCCAACACCAGACCGCTCAGGCTGCAAAGATGGCCACCTACAACAGCCTTTCCGGACAGCTTCCCCAAGGCGAGGCCAACGGTGCATCAGTCAACGTTCACGGCACACCCGCCACGGTGTGCCAGATGGGCGATGGCTATAACATTGCCTTCGTCATGGCCGGCGCAAACACTAGTTGCGATTTTGCGCGCTCCACAGCCGGGCGCTTGATGACTTTAGCCCCAAGCTCCCAAGATGACCTCCGCGCCTATATCCCCGCACAGGTAACCGTCAACAGCTCGGTCACACAGCAGAACTACTCGCTGACGTGCAACATCGATGAGCACGAGGTCATTCGCTGCACGGGCGGCAATAACGCTGAAGTCCTAATTGTCTAGAGCCCAGGCCGCTAACCCCGTATCCCGATCACAAAAGAGGGCGGCAAGCTATATTGCTTGTCGCCCTCTTTATTTGTACCCCGTACGGGATTTGAACCCGTGTTACCGGCGTGAGAGGCCGGCGTCCTAGGCCGCTAGACGAACGGGGCTCGTTTAGCTGTCCGTTGCGGACTTGCTAAACACTATAGGATCTCCAAAAGATTGCACAAATCGGCAGGTAAAGGACCTTTTTACACAGATAAAATCCCGAACCTCGTTGCCACTTATGGCCGCGATGTAAACTTCGACTCTCAAGGCCTAGGTGCGGATCGAATCAGTGGTTATTCCGCCGGCGTGCCGTTGGCTGCAGGGGCCGGAGCACTCGTTAGACATCGCTGGAGGTTCGGGAGGACACGTGCACTAACAGCATGTGATGCAAGGCTCCTACTTCGCTCGAGTGTTGGCTTTAAGAAGTTGTGGATTATGGCGATGCCGCCTTGTATTATCTGCTAGGGTTGCGTCGGCGATAGTGATGATTTTCAACTTCCGCCATCCGCTCTCCTTTCTGTCGGGAATGCGTTGTACCTACAGTGTATGGCCAGAAAAGGCATACCGGTAGGACTTAGGCCAATTGAGTACTGGTTCACCCCCTGGTACTCCAGTGCCCCTCCCGTCTACCTCGCCGAGGATTGAAACCGGTATGGGGTAAAACCAGACCACTCAAATGATCCGAGTACCACACCCCTTTACTTGCTACCTGTGCAATCATTACACTTGCACTAGATGCAAACAAAGGAGGCACATCATGGACAGCGACCTAAAAGTCATTGAAGAGATTCAGCAACGCACCACCTGGACGCAGGGCTGGTGGGCAGTAGCACTTGTAGCACTCGGCATCGGTAGCAGTCTTGCGCTATCCAAGCTGTCCTGGTGGTACACACTCGCAATCCTGATACCGACGTTCATTCTCGGCTTCCTCCTCAAGGACAAAATCGCGAACCCTTTTGTTCGCCCCAATCCCAACATGGGGCCGAGGAACGATCGCGCCACGTGGTCACGCGTACTGCTCCCCGTCGCCATGATCATGTCCACCACGCCGACACCTGATACATGGCCATGGATGATCACCAGCGGGGTCATTGTTTCGGCAGCAACGGCTTGGATGCTCTACGAAAACCGCAACGCGGCCATAAAGGGCCCCAATGCCTAAGGAAGCCCCCAATCAATCTCCTGAGCTGGATCCAGTTATCCACCCGATTAATCGCCTCAGAATCTGTGCGACGCTCTACTCCGCCGGTGCCACCGACGGCCGGCAAATGAAGTACAGCAAGCTCGCCGAGTTGACCGAGCTGACCGCCGATACGCTGTCCAAGCAGCTAAAGCACCTCGAAGACCGCGGCTACATTAGCCGCACCCGAGAGTACGGCTCTACCCGCGCCAAGGACGCCGTGTGGGTCGCGCTTACTGAGACGGGCACACGGGCTTACGTGCAGCACGTGGAAGCGCTCAAAGCGATGACTGAGAGACTATAGACTGCGCAGCCACTGCGTGATGCGGTCCCCCAGCTGTGGAAACTCGGTATAACCGTCACTCTCGAGGAAATGTCCCCCACCGTGGATGGTGATGGGAATGGCCGAGAGGGCGTCGGCAAGCTGCTGCGTGAGGGCGGGGTCAACCAGGACGTCGTTAGTGGACACGAAGACCTCTGTGTGAGCGATGTGGGGTTTGACAGCAGGCACGTCGACGTGGGCCTGGCCAATAAATTCGTCAAGCTCCGGGATGACACGAAGCTTCTTCACAAACCCAGAGACAATGAACAGCCCAGGAAGCTCCCACTCGCCATCCAATGCCGTGAGATAGTGCAGCAGCGCGGTGCCGCCTAGGCTATGCGTGATGATGCAGGTATTAGCGTTTGGACGCTCAATATCGTTGCGAATCGCCTCGACCCACTCATCGAGCTTCGGTTCGTTCGGTTCCGGCAGCGCGATGGTGTGAACTGTGTGGCCGTCGGCGGTCAACAGGCGTTCTAGCCACGGGAACCAGTGACTGTCAGGGCTGGCTTGGTATCCATGAACAATGTAGAAGTGCATGGTCGCCAATTATAAGAAAAAGAGTGGTAAGCCCATGTGCTTGCCACCCTTTAAGTGGTACCCCGTACGGGATTTGAACCCGTGTTA
>NZ_KV794854.1:163074-192448 GCF_001808885.1 Corynebacterium sp. HMSC074E01
GGCGTCCTAGGCCGCTAGACGAACGGGGCTTAGAACTGTGACAACATTGTTTGACGCGAGTTACTGCGTTAAATCGCTATCACTGCTGGCCTACCAGGACTCGAACCTAGAATGACGGTACCAGAAACCGTAGTGTTGCCAATTACACCATAGGCCATTATTGCTGTTAACTAGCTCAGGGCTTTAACCCCTCGCTGCTCGCTGCAACGGTTTATTACTATATCCAGCGCTACCGATACACACAAATCGCAAGGTCAGGATACATTTCCGGGGCGTTAGGAATGAACCCTAACGCCCCGAAATGACAGCCATGTGAGACTACTTAATGGATCTACTCAGCGCTCCACGGCGTGAGAGCACTCGCAGCCTTGAGGCGGGCCAAAGTGGACTCCTTGCCCAGCAGCTCCATGGACTCAAACAGCGGCGGCGAGACCTGCTGGCCCGAGATCGCAACGCGCAGGGCGCCGTAAGCCTTGCGGGGCTTGAGGCCGAGGTCGTCGATAAGCGCGGCGGAGAGAACCTTCTCAATCTCCTCCGTCTTCCACTCCCCGAGCTCCTCCAGCTTGGCGATGGAAACCTCCAGCGGCTGAACCGCATCCTCCTTGAGGTTCTTCCGGGCCGCCTTCTCATCTAGCTCCAGCTCAGCGTCCGGCGTGGTCAGGAAGGACATGAGGCCATAGGCGTCGGACAGCGTCTTAATGCGTGTCTGCACCAGATCTGCAGCGAAAGCGAACTTCTCCTCGGGATAGTCTGCCGGGAAGTCGGTGTACTCAGTCAGGTAGTCGCGCAGGCGCTGAGCAAAGTCTGCTGGCTCCAGCAAGCGAATGTGGTCGGCATTGATGGCCTCGAGCTTCTTCTGGTCGAAGCGAGCTGGGTTGCCCAACACGTCGTGGACGTCGAAGTTGGCGATGAGCTCGTCGACAGAGAAGATGTCCTGGTCCGCGGACAGGGACCAGCCCAACAGCGACAGGTAGTTGAGCATGCCCTCCGGGATGATGCCGTTGTCGCGGTGATTGAACAGGTTGGACTGTGGGTCACGCTTGGAAAGCTTCTTGTTCCCCTCACCCATCACGAAGGGCAAGTGGCCAAACTCAGGCGTCTTCTTGGCAATGTCGAGCTCTACGAGCGCCTCGTAGAGGGCCAGCTGGCGCGGCGTGGAAGACAGCAGGTCTTCACCACGCAGGACGTGAGTAACTCCCATGAGGGCATCGTCGACCGGGTTAACCAGCGTGTAGAGCGGCGCACCGTTCGAGCGTGCCACGACGTAGTCCGGCTGGGTCTCCGACTTGAAGGTCACCTCGCCGCGTACCAAGTCAGTCCAAGACCAATCCTTGTCCGGCATGCGCAGGCGCCAGACTGGTTTGCGGCCTTCCGCCTCGAAGGCGTCGATCTGCTCCTGAGTCAGGTCGCGGTCGAAGTTGTCGTAACCCAGCTGCGGGTCGCGGCCAGCTGCCTTGTGGCGCTCCTGAACCTCTTCATTGGTGGAGTAAGCCGGATAGACATAGCCGCCATCCTTGAGCTTCTGCAGGACATCTGCGTAGATATCCATGCGCTGCGACTGACGGTAAGGCTCATCCGGGCCACCGACGTTAACTCCTTCATCCCAGCCCAGCCCGAGCCAGTTCAGGGAGTCAATGATGGCCTGGTAGGACTCCTCAGAATCACGGGCAGCATCAGTGTCCTCGATACGGAAGATGAGCGTACCGCCAGTGTGACGGGCATAGGCCCAGTTGAACAGAGCCGTGCGGACCATGCCCACATGGGGCGTGCCGGTAGGCGAAGGGCAGAAACGGACGCGGACGTCGGATGTCGGTTTAGTCATGTCCCCCATCGTAGTTCAGCGCTTAGCTACTGCATTGGCCGCCCCACTTGGGGGTAATTGAACCCTGTTTCCACTAAGCGTGAACTGGGCTTTCTGCGCAAGCTTAACGGGACTGAATTCCATTACCTATAGTGAAACTCTCGCCAAAGAACTGAAGAAAGGTCCCTGACTGTGGCTCAAACTCGCTATGTGGCGCTTCTAACCTGCGCCACGCTTCTCTTCTCCCCCGCTACCGCCGTCGCTGGCCCCGACGACGGCAAACACGTAGCCACTCAGACACATATTGATTCCCCCAAGGCTTTCTGGGAGGGCAATGCTCTCAACCTCAAGAGCCATTCTGCAAGCTCCGACCACGACCTAGCCGATACCGTGACCTGGGTAGGCAAAGGTTGGGACCAGAACGGCACCAACCAATACCAGTTCACAGTGCCTGAGGACCCCGCGCTCTCTTTTGTGGGACAGCCGGGCGACACGTATTACATGGCGCCGGCCAGTGTCCAAGGCAGCTTGGACCCGGTGTGGATGGGCTTCGGCGCGGACACAGAGCTGCCTGTCGACGACTTCCGCGACAACATCGCTTCCCTGGACCTCTTAAGCGTTGACGGTCCCGGCGATGTCGAGATGTTTGGCTACTACCCCGGCCCCGGCGGCCTGCAGCGCTTCTTTGGGACCACCGAGGGCGCTCCGCATTCCGCATGGCTGACCAGCGGCACGCATACCCACAACTACACAGTCTTTTCCAAGCCTGGACGCTATGAGCTCACCTATCAAACAAGCGCGCGGGGCAAGGATGGCTCGTTGATTACCTCCAAGCCCACGACCACCTCGATCCAAGTCGGCGGGCAGCGTCCCGCTGATGAGAAAACGCCTTCCCTCACAGAGCGCTTTGACCAAGCTTCCTCTGGCGATGCCAGCCAGAAGGACTACCGCCTGAGCATCACGCCCAAGAAATCCGGGGACAAGGACGGGGATGAGCGCCTTTCCTCCATCGATTTCTCTGGCGGCAGCGACGGCACGCTTACGCTGCTGATCGACGGCTACTTCCTCACCGATCTAGCCGTGAAAGATGGCAAAGCACACTTCGATGAATTCTTAGGGCCCGAGGCCTCCACAATCCAAGCTGTGTACACCCCGGAGGACGGCAGCCCGCGCTGGGTGAGCGAGGAGCTCGCCTACTCTGAGAACGCTGAGCTTTCCACCACCTCGAAGACGTCCGCGGAGTCTTGGACCGAGACCACGAACCCCCGCCAGCTCTTCTCCGGGGAAGAGGTTTCGCTATCTGACACGGGTCTGTCCGCGCGTGCTGTTCCGGAGGGCGAAGACGCCACCCGCATCATCCTGGAGGCAGCCGATAAGAACCTAGAAGGCTACGTGCAGGGCGGCTTCTTTAGCAAAGGAAGCTCGCTTCCGGACATCGATTTCGACGGCACGATCACCCGCGGCCGCGCGGAATTTGTCGTCGGCGCCGATGCAAACTTCAACGGCACTACCGTGCGACTGGATATTCTTCCGCACCCGAGCATCACGCAAGAGTCCGGCAGCATCACGCTGACCGACGATTTCGCTTTCGGGCAAAAGTACGAGGGCACGGGCAAGCTCGGTACTGGGGCTCAGGCTCCTGCGCCAGCCCCGGATAACGGCCCGAAACCGGACGCAGGGAAACACACCGGTACCTGCGCTGACAAGGTAGTGCTTGACCGCGGCCACGTCGACATTGCGGTCACCCGTGACGGCGATGAGTTCCTCACCCGCTTGAAGGATGAAACGGCCCTCGTGGACAAGAAAACTGTTGAGCGCCCGCTCGATGACGTCGTCCTCGCGGTGCACGACAACGCTCTGCACTCCCGCCCCGCCGAACTTAAAGGAAAGGACTTCGATTACCTAGGCAAGGAAAAGTTCTTCCTCCTCCCGCAGACCCAGAAGCAAAGCATTATCTGGCCGGGCTATAACACCCAGGCCCTCAACTACAAGGACTATAAAGACGGCAAAGTCACGCTCAACATCAAGCCCGTGGAGATGCCAGAGGGTGCGCAGGTAGGCCTTTTCACTGCCGAAGGCTTGGGCAAGGTGTTCACCCCGCTGATCAATACCGCGGAGGGTGACTACTCCATCGAGACCACTTTTGCTTCGCACACCCACACCAATTGGGCGTTTACCAAGCCGGGCATCTACAAGCTCGAGGTCACCTATTCGGCCACCACCACAGAGGGCAAGGACATCTCCTCTGCACCCCAAACGCTCACCGTCGCAGCGGGCGATGCAGCAATCAAAGACTGTGTGAAATCAAAGGAAGGAAAGGAAGGCGAAGACACCCCCAAGCCAGGTAATGAAAAGCCCGGAGATAAGCCAGGCGATAAGAAACCAGGTGAGAAGAAACCAAACGATAACCAGCCTGGTGGCCAGAATGGCAAGACGTCCTCTCTGCCCAAGCTCGAGGGCCTGTGGGGGCTCGTGCTCCCAGTTGTCTTGGCCATCATCTTCCAAGGTTTCCTCAACTTCTACAACGATCACCGCGACCAAATTGCGGCGCGGTTCACTGGCCTGCTTCCCCGCTAGAAAGGACACACTGGATTGCACTCCACACCATCACGCGCTGCTCAGGACCTGAACGTGCGCCAGAACAGTGCACTGCTAAAAGCCAGCGCCGCCGTGTTCACCATTGTCGCGATATTGTGTGTAGCCGTCCTTGGCTCTCCGGCTGCGGCGCGAGCTGATAGCGAGCTCATCGATTCCGGACACGTCGATGCCTTTTATGTCTCCGCGCCAGGCGGTCAACTGACCTTGTCGATGAAGGAGGACGTCACCGGCAGTGGCGTCGTCCGGCCCGGCAACGATGTCATCCTCAAAGTCGCAGAAGAAGCATGGAGCGAGGCGACCGAGCGTATCGACGGCATTGGTATACCTACGTATTACCTTCCTCAAACCCAGGACAGCTCGCTGCTGTGGCCGGGATGGGATACCCAGGCGGCGCAATCCGCTGGTTACAAAGACGTGAACTTCGAATTCGTCGAGGTCACTGGTCCTGGTGACGTCTTCATCTTCGAAACCGCTGGCTTCGGCGATATCCAGCCGGTCACCGATGCCGGCGAGCTCGACCTCGTGTCTGGTGATGTCATCAACCAGGCTTACCCGGCGCATCGCCACGTTAACTGGGCTTTTAGTGAACCGGGTATCTACACCATGACTGTCCAGGCGGAATCCAACGGTGACACGAGTAATCAGGTCACCTATACCTGGGATGTCGGTGATGGTGACGCCGCGCCGCAGGAGGCCGGGGAAGAGGAAGCCGCCACCGATAATGGTGACCACGGTACCGAAGACCACCACGAGGCAGAGCTGGGCGACGCCTCCCCTGAGCAACCAGCATCCTCTGCTTCCGGAACACGCTCGGGAGGTGGAAACGCCGGAGGAGGTACCCGCGGTGCGGCATCCGCAGCCGGCACCAGGAACGCGAAGCAACAGGCAAGCAGCAAGGAGCGGAAAGAGCGCGGAGAAAGGAAAGAGCGCAAGCCTTCTCACCGCTCCACCGCGGCCGCGGACGGAGAGAATGTGGACACCGTCGCTGCGGCCGGCTACTACGACAGCGGGCAAAACCTGCTGCCGTGGGGCATCGGAATCCTGGGCTTAGGCATGCTCGTGCTGGGCTTGG
Organism: Corynebacterium sp. HMSC074E01; assembly: GCF_001808885.1. NCBI lineage: Bacteria > Bacillati > Actinomycetota > Actinomycetes > Mycobacteriales > Corynebacteriaceae > Corynebacterium > Corynebacterium sp. HMSC074E01. The sequence continues at coordinate 168,546 of NZ_KV794854.1, forward strand.
CGCTAGCGCGCCTCGCGCTCATGAAGGGCCGCGACTAATGCCACGGAAGGTTCGTACTCGGACGCAATACATCGCGCTCCTTTCCGCCATCGTTCTCGGCGCGTCCATGCTGAGTGGCTGCACGGGCTCCGCCAGCGGAGACGATGGGAAGGTGAAGGTGGTGGCGACGACGCCGATACTGGGGGACGTCGCCAAGCACGTCGCCGGTGAGGATGCCACAGTAACCACGCTGATTCCTGCGGGAAAGGATCCACATACCTTTGAGCCGAGTCTGCGCTCGGTGCGCGATATCGCCAACGCCGACGTATTGCTGTCCAATGGTTTTCTCCTCGAGCCGCAAAACCTGCTGAAGTCCTTGCGGGAGTCATCGGATGTGTCCGTCACCGAAGTGGCGGACCAAGCGTCCACGCGCGGCGCGAAGCTCGTCCCCTTGGTAGAAAACGTTGCCCTCGATGCGGTGTGGCTGGGATTGCGCGTACGCAACGCAGCCCCAGGTACCACGAGCGTCGACATGCGCCTGCTCGATGTGGAAGGACCCGGCGATGTCGCGGCCTACGTGGTCTCTACGTTCGGTACGCCTGAGCCGCTCTTTAACAGCGCAGATGGGATTGACCAGCACAACGATTCCACGACGCTGCCGGCTAATGCCCACACGCACGTCTCCTGGGCTTTTAACAAGCCAGGTGTGTACCGGCTGAAGTTCGACGCAACAGACAGCTCCCCGCAGGAGTTCACAGTGGCAGTAGGCGTGAGCGCACCTGAGGGGATGCGCGCGCTCGATGCAGGTCACGTGGATATCACCGCGGACATGGCATCCGGGACGCTCGACCTAGAAGACCAAGGCGAGCGTTTTGATCCGAAAAGCACGGTGCTCAGCATCCCGAACTCCGCGCTGCAGGAAATTCCGCCGGACCCCTCCTACCGTTTCTTGGGCCGGCCGGGTGATGAAACATATCTCCTGCCGCAAGCCGTCTTGGGTAAACACATTCACGGTGAGGTGGACCCGCACCTGTGGCATAACGCCGCCAATGTGATCAGCTTTACCGAAGTTATCGCTGAGCAACTTGCGCAAACGGATCCTTCGCACGGCGCGGACTACCGTGCCCGCGCACAGGACTACATCGCACAACTGCGGGACGTCGACGGCGAGGTTAATCAGCTCATCTCCGCCATTCCTGAGCGCAACCGCCACCTCGTCACACCCCACCACGGCTATGCCTACCTGGAACAAGGCTATGGCGTTGACATTGCGGGCTTCGTTACTCCCAACCCGGCCATCGAGCCCTCGCCGCGCGATGTCATCGCGCTGCGCCGCACCTTGGAAAACCTCCAGCTTCCCGCGGTGTTCGTGGAGCCGACCCAACAAGCCAGCGCAGACGTCATTAGGGAAGCCGCCGTTTCCCTCGGGGTGGCGGTCTGTCCCATTTACGGCGACACCCTCGATGACGCCGTACCGACGTATCTCGATCTCATGCGTTTCAATGCACACTCACTCAACCGCTGCCTTGGCAGCACAACAAAGGAATCTCATGTCTAATCGCACTATCCGAACTTTCACCATGCCGCTTGCGGCAGCACTGAGCGCCGTGGCGCTGGCCTTCGCGCCCTCCGCCGCCTGGGCTGGGGATCTGGCTCAGGTTGTCAGCTCTGACGAAGAAGTGGCGGCACCAGGAACTGCTGCCGCTATCGATCACGGTCACGTCGACCTGGGCCTGCTGCTTAATGAAGGGCAAGCAGAATTCCTCGCTCGTGATGATTCAGCTGAAACCCCCGTGTGGCGTCAACCCGACGATGTGGTATTCCAGGTGGGCGACAACGCGCTGTTGACTCTGCCTGAGGACAAGGCTTTCTCCTTCGTCGGTGCCGAGCCCGGTTCGCAAGTATGGGTCGTTCCACAAACGGAACAGGCTGATGTGCCGTGGCTAGGTTGGAATACCCAGGCTCCTTCCCTCGAGGAGAACGTTGAGAGAGGAGTCACTATGGAGTTCCTGGGACACCAAGGCCCGGGTGAGTTCTCCCTCTTCTTGCAGAACGGCGGCTTCGAGGAACCGCAGTTGCTATGGTCCACCGCCACCGGGGACTCAGAAGGCTTCTGGGTCGACTTGGGCACGCATACCCATGCCAATTGGGTGTTCACCGAGCCCGGCATCCACCAGGTGCGCGTGCGCATGAGCGGCGAAGGTGCGGGTGAAAGTGCTGGCAGCGAGGTGGCCGCCGAGGCTACGTTGACCTTTGCTGTAGGCGATGACACGGATGTCGCACAAGCTCAGGCAACAGAATGGGATTCAAACGCTGAATCCTCTGCCGATTCAAGCTCTGCATCGGCAACCGTGCCGGTATGGATCTGGGCGCTGGCCGGCGTGGGCATCCTCGTCCTTATCGGTGCCATTATCGCCGTCGTGCGTGCAAAGGGCGGCCAACGTGACTAGTCCCCTCATTTCAGTCAAGGACCTGTCCGTTTCGCTCTCCGGCCGCAGGGTCATCGACGCCGCCAGCCTGTCCGTACACCCTGGCGAATTCATCGGGCTCCTCGGCCCCAACGGCGCGGGTAAAACCACGCTGATGCGCGCCATCTTGGGGCTCGTCCCCTTCACCGGGACCATCGACGTGGGCACCTCGCTGGGTTATGTCCCTCAGCGTCACGACGTGGAATGGGACTTCCCCATCAGCGTGTCCAAAGCTGTGCTCAGCGGACGCACCGGACTGGTGGGCTGGTTCCGCCGTCCGGGACGTGCCGATAAACAAGCCGCCCGCCGCGCCATCGAGTTAACCAACTTGGAGGAATTTGCGCGGCGCCCCATCGCGCAGCTGTCCGGTGGCCAACGTCAGCGTGTACTCATCGCCCGGGCCTTAGCCTGCGAGCCTGAAGTGCTGCTTCTCGACGAACCATTTACCGGCCTCGACGCCCCCAACACCGAAGAGCTTCTACTTCTCTTTGACAAACTCACCGCCGATGGCACCAGTGTTGTCATGTCCACGCACAACCTCTCGGAGGCCGCGCATTCCTGCTCGCGGCTCGTGCTGTTTAACCGTGGAATCATCGCGGATGGTCCAGCGGAAGCGTTGCGCATGACCGCGCAGCCCTGGAGCGACACGTTCGGGGTCTCAGCTTCTTCTCCACTGCTTTCTGCGATTGGGGTGGCCGCATGATCGACATCTCGCTTTTCGAGTTCTTCCAGGATGTCACCAACCCACACTTGGACTTCCTGGCGCGTGCGGTGGGAATTTCTATCCTCGCCGCCATCGTGTGCGGTGTGGTGGGATGCTATGTCGTGCTGCGGGGCATGTCTTTCATCGGTGATGCTGTTTCCCACGCGGTCTTCCCAGGGCTGGCCATTGCCTTCGTGCTCCAGGGCTCAGTGTTGCTGGGCGGCGCCGTGGCGGGCTGCACCGTGGCGGTGCTCATCGCATGCTTCTCCCAGCGGCGCACGGTGCGCGAGGATTCCGTCATCGGAATCTTCTTCGCCGCCGCGTTTGCCCTCGGCATGGTGATCATCTCCCGAGTAGACGGCTACACAGCCTCGCTCACTAGCTTTCTCTTCGGCTCGCTCACGGGTGTCTCCCGCGCGGACCTTTACACCGCGTTCACCGTCACGGTGCTCATCGTGGCCACGGTTCTTCTCCTTGGACCCCAGCTCACCGCTACCTGCTTGGACAAGGAAACCGCCCGCGCGATGGGTCTTCCCGTCTTTGCTCTGGACATCGTGCTCTACCTCTGTGTTACGGGCGCAGTGGTTATCTCCGTGGGCACCATCGGCAACGTCCTCGTCCTCGCTCTGCTTATCACCCCGGCCGCGACTGCCCGCCTGCTCTGTGACTCGCTGGGCTCGATGATGCTCGCAGCTGCGGCGATCGGCTCCTTGGGTAGCTTCTTCGGAATCTACCTGGCATGGGCCATCGACCTTCCCGCCGGTGCCACCATCGTTCTACTCCTCACCGCGTGCTTCCTCGTGGCGTGGGTGCTCTCCCCTCTTATGCACTCCCGCCGCGCTTCCGCATCCACCTCGACATCACACACCTCGAAGGAGACCTTGTCCGCATGAATATTCTCCCAATGACACGTATGAACTACCGTCCCCTCGCTTTGACCGCATCCGCTGCTTTAGCGCTCAGCTCCCCGACGCTCATTCACGCTGCGCCGCCCGCCATCGCAGCCGAGCAGGCGAGCGGCACTTCCTGTGATGATGACTCCCTCCACGCCTTCAGCCGCGGACACCAAGACCTCGCTTTGGTCGGTGACTCGGGGGACCTAACCTTTTTAGCCCGCGATGATGAATCCGGTAAGGACTATGCCTCTGGGGAGTTCTACGTAGAAGTAGGCAGCAACGCTGCTTTCAATGAATCAACGGGGAGCGATATTCCATCGAGCGGTTGGCAAATCCCCCAAACCCAAGATCCGAATATCCCTTGGTTGGGGTTCAACACCAGCTACCTCGATGAGGCCACTGCGGCCGATGCCACTTTATCCTTGACGCTACACAGCGGCCCAGAAGGCGGGCGCATGGTGGGCTTTCAGAACACCGTGGGTGCTAACCCCACCGTGCTCTTTGACTCCGAGAACCCCGATATCACGTGGGATTATCCTGATCATTTCCACAGTCACACCGGGATCATCTTTAGCGAGCCGGGTGCCTATGCTGCCACTTTTACCTTCACCCTCAACGATGGCTCCGAGCACTCTATTGATGTGCCTTTCTTGGTTGGTGGCGCAGATATCTCTGAACTTTGCCAGCTGGAGTGGGGCTCGGGCGAAGGTGGCAGCGGTGGCTCGGGAAGCCCGAAGAACCGCCCCCAGCAGCTGGCCAAGGACATTAATGACACCTCCAAGGCCATCGCGCAGCTAGATAAGACGATGGACAAGACCTTCAAAGAGGCCGATACCTTCTTCAACGGTGGGAAGCCCTCCGATGCGAAGAAGGCGAAGGAGGAAAAGAACTCAGAGCGCTCCACGCGGGCCAGCGCGCGGAAGGAAACAAAACCAGAGAAAGAAACAGGGCCGAAAGAGCCAAGCGCAGCCAACACTGCGACCGGGCAAGGCCGGAATCCGACCCCCAACGCTACAGCCCACACTGCACAAGGACAGAGAGATTCAGCACAGCGTGGGACGTCGCGCAGCACGTCTGCCGCCGACGCCAAGGACTCGACGCGCAGCACCGCGTCCAATCACGAACGGAATGCCAGGAAAGAAGCAGCGGCACAGCGTCCGGCTTCTGATGTGCAAGAACAGTATGCTGACGGCGGAAACATCCAGGCTATGAGCTATGGAGCCCCGATGGTGGGCTTCTGGGCGGGCTTTTTGGCCGGCATGGGATCCCTGGCCCTACTGCTAGGAATTGGACTTTTCATCGCCGTGCAATTCTTCCGCCCGCGCAAGCGCGACTAGCACTACAGCCATGCGCACAGCCTGTACGGAGGGGGGGATCTGGTTTCGGCACTAGCACAGCAAACAACTAGAGTTATTCCCTATGTGTGAAAACAGACCCTCTACCGCCCCTGACTTCCTCCTGTCCCGCGCGACGGGGTCTGTGCGTACCCAAGGCTCAGTGGCCACCTTCAGCGATGTTGACGCTGCCGTATCTGCACTGCGTGCCGGCACGGCGCCCATGGTTGTCGGCGCGCTGCCCTTCCACAAGGGTGACCCCGCGGCGCTGACCGTGCCGCGCAGCATCATCCGCGAGGACGGGCCGCTCGAACCGCACGCCTATTACCGCAGCGGCACGCTCAACGCGCGCGTGACTGGGTTTGACCCGGAGCCGGAGGAGCACCTGCGCCGCATCGAGGCGGCCATTGCCACGATCGAGGCCTCCAAGCTGGATAAGGTGGTGCTTGCACGCGCCGTCGACATCGAGTTCAATGCCCCGGTGGATCCGCTATTCGTTGCCGCGCGGCTGATTGATTTATCTTCCCACCGCGATGGCTTCATCGCCGACCTCACTCCGGCTGGACGCCCTGGCGCAATGTTCGTCGGCTCCTCCCCAGAGGTGCTGGTTAAGAAACAAGGTTCGACGGTCACGGCCTTCCCTCTGGCTGGCTCCGCGCCCCGCCAGGCAGATAAGGCACGCGATATCAAAGCGGGCCAAGACCTCCACAACTCCGCAAAGGACCTGCGCGAGCACGCCTTCGTGGTGGATCACATCCGCCGCATTCTGCAGCCGCTGTGCGAGACCCTCGATGCTCCCACGTCCCCGCAGCTGACCTCCACCAATGAGATGTGGCATCTGGGAACGCCGATCGCGGGAACCCTTAAGGATTCGAATATTACTGCGCTCGAGCTGGCCGAGCTGGTCTACCCCACCCCGGCTATTTGCGGCACCCCCACTGAGGCCGCACAAGCGCTGATCGAAACGGCTGAAACCGACCGCGGTTTCTACGCCGGCGCAGTTGGCTGGTGCGATGATTCCGGCGACGGCGAATACATGGTGGCCATCCGCTGCGCCGAGGTGGCCGGCGATGGCCTCTCCGCCCGCGCGTGGGCAGGCGGCGGAATCGTCGTGGATTCCGACCCGACAGCCGAGCTTCAGGAAACCACGGCTAAGCTGCGCACCATTTTGCGCGCGCTCAATCTTTAGAACAGCGTCTAAGCGCGCTCGATCGGGTTGGTCAGGCTACCCACGCCGGGGATCTCGATTTCGATGGTATCGCCCGGCACCATCGGCGCCGTACCAGCCGGGGAACCCGTCGTGATGACATCACCCGGCAGCAGCGTGTAGGACTGCGAGATCTCAGCGATGATGTGACCCATCTTCACAATCATCTGATCCGTATTGGAATCCTGCTTCTGCTCACGTTTGCCCTCGTGAGTGAGGTAGGCGTTAATCTTCTGGTCATCGAGATTGATGCAGTCCAAGTCCGTCTCAATCCACGGGCCCAGCGGGCAGAAGGTGTCGATGCCCTTCGCACGTGCCCACTGGCCATCCTGGAACTGCAGGTCGCGCGAAGAAACATCGTTACAGATCGTGTAGCCAACTACGTGATCGCGCCACTTCTCCGGATCAATATTCTTCGATACCTTAGAAATCACCACGGCGAGCTCGCCCTCGAACTCGACGTTGGTGGCGAACTCCGGGATCTTGATGGGTGCACCGGGGCCAATGACCGCGGTGGAGGGCTTGATAAAGATCGTCGGCGGCAGGTGCTCCGCGGATTCCTTGAAGACTTCCGCCACGTGGTCGGCGTAGTTGCGGCCCAGAGCCACGACCTTGGTGGGCAGAGTCGGCGCCAGCAAGCGCACCTCACTCAGCGGCCACTCGCGGCCAGTCGGCTCCGGTGGGGTAAACGGTGTGCCGGAAATTTCCTTGGCCACCAGCTGGTCAAGCGGGGCGTCGGCGGGGCCATCGATGATGGCGAAACAGATACCTTCGGTGTGAGCAATTCGTCCTAAACGCATAACGGCCATACTACTCGCAAGGATTTTTAACTCGCGATCAGGGGTCTTAGGTAAAGGTTGCAAAGATTGCAATGCTTCTACGGGCATCAAGCTCCGCGATGAGCGCCTTCGCACAGGCCTAGCGCTGGGCGACGTCCCCCAAGGTCACCGCCCGCGTGTGTCCCCGTTGTGCAAGGTATAACTCGGCACAGGCCAAGGCATCACTGAGCGCATTGTGGCTTCCATAACGTGGAAGGCCATAACGCGTCCGCACGCGGGGCAGACGTAGATCCTCGCCGCGCGGGTAGGTTCCCATGCGCTCCATGTGGCGCCGCTCAAGCGCAAAGGTATCAACCACGCTCAGGCGCGGGCGCTCCCCAAAGACCTCACGGGAGGCAGCTTCAATGAACCCCACCTCCAACGCCGCGAAATGCGCAAGTAGCGCGCGTCCCTGCGAAGCTTGGCGCAATTGCGTCACCGCGATACTTAGCTCCTCGCCGGCGTCAATGACCTCCTGAGTCAGCAGGTGGACATGTGCGTCCTCGGCCACCTGCGCGCCGCGCACCACGGTATAACCGGCACCAGATAAGTCGATGGCTCCCCCGTTGACCGGCACCCAGCCAATGGAGACAATCTTTCCCCTGCGAGGGTCAAGGTTCGTGGTCTCCATATCTACGGCGAGCAATCCCAGCTCATCGAGCGGGGTGCTTCGTGCAGGCGCGCCCCAATCCGCGCGGCGGCTCCACCGGCTCCACATCTAGATACTCCTCACCGGGTACTTGGTGGCAAGCGCGTTCTGCATGGATTTGATCGCACGGAAAGCATCGCGCAGGTGCTCGCGGTCCATGCGGCCCAAGCTCTTGGGGTCAATGTGGTAGTCCGGCTTGTGCCCTTCTCGCAACTGTCGGGCTTGGTGCTCGAAGGAAAGGGATCGGAGGTAGTCGAAGGCGTCGAGAAGCTCCTGTGCACCGCGGCGGCTCACCGCGTTCCCGGCGGCTTCGCTTAGGCGCTGGCGGGTGTCCACAACCGTGGAGCCGGATGCTAGGGCAAAGAGCCGGGCCATCTGGACAATACCCGCGGTACCTCCCTTTTTGATGTCGAGGGTATGTGCATAGTCGCCATCGCGCTCCACCACGAGTCCGCGAAAAAGCGTCAGCGGCGGCTCGCGGCGCGCGGCCAGGCTAGCCAGGTGGGCGTGCAGGCGCGTCGCACCCTTGCCCATCTCCACGGCGGCAGTGTGGACCTCGCGGGCCAGCTCCTCGCTTCCGTAGAGCACGCGGAAGTCGAAGAAAATCTGGGCGTTGAGCAGCGCCTCCGGTTGGGGGTCCCGGATCCATTTGCGGAAGGTGTCGATCCATTGGGAGCGCGTCATCCGCCACTCGGCGTTCATGGCCATCATGTCACCTGGGCACAGAGCCTGACCGGCGGCGGCAAGGCCCTGGCACACGAAGGTACTAAGCCGAGCGAAATACTCGCCGTGCGCGTTGGCATCATAATCATCCGCGAGGACAAGCGCATTGTCCTGATCTGAGGCCAGTGCCATCTCGCGCCGCCCCTGCGAACCCACGGCCACGAAGGCATACTCCACTGGCGGAGGACCCAGTTCTTCCTCGGCAAGGGTACATAGGCGGCGCGCTACCGCATCGGCGGCCAACGTGACCAGGCTGGACGCTTCCGCCGGCGTAGACCCGCGTTCCACGAAACGTCCGGCAAGAAGCGTGGCTTCGTGGAAGGCTTCATTAAGCTCAGCGGCATTGGCGCGCCGCGAGAGATCTGCTGCGAGATAGACTGGATCATTGTGCAGCAGCCGGGTGACGTCCGATTGCGTGACTATTCCCTGCAGTGTGCCTTCTTTCACCACCGGCAGGTGGTGGATTCCGCGCTCCGCCATGTGCAGCAGAGCCTCCATAGCGGGGGCATCTGCCGATACCGTGAGGGGCTGAGGCGTCATGATCTCCCCCACCGATTCAGCAGGGTCACGCTCCGCGGCGAGCACGCGGGTGCGCAGATCACGGTCGGTCACAATGCCGGCAAGACGCTTGGCTGAATCTGAACCCGGTGCAACAACGAGCAGTGAGGACACGCCGCGGTCCGTCATCAGCATCGCGGCTTCACGGATGGTGGTGGCAGCCGGCGCAGTCAGTATGTCGGTGCGAATGAGCTCTCGCAGCGGCGTGCGTAAAACGTCGGTCGAAGTGGATTCAGAAAGCTCGCGTGCTGCCGCACGGATCTGGCGCGATTGCGCTGAAAAGAATCGCCCAATGTCGGGGTTGCGGCGGGACAGCTCGGTGAAGTCCTCCTGCGCTAGGGTGAAGACGAGGCTGTCCTCCACCGCGACCATCTCATAAGCGGAGTGCGGCTCCCCCTGCAGCGTGGAATAACCGAAGGTGAGCCCGGATTCGCGGCGGTCTAGCAGCATGCCGTCCTCCCCCAACACATCAATCGCCCCGGTGCGGATGATGTGGAGGTTGGCATTTTCTTGTCCCAGCTTGATGGGGATATCCCCTCGGCGCAGGTAGATCATGCTCAACTGTGAGGACAGCGCGTTAAGCTCTTCCTCCGGCAGGTGGGAGAAAGGCTCATTCTTGGCCAGGAAGCTGGTGACCTCGTCTATTTCGACGCTCATGCGCCAACCATACAGGGCTAGGCGCTGAGCGCGGAGGCGATTCGATCACCAATTTCGGTGGTGCGCGCTTGTGCGTCGCCGCGAGAGGAGACGTCGGCAGCCACGGCCTCTTCGATGCGCACGGCGTTGTCCTCATCCCCGAGGTGGCGCAACAGCATGGCCGCCGACAGGATCGCCGCGGTGGGATCCGCAATGCCCTTGCCCGCGATATCCGGGGCGGAGCCGTGGACCGGCTCGAACATGGAGGGATTAGCGCCGGAGGCATCGATGTTGCCGGAGGCAGCCAGACCAATACCGCCGGTAACTGCACCCGCCAAGTCGGTCAGGATGTCGCCGAAGAGGTTGTCGGTCACGATGACGTCATAGCGCGCTGGGTCGGTGACCATGTAGATCGTTGCGGCATCGATGTGGTTGTAATCTACGGTGACCTCGGGGAATTCCTTCGCCACCTCGTCCACCGTGCGCTGCCAGAGGCCACCGGCGTTAACAAGGACATTGGTCTTGTGCACCAAAGTCACGTGCTTGCGGCGGCCCATCGCACGCTGAAAGGCATCGCGCACCACGCGTTCAACTCCAAAGCGCGTGTTCTGAGAGACCTCCGAGGCCACCTCGTGTTCAGTACCTTCGCGCAGCGTGCCACCGTTTCCGCAGTACAGACCTTCGGTGCCCTCACGGACGACGACGAAGTCGATATCGCCCGGGTTTGCCAGCGGAGAGGTGGACGTCGGGTACAGCTTGGAGGGGCGCAGGTTGACGTGATGTTCCAGGGCGAAACGCATCTTCAGCAGCAACCCGCGCTCAAGCACACCGGGCGGGACCTCACCGGGCGCACCAATGGCGCCGAGCAGGATGGCGTCGTGTTCGCGCAGGGATGCCAGGTCGGCGTCAGTAAGCAGCTCCCCGTTGCGCAGGTAGCGTCGTGCGCCGAGGTCATAGTCCGTCACCTCGACGTCGTGGCGCACCGCGCGCAGGACCTTGAGCGCCTCCGCGGTTACCTCGGGACCAATTCCATCGCCGCCAATCACTGCCAGTTTCATTTTGCGGGATTCCTTTCTCACATATTGGATATATGTGAGAGTACCACCCCCTCTGCCTTGAGGGCGGCGAAACCCCCGCAAAGAACCGTTCTCGGTCCTTCACGGGGGCTGGGATGAAAGGTTCAGCTGTCCAGACTAGGCATCCAAATCAAGCTGGCGGCAGGTAGCACCCAGCGCCGCGTTGATTTCCTCGACAAGCTCCTCCGGCACCTCGCGCTCAACTCGCAAGATAAGGACTGCATCGGAGACATCCTTGCCCTGGGTCAATGCAGCCGCCACGATGTTGATGCCGGCAGCGCCAAGCTTCGTACCGACAGTGCCCAAGGCACCCGGGGCATCCTTGTAGGAGAAGAAGAGGTTGCGGCCCGTAGCGCGCATGTCGACGCCACGGCCATTGATGCGGATGATCTTCTCGACGCCGTCGATGCCAGTCAGGGCACCAGTGAGCTGCGATACCAAGCCGTCGGGGCCGATAACCTTGACCCTCACGGAGGAGCGGTGTCCCTTCGATTCCACGTTGGTCTTGACGTCCACGCTCACGCCGCGGCTTTCAGCAATCTGCATCGCGTTCACAAAAGTAACGGTCTCCGAGACCACGCCAGAAAACAGCCCGCGAACAGCGGACAATCCAAGAGCCGAAACATCCTCGTTGGCCAGCTCGCCGCAAGCCTCCACCTCGACGGCAACCGGCGCAGCGTCCAACAGGTTGCCTGCAACGAGGCCCAGCTTGCGTGTCAGATCCAACCAGCCGGCAACCTCTTCGCCGACTCGGCCGCCTTCGACGTTGACGGCATCGGCAACGAATTCGCCGGCCAGTGCCTTGAGCACGGAGGCAGCCACATCGGTACCCGCACGATCCTGAGCCTCGACCGTAGACGCGCCAAGGTGCGGGGAGACGGTAACTTGCGGAAGCTCGAAGAGCGGGGAATCTGTGCACGGCTCGGAGGCATAGACATCGAAGCCAGCGCCGCGGTGGTGACCGGATTTGATCGAAGCAGCCAAGGCTGCCTCATCGACCAAGCCGCCGCGGGCGGCGTTAATGATGATCTGCCCCTTCTTGGCCTTCGCTAGGAGCTCGGCGTCAAACATGCCGGCGGTCTCCGGGGTCTTGGGCAGGTGAATGGTCACGAAGTCAGCGCGAGACATGAGTTCCTCAAGGGGCACCAATTCCACGCCCAGTGCTGCCGCACGGGCCGGGTTGGCATAAGGGTCGTGTGCGATGACGGTGGTCTCAAATGCCAGCAGGCGCTGGGCAAAGAGCTGGCCGATGTGACCGAAACCCACGATGCCGATGGTCTTGCCGTATACCTCAACACCCTTGAAGGAGGAGCGCTTCCACTCACCTTGGCGCAGGGACTGATCCGCCGCCGGAACCTGGCGTGCGGTGGCGAGAAGCAGCGCGATCGCCTGCTCGCAGGCGGAGTGGATGTTGGAGGTCGGTGCGTTGACAACCATGACGCCGCGCTCGGTAGCAGCGGGGATATCAACGTTGTCCAAGCCGACGCCGGCACGCCCCACAATCTTCAGGTTCTTCGCTGCGGTCAACACCTCCGCGTCCACGGTCGTAGCGGAGCGGACGAGGAGGGCGTCCGCCTCCGGCACCGCGGCAAGCAGCTCCGCGCGGTTGGGGCCGTCAACCCAGCGGACCTCAACTGTGTCCCCGAGAGCATCGACGGTGGATTCTGCAAGCTTATCGGCGATAAGTACGACCGGCTTCGACATAACTTCCTTCACTAGTCTGAAATGTGGATGCCGAGAAGTGTAGTTTATTCTTTCCAACCCTGAGCGATTTTATGCGTGAATTCTGTCACTGAACCGAATTCCGGCCCGAGGGCCACGATCGGGCCATCCGCCAACCCCGCAGTAATCGCCGCGCCGGCTTTCGTTGCCGTCGGATCCGGTTGCGCCATCACGAACACCGTACCGCCATACGCGGTGGCGTTCACCACGTTTGCTAAAGGGCTGTCCTTCGTCGCAACGATCACCGGTGCCATCTGCGCATCACGGCGCGCCTGGGCAGGAATCGCTGGCATCTTTTCCTTCGTAAGGTGCTGCGGCAGGGGTTCCCACGCGGCCTTCAACTCCGTCTTGGTCGAAGAATCTAGGCGCGTGATGCTGTCCACCATGCGTTCGCGATTCACCACCACCTTGGATTCAAAGCGGAATGCGGTGTACTCCCCCAGCGCCTTGGTGTTTCCCGGATCATGCACCACTTCACGTTCGCCATTGTGGCTAGCCCATGGGACATTCCCGATGACGAGGATCTGGTCAACGTCAAGGTCGGTAAGCAGCTGCGAGATTTGCGGGCGAATCGATGAATCGTAGGTCACCATTGGCACGCGCTGCGATACGCTCAGCGTCGCGGCCCGCAGGGCAGCGGCATCTGAGTCTTCGGCCAAGATCAGCGTATTGCTTTCCTTGAAGAACAAGCGTGCGGAGTCAATTCCCCAGCGGTCCTCAACCACCGTAACCTCGTTGGCGAATTGCGGGTCAATAAGCCGCAGACGGTTTTCTTCGCTCGCGCGGGCTAGGTCAATCTCCGCCTCAGGGCGGGCGGTAATGTCCTGCGTCAGGATTGGCTCACCGCGCCCAAGCGAAGAGCAGCCCACCGCCGCAAGCGCGCTCATGCCCAGCAGCAGCGCTACAGGCACGGCCCGCAGCGCGCCCGACGACGACACCTTAACGTGCAAAGGCCTGCGGGCCCTCTTCGCCGCCGGAAAGGTTCGCCTCATCCACGTCGCGCACAACCTTCTTGTTGAGCGCGTATTCAACGATGCCCACGAAACGCTCGCGGCGATCGGCGAAGAACTGATGCGCAGTCTTCGCGGTCAGCAGCTCCGGCTCCAGGTCATGGGAGGCCAGCACGCTGTCGAACTCGGCGTCTTCCATAATCGACTTCGACTGCACGCGCGGCAGGTAGCGCTCCGGCGAGTGCCCGTCGAGGACAACCTCGGTGCGCTTGCCCATCGGCGTGCGGTTGAGCACGGAGTTGGCCAGCACACCGCTGACGCCGTGGCGCTCACACCAACGAAGCGGGAAGACCGGGAAGAAGCCTGGTTGCAGCTCCTCAAAGCTGTGCCGGTTGAACGGGCGGCCGGTCCGCCAGTCCTTCGCGCCGCGTGCCATAAGCAAAGCATAGAGGCCGTGCCACACCCCGTCGTGCTCCCCCACAGACAACAAGCGGGACTCGCGGAAGGAGGCATCGCGCACAGTCTTCGGGACATCCTCGGTCTCACCCGCGACCCACGCGGTGACCTCATCGACATCACGCGCAGCGCGCAGCCTCACTGCAGAAGAGCCATAAAGCTCACCAAAGACACCGCTCCAGAACCACTGGTTGAGGCGGTCCCATGCGTCCTGGCTGGACAGCACGCCCTTCTTTTCTGCCAGGCGCGCAAGGATGACAGCCAGCGGAATGATCTGCTCGGAATAAGGTACCTGCTCAAGGGAGAGAATGCAGCGCTCGGCCAAGAACTCAGCAACCTCACGGAAAGTAATCACCAGGGTTTGCGAGGCCTTGCGGTACTCATTCAGTGACAGCTGCAAGATATCTTCGCGCTGCCCGCCAGCGTTCCCCTTCTCCCCGGACACCAGCAGCGATACTGCCGAAAGGAACTCGTTGCGGCCGATGCCGTCGAGCGCGGGGAAGGCACGCAGCTGCTTCTCGACGCCTGCCCAGTCCTCCGCAAGGTGAAAGTCCGGATCTTCAGAAGCAAAGACAGCCGTCAGGAGATCGAAGACGTCCATCTGCAAACCGGCCGAGTTAGCCTGAGCGAAAATGGAGCCAATTCCCGAGCTCGCCGTCTCGCGGGAGAGGCGAATCATCGGCACCGTGTAGCCGGACAGGGGCCGTAGAATCCGGTTATTGAAGGCAGCGACGACGTCACGGGTGGCGCCATCGTTAGCAGCCGCAAGCTCGAAGAGCATGCTGGTGCCTTCCTCACTCAGCAACGCCGAGACCGGGATGCAGCATGCCTGTACTGCGGCCTCGCGACTATCCAAGGTGCCCTCGATGTCCGGCGCGAAGTGGGAGCGCAGTTCGCCGTGCTGGTTGATGGCGAAGACAGCTTCATCCGGCATGATGTCCTCGGAGGTAGCTTTGCGCAGGTCCACGAAGTACTTGCGGGAGACTTTCTTGGAGCGGAAATCGGTGGTATCCACAAAGCCCTCACCGCGGAAGCAGTGATACAGGGTGGTTAGCCTCTGCTGCCCATCGAGCAGGAGCAGGCCGGGGTTCACCCCAGTGTTAGGCGCGCCCGCGAGAGGCCGTGGCCGAAAGCGCATGGCTTCATTGCGGGTATCCAAGGCCATGAATGCACCGAGCGGGTATCCGCGCAGGACGGTGACGATCAGCGATCGAATTCGGTCTTCATCCCAGGCATAGGAGCGCTGGAAATCGGGCAGCTGAATATCACCACGATCGATGCGAGCGAAAAGGTCATTAAGGTCATAGCTTGGCGTAGAGAAACCCATGGCCCCGAGCCTACAACTAAATGTGGGAATATGCCCGTTTATGTGCGAACATCACATCAAAAGGAAATCCCGCTGACCAGTGGCCAACGGGATTCTGTAGTCGAAGCGTAGTTTAGGCAGTTGCATCCAGCGGGTTCTTGACCCAGCTCATGAGGTCACGCAGCTGGGAGCCGGTCTGCTCAATCGGGTGGGAGTTCACCTTGGCGCGCAGCTCCTCCAGCTCCTTATTGCCGCCTTCAACGTTGGCGACAAGGCGCTTGACGAAGGTGCCGTCCTGAATATCAGTGAGGACATCCTTCATGCGTTCCTTCACGGAAGCGTCAATGACGCGCGGGCCAGAGAGGTAGCCACCGAACTCAGCGGTGTCGGAACAGGAGTAGTTCATGTTCTTGATGCCGCCCTCAACGATGAGGTCAACGATGAGCTTCAGCTCGTGGCAGACCTCAAAATAAGCCATCTCAGGCTCATAGCCAGCTTCAGTCAGGACCTCGAAGCCGTTCATGATCAGGTACTCCACGCCACCGCACAGAACCGCCTGCTCACCAAAGAGATCGGTCTCGGTTTCATCCTTGAAGGTGGTTGGGATAACGCCGGCGCGGGCACCACCGATGGCCGCAGCGTAGGACAGGGTCAGCTCGCGCCCCTCGCCCTTCGGATCCTGCTCGGTGGCGATCAGGCAGGGAACGCCCTTGCCGTCGACGAACTGGCGGCGAACCAGGTGGCCCGGGCCCTTCGGAGCAACCATGCCGATGGTGATATTCTCCGCCGGCTTGATCAGGCCGAAATGGATGTTGAGGCCGTGGCCGAAGAACAGCGCGTTGCCGTCCTCCAGGTTCGGTTCGATATCCTCTGTAAAGATCGCCGCCTGGGAGGTATCCGGTGCCAGCAGCATGATGACATCAGCCCACTTGGCGGCCTCAGCGTTGCTGAAAACCTTGAAACCAGCCTCCTCGGCCTTCTCGCGGGACTTCGAACCCTCGCGCAGACCGATAGCAACCTCAACGCCGGAGTCACGCAGGTTCATAGCGTGGGCGTGGCCCTGGGAGCCATAGCCGATGATGGCGACCTTGCGGCCCTGGATGATGGTCAGGTCTGCATCAGATTCGTACAGAGTCTCAATAGCCATGTTTGATGTTCCTTTTCTCTTTGGGTTCGTTAGTACTACTCATCAAGTAGTAACTCGGTCTATTGAATTTGTATCATAATTTGGGACACTGCGCCCACATTGTGAGATTTTATTTTGTCGGTGCCATTGCCTTCGGCCCGCGCCCCAGCGCGACGTTGCCGGATTGCACCAGCTCGCGAATGCCGAAAGGCTCGAGGACGTCGAGAAGCGCCTGCAGCTTGCCCGGCGTACCGGTGGCTTCAACCACCACGGACTCCGGCGAGACGTCCACGATGCGCGCGCGGAAAATGTTCACTGCATCGACCACCTGGGGGCGGTTCGAGTTATCCGCGGCAACCTTTACCAGCATGATCGAGCGGGCAATGGTGTTTTCTTCCTCCAGCTCCACCACCTTGAGCACCGGGACGATTTTGTTGAGCTGCTTCGTCACCTGCTCGATGATGACCTCGGAGGCATCCACGACGATGGTCAGGCGGTTAATGCCTTCCGTCTCGGTCCGGGCAGACACCAATGAGATGAGGTTGTAGCCACGGCGGGTGAACATGCCGGTCACACGGGAGATGATGCCCTCAATATCTTGGACCCGCACGGATAGGATGTGTCGGGTGATGTCGTCTTTAGCCATTGTTTTCGGCCTCCTCGAGGGATTCGTGGATGTCGGCCGGTTCCTCGGCCGCGGACTCATTGTCATCAAACAGCGGGCGCAGGCCCAGGGCGTACTGGATTTCTTCGTTAGAAGCCCCGCCGCCAATCATCGGCCACACCTGGGCATCCTGACCCACGATGAAATCGATGACCACTGGCCTGTCATTGATTGAGCGCGCACGTTCAATCGCAGGGCCGATCTCTTCTGCCGTGGTGACGCGAATGGACTCGCAGCCAAGAGCTTCGCTGAGCTTGACAAAGTCCGGCACATACTCGTCGTGCTCGCGCAGCTTGGTGTGGGAGTACTTGTTGTCATAGAAGAGCGTCTGCCACTGGCGCACCATGCCCAGGTTGCCGTTATTGATCACGGCAACCTTGATGGGAAAGCCTTCCACGGCCGCGGTGGTCAGCTCCTGGTTGGTCATCTGGAAGCAGCCATCGCCATCGATAGCCCAGACCTCTCGCTCCGGGCAGGCAGCCTTTGCGCCCAGCGCCGCGGGCACGGCGTAGCCCATCGTGCCGGCGCCACCGGAGTTGATCCAGCTGCGGGGGCGCTCGAAGTCGAGGAACTGCGCCGACCACATCTGGTGCTGGCCCACGCCCGCACAGTAGATAGCCTCCGGGCCAACGATGGAGCTGAGTTTTTGGATCACCTCTTGCGGGTTGAGCAGGCCATCTGACGTCGGCTCAAAGCCGCGCGGGAAGCGGCGCTGCATGTTCCCCAAATACTCCATCCACGGACCAATTTGCGGGGCATCCAGCTCCGCATCATTGGCATAAGCCTTGGTCAGACGCAGAAGCACCTCGCGGGCATCGCCCACGATGGGAACAGCCACCTCGCGGATTTTGCCGATTTCCGCCGGGTCAATGTCGGCATGGATCACCTCGGCGTGGGGAGCAAAGGTGTCCGTATCACCGGTCACGCGGTCGTCGAAGCGTGCACCCACGGCGATGATAAGGTCCGCGCGCTGCAGGGCCGCCACCGCGGGCACGGTACCGTGCATGCCGGGCATACCCATGTGCTGCGGATGATTATCCGGGAAGGCACCGAGAGCCATGAGCGTGGTCACTACAGGGATACCGGTTAGCTCCGCAAACTCGCGCAGCTCCCGGGATGCCTCGGCCTTGATGACGCCGCCGCCAACGTAGAGCACCGGACGCTCGGCGCGCGCAATGCGCTGAACAGCCTGGGTAATCTGGCGCGGGTGCGGAGTAGTCGTGGGCTTGTACCCCGGTAGCTCCGGCATCTTTGGGCCCGAATATTCCATATAAGCGTTCTGCACGTCCTTCGGGATATCCACGAGCACAGGCCCTGGGCGCCCAGTGGCGGCCAAATGGAAGGCTGCCGCGATCGCCCCGGGGATATCCTCTGCCTTAGTGACGATGAAGTTGTGCTTCGTAATCGGCATCGTCACGCCACGGATATCAGCCTCTTGGAAGGCATCGGTGCCCAGCAGGGAGCTGCCCACCTGGCCCGTGATTGCCACGACGGGAATCGAGTCCAGGTTGGCGTCAGCCAGCGGGGTCACCAGGTTGGTCGCACCCGGGCCGGAGGTAGCAATCATGACGCCGACCTTTCCGGATGCTTGGGCGTAGCCTTCGGCTGCATGGCCGGCCCCCTGCTCGTGGCGGGTGAGCACGTGGCGCAGCTTCGTGGATTCAAAGAGGGCGTCGTACAGCGGAAGCACGGCGCCACCCGGAATGCCGAAGACAAGCTCGGTGCCCAAATCTTCGAGGGTACGGACAATGGCGTGTGCGCCCGTGATGCGCTCGGGCGCCCGCTGTGGCGGTGTGGAAGCTGTCACGGTTGATGTGCTCCTTTGGTGGGTGTGGATATCGGAGAGATCATCCAACAAATAACGCCCCCGCTGTCCTTCCTGGGTGTGAAGGTAACGGGGGCGCTTGCTGGTCGACGTCACTAGTGGACTCGCTACGGCACGCGCCGCCCGGGTACTACTACGAGGTGAAGTCGAATAATGATCATGGGATAAACTGTACACTGATAGAAACGCCACCGCAGGCCCTTACCCCCATTTTTGGGATCTTTTTCTCATTTTGCGAGATTGCACAGGTGGGGCGGTTCGCCACCGCGCCGCACAGTCAATTACGATGGCCCACTATGACGTCCTCACATCCGCAGAACGCATCAACTCGTGCCGAACACCCCACGGCCGAAACGTTCAAGCCCACCCGCGAACACCTCCTCGGCATTGGCATCCTCGCCGCCATTGCTTTTCTCAGCATTGGCTGGGCCCCGAAGTACCTCTTCTGGGTACTCATCTTCCCAGTGCTGGCCATCTGGTGGGTTCTACGCGCACGCACCACCGTCGACGGCAAGGGCGTCCACATTTCCTATGGCTTCCGCGGCCCCAAGAACATCGAGTGGGGCAACTTCAAGGGAATCGGCTTCCAGCGCTCGCGGGCCTACGCCCGCACCACAAGCGGCAACAACTTCAACCTGCCGGGAGTGACCTTCAACTCCCTCCCCCGCCTTGCCGCCGCTTCCAATGGGCGCATCCCCGACGCATTGACTGCAGGCCGCAACGCCGCCGACGACAAGGTCATCATCGTCCACCGCGATGGCCAGCAAGTCCTCCTCACCAAGGAGGAATACGCCGAGTACCTCAAGAAACACCCCGAACTAAAGGATTAACCATGTACCCGCTCCGCTCCAAAGTCACCACCGTTGGCCGCCAGGCATCTGGTGCCCGCGCACTGTGGCGCGCTACCGGCTCCAAGGAGAGCGACTTTGGCAAACCAATTGTCGCTATTGCCAACTCCTTTACCCAGTTCGTACCCGGTCACGTCCACCTCAAAAACGTCGGCGACATCGTGGCCGACGCCGTCCGCGAAGCCGGCGGCGTGCCGAAGGAGTTCAACACCATTGCTGTTGACGATGGCATCGCCATGGGCCACAGCGGCATGCTCTACTCCCTGCCTTCGCGGGAGATCATCTCCGATTCCATCGAGTACATGGTCAATGCCCACACTGCCGACGCCCTGGTGTGCATCTCGAACTGTGACAAGATCACCCCGGGCATGTTGAATGCCGCGCTACGCCTCAACATCCCCACCATCTTCGTCTCCGGTGGCCCGATGGAAGCCGGCAAGGCCGTTGTCGTTGACGGCGTGGCACACGCACCGACGGATCTGATTACGGCCATTACAGCGTCGGCCAGCGATGCCGTCTCCGATGAGGGCTTGACCCGCGTGGAGGAATCCGCCTGCCCCACCTGTGGTTCCTGCTCCGGCATGTTCACCGCCAACTCCATGAACTGCCTCACCGAGGCACTCGGCTTGGCCCTTCCGGGCAATGGCACCACGCTGGCTACCCACAGCGCCCGCCGCGATCTCTTCGAGCAAGCCGGCCGCACCATCGTGGACCTGTGCCGACGCTACTACGGCGACGAAGACGACGCCGTTCTCCCGCGCTCGATTGCCACCAAGGAAGCCTTCAGCAATGCCATGGCTTTGGACATGGCTATGGGTGGTTCCACCAACACCATCCTCCACACGCTGGCCGCCGCGCAGGAGGGCGAGGTGGACTTCACCCTCGAGGACATCAATGAGATCTCCTACCGCGTACCTTGCCTGTCCAAGGTAGCCCCCAACGGCACTTACCACATCGAGGACGTGCACCGCGCCGGGGGCATCCCCGCTATCTTGGGCGAGTTGCGCCGCGCGGGCCACTTGAACCTCAAGGTCCACACCGCGCTCTACGACAACGCCGAGGAATGGCTTGATGATTGGGATATCCGCGGCGGCAAGGCCACGGAGGCCGCTCTCGAACTTTTCCACGCCGCACCCGGCGGTGTACGCACCACCGAGCCATTCAGCCAATCCAACCGATGGGATGAGCTCGACACCGACGCTGCCAATGGCTGCATCCACGACGCCGAGCATGCCTTCTCCTCCGACGGTGGCCTGGTCGTCCTGCGCGGCAACCTCGCTCCCAACGGGGCCATCGTCAAGGCCGCCGGTGTTGAAGAGGAACTGTGGACCTTTACCGGCCCAGCTCGCGTGGTGGAATCCCAGGAAGAGGCCGTATCCATCATCCTTAAAAAGGAAGTCCAGCCTGGCGATGTCATCGTCATCCGTTACGAGGGCCCCGCGGGCGGTCCCGGCATGCAGGAGATGCTGCACCCGACCTCCTTCCTCAAGGGCTCCGGCCTGGGCAAGGCCTGCGCCTTGATTACCGATGGCCGCTTCTCCGGCGGTACCTCCGGCCTGTCCATCGGACACATCTCCCCCGAGGCTGCCCACGGCGGCCTCATCGGCCTAGTGGAAAACGGTGACCCCATCACCATCAACATCCGCGAGCGCCAGCTCACCCTCGACGTGGACGAAGACGTGCTGGAACGCCGCCGCGCCACCGAGGAGCAGCGTGAGAAGCCCTGGACGCCAAAGGACCGCAACCGCCCGGTCACCAAGGCTCTGCGCGCCTACGCCAACATGGCCACCTCTGCAGACCGCGGTGCGGTGCGCGTGGTGGATGGCTACGTCAATTAGAGTATGGGGCGATGAAATTCGCCACTAACGCCGCAAGGCGCACACTCCTGACCGCCGCCGGGCTTATCGTGGGCCTGGTAGGCGTCATCCGTCACATCCTCCACACGGACTTCCCAGTGGACATGATCATTTACCGCGAGGGCGTGCGCGCCTTCATGGAGGGGCGCTCGGTCTATTCGGAGCCGATGTACGCCGGGGATTTGACGCTCCCCTTCATCTATCCACCCTTCGGCGCGCTCGTCATGGTGCCGCTGACTGCCTTTGAGTGGATGAGTGACTCCCTGGCAGGCGATATCATGATCGTCCTCTCGGACGCCCTAGTCTTCGCTTGCCTCTACGCTATCTTCCGCGCGCTAAAGGTACCGAACCTGTGGCCCACCGTGGCGATCGCGTGGGCCGCGGCCATGTTCTTTGAGCCCATCCGCCTCAACAACGGCTTTGCGCAAATCAACATTGTCATCATGGCGCTGGTCATCTTCGATCTGGTTCCCCGCAAGCGGAAGCTTCCACAAGGCTGGCTGATAGGTCTCGCGGCGGCCATCAAAATTACCCCGTTGGCCATGCTGCTGTATTTCCTGTTGCGCCGCGAATGGAAGCCAATTCTCACCGCCTTCGTCTCCGCTGTCTTGGCCACCTTGCTGGCCGCCGCCTACCGTTGGGAGGCTTTCGTTGAATTCTTCACCTCGAAGCTTCTCGATATGGGCAAGGGCGCGGACTTCGGCGTGGCCACGGACTATCAATCCAACTCTTCGCTCAAGGGCGTTATCCAGCGCCTCTTTACCTCCCAGGAGGCCATGGACAACCACGGCACGCTTATTAATGTGCTATGGCTGGTCGCGGCGCTCGTGATCATCGGTGTTGGCTCGGCACTCATCCTGGCGCAAATGCGGCGAAGCCTGCTTGTCGATGCCCACCTCACCACCGCCACCATCATGCTGCTCATCTCGCCTGTTTCGTGGTCGCACCACTGGGTGTGGCTGTCGCTCATCGTGCCGGTTCTGGTCTACCGCGCCTGGTCCTGGCGCAATTCCACCTGGGTCGCCGGCAGCCTGCTGGCTGTACTCGCCGCTTGGGTGGGCATGCTGCTGACCGTTCCGCCGAAGTGGTGGTTTGGTGACAGCATCGATGTCCACGCGATGCCGCTGTACCAGAAGTTCTTGGTCGATGACTTCGTGTGGCTGGCACTACTCAGCTGGATTCTCTACGCCATCTGCCTCAAGGCTCGAGGCACTCAATCCGACAAGCCACATACTGAGCTCGCTGCGGCCCAAACCAACTAAGCCCCGAAACGCAAAACTGCCTGTTCTGCCAAAGTTGTTCGCCGCGCCTGCGGCGGGCTCAGGTGGTGAATACATCTATACAGCTAGGAGGTTGTGTAGATGTTAGGCGATAGAAAGCTACGTGAGCGGTATGTGCAGGCGTATCTGCATGATGCGCGTCCGATGTCGGTGATCCTCAAGGAGTTGGGGGGCTCGAAGGCTACGGCGAAGGTGTGGCGCCAGGCTGAGGGCCTTAGCCGTGGCAAGCGCCGTCGGAGCCTGAATGAGGATAAGTACAAAGATCAATACCAAAAGATCATTGCTATTGTAGAAAGCGGTCGGTCTGCGCATAGTGCACTGAAAGAGACAGGTTTCCCACAGACCGCTTACCGATACCTTGCGCAAGACGGTATCGAACTCGCCAATACCAGTCGCGGTGGAGCCATACAACACGAGCGGGATCGCATTGCCCAAGCTTTGAAACTTGTGGATGCTGGCAAAAGCTATAAACAGGCCGGCCAGGTTGTTGATCGCTGCACTGCCACGGTGAAAACGTGGCACCATAATCGCATGTATGGGCGTTGGGTACTCAATGATCATCCCACTGAATCCGAATCGAAGGTAGGACGCGGAAAGCGTCTTATCCGCCATGACCGAATAGCGATAGCCTATCTGCTTGATCAGGGTCTTACTCACCGTGAGATTGCAGCCCACCTTGGCCGGAATCAGTCGACGATTAGCAGGGAAATCGCCCGGGGGATGACTGAGCATGGCTACGATGCCCTCGTGGCGCAAAAGCGGGCTGTAGACCGTTTAGCCAGGCCTAAACCCCGTAAACTCGATACCAACCCGCAGTTGCGGG
>NZ_KV794854.1:192548-193804 GCF_001808885.1 Corynebacterium sp. HMSC074E01
ACCCGCAGTTGCGGGCCTTTGTCATCGAGGAGTTGAACACGAAGTGGTCACCTTCCCCTTGGCTGCTGAGCCCTGCCCCCCCTAGGAACAAAACTCGGGGCACTTCAATCTACGAGCGTTACTAGTAGTACTTCGTTACTTCTGTGTGGAGCTGTGATCGATAAATTGGCAGGGGATATACACCTAATTAGGGGTGATTTTACAACTGTTAGTTTCCTAATAGGAATTATCTGTTACTCTGGGTAAGGAGCACCTAATATGCGTGTTTCCCTCGTCACGGATAATCGTTTTCACGAAATTTACAGGAGTTCTTATGCGCAATCGCGCCACAAGATTCATCATGGCTTTATCTACAGCAGCAGTTCTCGCATTTGGTTTAATCATTCCACCAAGTGCTGCTGCCCAAAACCTGGGGAATCTTACCCCCTTGCCCGCATCAACAATTGACTTAGACGCTGAAATTCGCGTAGACACCAGTGATGTCACAGATGAGGACATCATGAATGTTCAAGACGAGATCAAGGTGATGAACGAGTCCGCCGACCCGTACGGTTACTTCGCATCCCTGTCAGCTAATGAACAACGCGCAATCATTGCTGCAGTTGAACGTGCCAGGGTCACTGACATCAATCCTCAGGTAGCGCCTTTTGCGACCACCCAGTCGGACCCCTACCGGATATATATCCAGGGCCTTGAAATGCTGTCCTGCATCGCGCTGGTCGATGTAGTATCATGCGGCATCGCCAATCAGGCAGCCACAACCGCGAGTACGGAAGCGCAGAACCGGTTTCCTGGCGCCACATCACTCCGCAATGGAAAGGGCGATGCTTTTCGGCACTGCTCGTGGAATGCCCTGATGACGATGACAATCGGTGCAGGTGCAGCTGAACGCATTGCTACTAACCACGAAACTGTCGCTCAGGGGCCAGCGGATGAGACCAGCATGGACCTGTATAACAATGCCCAAGGTCGATTTCTTGGATCTGCTTTCGCAAGTAGTGGCGACGAAGCTGCTGCTCTGAACCAGTGCGCCCTCTGGGCAAGGATTGGACTGCTATCTACACTTTCCTAGGATAGGCACGAGTAGGGGGTTATGTTAATGAGACGCATGATGGCGCGGATAGGGTTCACTAGTATTGTCTCCCTATCACTCTCCTCTTGTAGTTTTAATGACCCATTGGCTTCTCATCTCGCGTCCCTAGAACGATCGGGACATGCAATCCCCGTTACTGAGTCCATCACACTGGAGGAACTCT
>NZ_KV794854.1:193904-194230 GCF_001808885.1 Corynebacterium sp. HMSC074E01
GAGGAAAGGGCGACAGCGAACAATGGGTGAGGTTCTCTCGACAGGCTCTCGATCTGTGTTCTCCATCAAGTCCGCCTTCTTTAATCATGGAGTCAACGACAGTTGCTCTCAGTTTTTCTCTGGATAATCCGGGTAGTGCTTGGACTCTAACCGGCTTGAACAAGTAGTCGTATGGGCTCGCTGCTTGATGTGCATGATTCCGCCACGACTGTCGATAAGTTAATCGAGATGTTTACCGGAAAAATACGCAACAACACCAAAACACTGACCTGGGAACACTGACCTGGGACCAAGGTGTGGAACTAGCCCAAGTAGACAGGCTGAGC
>NZ_KV794854.1:194330-207578 GCF_001808885.1 Corynebacterium sp. HMSC074E01
ACCCAAAGGAAGCGACTTTAGTACCCTGACGCTTCAAAAGGCGTTCAACACATTCAAGACCTACTCAACGGGCGCCCCAGAGAAGTCCTCAACTGGTACACACCAGAAGAGAGAATCCAAGAACTATTCAAGTGATGCATCCACCACTTGAAACCGCCTGCGGCGGGCGGGAAAACTTTGGCAACAAGGGCACCTCAGCGAGGCCGTACTATGCACCCAACTCAACCCTCAGCTAATTCCTTGAGTGCTGCCAAGTGGCCGTCGAAGGCAATCTTGCCTTGCTCAGTCAATGCGACCCACACCGAGTCCTTCGCACGGCTGGTGCCGTACTCGCGGAAGCGAGTCACGTAGCCGGCTTTTTCCAGAGCTCCGAGCTGCTTGGACAGGGAGGCATCGGAAAGCTCCGTGCGAGCGCGCAACATGGCGAACTTCATCTCTCGGTTTACCTCCCCGCCCTGCGTGGCTCCGAAGGCATTAAGTGTGGCGCAAATCTTAAAGCGATTGAGCGGGTGGATTACCGGGTCAAGTTCACTCATCGCGGCCTCCGATCCAGCGCACCAGTATGTAGTGTCCACAAGACCGCCAAGGCGCACAGCACACTTGCAATGCATGAGGGAATAACGTGTCCTTCGACGAAGGGATTGAAGAGCGACGGCAGAATCATAAATCCCAATCCTGCGTAGAAGCGCCAGGTCACGCTCCGGGAGGCGTGCGGATCAACCTTCTGGCGCATCGAATCCCTCACCCCCGTGCGGTAAAAGAAGGCAAGGCTCACCAATAACCCGAGCACAAGAAGAAGTCCGCCGACGAGGACGAGCGGATGGACGTCAACTTTGATCCACATGTAAGCAAACCACGCACCGTACGCCGCCGCTGCGAGCAGGCTCAGCCAGACGGGTGGCCGTTTGGCCGCGGCCAACCGTTGTTGCTCCTCAAATGCGAGTGCGTCCAGAACATTCTGATTCGGCAAAACTAAAGCTCCCCTCCTGCGGCACCAAAGTCATTGTTTTTCACTACAGAAAACAACTTACTTTACATAATGGAAAACAACAACGGCTACCCCATAACTGCAGGCTGGGAGCGTAGAAACGTGCTAACAGCGCCTAGTTCAGCGGGTTAACGCCCGCGCCAAACCACCAGATGGCAACGAGCGCGGCCACGCCAATGACGACGAAAATCCAGGACGTTGCCAATGGGCGGCGAGTCCACGAGCGGTTAAAGTCCAGAGAGATGAATCCCGGACCGGTGAACTGCAGGGCCACCGCGATAACGAAGAGGACGAGGCCCAGCCAGACGCTCTCATTCCACGCGAAGACATCCAACCCTGCACCGGAGGCGTTGAGGCCGTGGATAGCGGAGAAACCAGTGACGATAAGGCCGAACATGGCCGCCAGCGGTGTCACCAGACCCAGCAGCAGGAAGGCGCCAGCGATGAGCTGGACGGTGGGCACGCCGATGGCCAAGGCCGCCGCCATGGTGTACTCGCCGAACTCGTTCTCCAAACCAGATAGGCCCTCGTTGCCGCCGAGCTTGAAGAAGGTCGAGGCACCCGCCACGAGCAGGTAAACGCTGAGCGCCAAGCGCACGAAGAGCAGACCGAAGTCAATGGTGCCGCGGCGTGCTGGCTCCGGCTTCTCCTCCACCGCTGCTACCTCGGAGTCCACAGCGGGGTCGGCAACGGCAACCGTGCTTGGCACTTCCTCGTAGGTCTCAGTTGCCGCGGACTCAGTTGCGGTTGCCGATACCGGCATAGCGGTTGTCTGCGCATCAGACTCGGCCATGGCCTCCGCGCGCGGGAAGGCAGTGGTCTCGGTTTCTGCTGCAGCGCTGTCGAAAGACAAGGACTCGCGGGTGGCGCTCTCAAAGGTTTCGGTTTTGGCTTCAGGCTCTGCCTCAACAGCAGGCTCCTCAGCCTTCTTCGGCTTAATCACCTGCGGCTCGGCGCGGCCGGGGCGCTGGAAGAGGCTACTCTTCTTCGGCTTATCGGCAGCTTCTACAGCTTCTGCCTCAGGCGTGCTGTCCTTCACGGAGTCTTTCCCCGTGTAGGTCGGGATATCGTCATCAAAGTCGGTGGCTTTATCAGGAGTTTTATCGCTCATGCCTCCAACTTAAGGCAGCACAGCGCCCTTATGGTGCATCTTTATCGGCGCGGCGCGAAGCTAAAACCGCACGGCCTGCGTCTAAGACATCTGCCGTGAGGTCCGCGAGCACCTCCGACTCCAGCCGCCAGCGTTGCCAATAGAGGTCGATGTCGAGCGGGAAGTCGTCGAGAAGCACCAGCTCACCCGTCTCCAGCAGGGGCTGGGCCTGTAGCCGCGCCACAAGCCCCCAGCCCAGGCCGTAGCGCACTGCTTCGACATAACTCTCCGAGGAAGGAATCTGTGAGACCCGCGCGCGCAGGACATGGGAGTCGATGAAGCGCTCGCGCATGGCGTCGTCCAAGGTGGCGTCGTTCGGACCGAAGCCCACGATGGGTAGGGTCTCCCAGTCTTCGAAAGCCTCCGCCAGAGCGGGCGCGGCAACGGCAAAGTAGCGCATGGTGCCGAGGTACGTGGATTCACAGCCGGAGACCGGGGTTTGCTCGCGCGTGACCGCTCCCAGCACATCACCCCGGCGCAACATCGCGAGAGTGCGGGCCTCATCCTCGATGCGGATGCGCAGCGCCGCCTCACCGCGCTCGGCGGTGCGCTGGATTACAGGTCTGAACCACGTGGCCAGGGAATCCGAGTTGATAGCAACAGTCAACGGCACACGGGAGAGGCGCTCGGTGAGCCGCGCATCCGCCTCGGCTTGGACCAGAGCCATGCGCCGCGCGGCTTGGGCGACGATCTCCCCTGCGTCGGTCACGGTGACGGGAGTTCCGCGGCGCAGAAGAATACGGCCGGTCGAAACTTCCAGCGCCTTGATGCGCTGACTGACGGCCGAGGGAGTGATTCCCAACACAGCCGCAGCGCCCTCGAAGGAGCCTTCATCGATGATGGCCAGCAGAGTTTCAGTATGGAGCGGGTTCATGAAGCTATTTTAAACCAGCTGTAGAAGATTTAACTGGACTTCATATGCCGTTATACGCACACTAGAAGCCATGTCAGTTTTGCTCGCAGGATTTGCGCTGGGTTTGTCCCTCATCATTGCCATCGGACCGCAGAATGCCTACATCATCAAGATGGGCATTAAACGCGATCATGTCGGGCCTATCCTGTTGGCATGCTTGCTTTCCGACGTCATCCTGATCACCGGCGGCACCGCCGGCGTCGGCGTCCTCGTCGAGCGCTTCCCCACCGCGCTCGTCGTGGTCAAATACCTGGGCGCGGCGTACCTCATCTACTTTGGGTTCACGTGCTTCCGCGATGCCTTCAAGAAGGAACAGGATGCCCTGGTCATCGAGGAAACTGCGCCCGTGGCCCAGGTGGTTGATGAGAACTCAGGCAATTCGGGCGCACCGAGCACCTCCGTGCTCACCAAAATTCGCCCCCGCGTGCGCTCAAAATCCTGGGTCAAACCCGTCCTCGGTGCGTTGGCGCTGACGTGGCTTAATCCCCTGGCCTACGTCGACGCGCTAGTCATGCTGGGCTCCATTGCCAACCAATATGGCGACCAGCGCTGGGTCTTCGCCGGCGGTGCGATTCTGGCCAGCGCCGTGTGGTTCCCCTCCCTCGGCTTTGGCGCCTACAAGCTCTCCCACGTGCTGGCCAAGCCGACGACGTGGCGCGTAGTCAACATTGTCATCGGCTGCGTCATGCTTGCGCTGACCGCGAAGCTCCTGCTTCTCTAGTTCTCCTTTGATTCTTCAGGGAGCTCTTCGTCTTCGGCGGGGTCTCCCACCGCGCCGGTTTCCTCGACCCAGGCCTTGATTTCTTCGTCGCTGCGGCCCTGCTCGACGCCCTCGCGCTCGGTGTAGTAGGAGTGGTCGTTGCGGTTTTCCTCCCACTTTTCCTTGTCGAAGTTAAGGTCTTCATCCGAGTCCAGCTCCTCCACCACATCGGAGACGAGGTCCTCGAAGAGGGCTTCATCGTCCATGTTGGAGTCGGCGATCTGCTGGCCGATCTCATCGTCATAACGCGCTGCGTCATACTCCGCATCGGGGTGCAGCTTGAGGTGCAGCAGGGCGCGGATGCGCTCACGGCGCAGGCCCTCGTCCTTAATCTTGCCCAGGGAACGCAGCCACCCAATCACCAAGATGGCCACGAGCACAATGCCCATATAGCCCAGGACCGGGTAGACGTACTGCATCAGAGCCTTGAAGCCGGCGAAGGAGACGGCGAAGCCAGCGAGGCAGCCGGCGATAAAAATGATGCGGTACTTGGACTCGTTACCGGAAGACAGGCGCTTGCCGAGCGCATAGAACATGCCGATGGCGGTATTGAAGATCATCAGGTAAATGATGATGGCCATGATGACGCCGAGTGTCGGGTGGATATTGTCCACCAGGGTCAGCATCGGGATATCGGAATCGCCGACGTTCTCCGCGTTCATCAGCAGCGAGAAACCGGCGATGGCCATGAGCACCGCGTAGACCGCGCCGCCCACGATGCCGCCGACGCCTGCCTCGCGCGGGCTGATGTTATCGCCGCCGATCACCAGGGACATCGATACCGCCAGGATGAGCGCCAGGCCGTTGTAGTTCAGCGCGGATACCAGCCAGTGCGGGATCGGGGAATCGATTGCCGCAGAGGCGCTAATGGCCGCATCCACGCTGTCCGGCATGTGCAGCAGCGTGTAGGTGCCGGCGAAGAGTACGGCGATAATGATGGTCGGCGTAAGAAGACCGATAACGCGGGAAACCTTATCGACGTCGAACATGCCCGTGATAAGAACGAGCACGAGCATGAGCAGAGAGCCCACCCAGGCTGGCCAGCCAAATTGCTGCTGCATGTTGGATCCGGCGCCAGCCAGCATGACGAAGCCCACCGCAAAGAGCGTGAGGATCACCGCGACATCCAGAATGCGCGAAATGATCGGGTGGGTAATGTTCCGGAACACTTGGTTGTGTTCGCTGGCGTGGAAGTAGCTTCCCAGCTGAAGGAACACCGTGCCGGCGAGGGTCATGACCAAGCCGGCTACCAGGATTCCCCACATGCCAGGAATACCAAAGGACGTAAAGTACTGGACAACTTCCTGTCCCGTGGCAAAGCCCGCACCCACGAGCAAGCCAATGAAGGACAAAGCGATGCCCACGACGTTTTTATAAGACACGTTTTCCTATCTGTTTTCTAGTTTCTTCTTTTTATGCTTAGTGGCTAGTGCATAAAAACGCGCCATACTTTGGCACTAGCATGGCGTTACATAGGCTCTACCTTACGCCAACCTGATAGGAAAACATGTGTGCGGCTGTGGAGAGATTGCTCCTACAACCGCTCAAGCATGAGCCGGCTCACCTCTTAGTGCTCGGCAAACGTCGCGGTATCGATGACGAAACGGAATTTCACATCACCCGCGACGACGCGCTCATAGGCCGCGTCTACCTCGTCGACGCCCACCTTTTCGATCACCGCGCCCAGGCCATGCTCGGCGCAGAAGTCCAGCATCTCCTGGGTTTCCGCGATGCCACCAATATTGTTGCCGGTCAGCACCTTGCCGCCGCCGACCAGACGGCTGAGGCGCAGCGGCAGTGCTTCCGGCGGTAGGCCGACCACCGACATAATGCCGCGCGGCTTGAGGAGGCGCAGGTAATCTTCGAGGTCATACTCGGCGGAGATGGTCGACAGGATAAGGTCAAATTCGCCGCGGTGGTTCCGGAAGAAGTCTTCCTCTTCGGTGGTGGCCAGGGTACGGCTCGCCCCCAGCTTCGCGGCCTCCTCTGCCTTGCGCGAGGTGCGCGAGATGACCGTGACATCCGCGCCCTTTGCGGCAGCAATCTGCACGCCCATGTGCCCCAAGCCGCCCAAGCCCACGACGGCTACCTTCTGTCCTTCCTTGACGTTCCAACGTGCCAGCGGAGAGTACGTAGTGATGCCAGCGCAGAGAAGGGGTGCTGCCACGTCAAAATCAAGGGAATCCGGGATGCGCAGCACGAAGTCTTGATTCACCACGATCTTTTCAGCGTAGCCACCTTGGGTAATCGTGCCATCGACATCCGTGGAGTTATAGGTTCCCACACCGCCCTTGAGGCAGTTCTGCTCCATCCCTGCCTCGCACTGCTCGCACTCACCGCAGGAATTCACCAGGCAGCCCACGCCGACGCGGTCCCCCACCTTGAACTTAGTGACCTCCTCCCCCACGGCGGAGACCACGCCGGCGATCTCGTGGCCAACGGTCAGCGGAAAGTGCGCCTCGCCCCACTCGTTGCGGATGGTGTGGATATCCGAGTGGCAGATGCCTGCTGCTTTGATGTCGATGACAACGTCATCGGCGCGCGGCTCGCGGCGCTGGATGGTCACGACTTCGAAGGGCTCGTTCGGACCGGTCTTCTGCAGTGCTTTAGTAGAAATAGTCATGGCGACCACGGTACCCCGCAGCCGCCTGACCTCGCCTAATGGAAATCTCTACCGACTAGGAGAGCTTCTTCGCAATCAGCTTGTTGACCTGTCCTGGGTCAGCCTTACCCTGGGTGGCCTTCATGACCGCACCCACGATGGCACCGGTGACCTTCTTGTTGCCGGCCTTGTACT
This sequence comes from Corynebacterium sp. HMSC074E01, assembly GCF_001808885.1. Classification (NCBI taxonomy): domain Bacteria; kingdom Bacillati; phylum Actinomycetota; class Actinomycetes; order Mycobacteriales; family Corynebacteriaceae; genus Corynebacterium; species Corynebacterium sp. HMSC074E01. The sequence goes on from NZ_KV794854.1 coordinate 200,939, forward strand.
TCTCCACGATGTCCGGGTTAGCGGCCAGGGCATCATCGACGGCCTTCTCGATCGCGCCATCATCGCGCACGACCTCGAGCCCGCGCTTGGCGACGACCTCGTCGACGTCACCCTCACCGGCCAGCACGCCGTCGACCGCCTGGCGAGCCAGCTTGGTGGTCAGCTTGCCTTCCTTGACCAGCTCAACAACGCGAGCGACCTGCGCCGGGGTAATGCCGAGAGTGCTCAGTTCAACGCCAGCCTCATTGGCCTTACCGGTCAGGTAGGACACCCACCAGGAGCGGGCCTCGTCAGGAGTGGTGCCGGCTTCCACTGTTTCGATAATGAGATCGAGAGCGCCGGCGTTGACCAGGTCACGCATCTCCTCGTCCTTGAGGCCCCACTCCTCCTGGATGCGGGCGCGGCGAATCCACGGCATCTCCGGCAGGGTCTGACGGATTTCCTCGACCCACTCGCGGGAGACAATCACCGGCGGCAGGTCCGGGTCGTTGAAGTAACGGTAGTCCTCGGCGGTTTCCTTCGGACGGCCCTTGGAAGTCGAACCATCCGTTTCCTGGTAATGGCGGGTTTCCTGGACGATCTCGCCACCGTCGACAAGCACCTGCGCCTGGCGCTGCATCTCAAAGCGCACCGCCTGCTCCACCGAGCGCAGGGAGTTGATGTTCTTGGTTTCGGTACGGGTGCCGAACTCCTCCTGGCCCACCGGGCGCAGCGAAACGTTGGAATCCACGCGCATCGAGCCTTGATCCATGCGGGCATCGGACACGCCCAGTGCCGCGACGAGCTCACGCAGAGCAGAAACATAGGCGCGGGCGACCTCGGGGGCGCGCTCGCCAGCACCAATGATCGGCTTGGTCACAATCTCGATTAGCGGGATGCCGGCACGGTTGCAGTCCACCAGCGAGGTCGTTGCGCCGTGAATGCGGCCATCGGCACCACCCAGGTGGGTCAGCTTGCCGGTGTCCTCCTCCATGTGAGCGCGCTCAATCTCAACGCGCCACTCAGTGCCGTCGTCGAGGACGACGTCGAGGTAGCCGTCGTAGGCAATCGGCTCATCGTACTGGGAGATCTGGTAGTTCTTCGGCTGGTCCGGGTAGAAGTAGTTCTTGCGGGCGAAACGCGAAGATTCCGCAATCTTGCAGTTCAGCGCCAGGCCGATCTTGATGGCGCCTTCCACGCCCTTGGAGTTGACCACCGGCAAAGCGCCTGGCAAACCGAGGGACACCGGGTCCACGTTGGAGTTGGGGGCTGCGTTGAAGTTCGTGGGCGAGGTGGAGAACATCTTGGTCTCCGTGTTGAGCTCCACGTGAACTTCCATGCCCATAACGGGTTCGAACTTTTCAAGGACCTCGTCATAGTCCATCAGGTCATACATCGCAGCAGTCATGCGTGCCATCTTAGTATGTCAGCGCGACACCGTGCGCAACCGCCTAACCCAACAAGGTGATGCCGTGCGTAATAAGAATCTTGGCTATCATCGCCGCCGGATACACCATGGCATAGCCCAAGGCGACGCGCTGGTCAGTGTTCGTCCGATTGTTCACGAAAGCGAGCACGGCCGGCTGGGTTTGCGCGCCCGCCATAGCACCCGCGGTCTTCGTGGCACCGACGCGCAGGAAGCGGCGCATGACGAGTGCGAATCCGGTCGCCACCAGCGTCGTGATGATCATGCCGAGCAGGAGAATCTTCCACCAGGCTCCACCCGTAAAGGCACCGGCGATTTCCCCGCCCGCATTCGTTCCGGCCTGGGCCAAGAAGAGCAGCAGTCCGAGTTCGGAGAGGATTGTGTTGGCCGAGTGCGGCAGTGCGGTGACGGTATTGCCGATGCGCCCGATACGCGCCATGATCAACGCCACGATGAGGACGCCAGCGGCAGCGCCGAGGCTAAAGGAAGAGCCGCCTGGAAGCGGGATTTCGAGGTGGCCCACGAAAACGCCGAGGGCCATGCCGAGGCCCAAAGACACCGGGTTGATATCTGTCAGGCCTTGCGAGGAATCACCAAGAAAAGTGGAAATCTCCCGCAGGGACTTCTTGGAACCGACGACGCGCACGCGGTCGCCGAGCTCCACGATGTGTTCTGGGATAGCGACCTGATCATTATCGGCGCGACGTACTCGCGAGATACGCGCGCCCCAGCGATCCGCCAGCTGGTTATTGAGCTCCGCGATGGTCAGGCCCGCCAAGCTGTGCTCGGAAATAGTGATGCGGCGAAAGTCCAACTCGTGGCGGTCATCATTGAGGATCTGCGGGGACTCGCGCCCGGCTCGCTCGATGATGTTGTCCAGGTCCTCCGGGGCACCAACGAGCGTGACCACGTCACCGGGGTGCAGCACATCGAAGAATTTCGGCAAGACGATAAGGTTGCTGCCCACGCGGCGCAGGCGTGTTACCTGCACTTCCCCATTGCCAATATCGGCGATCTCCGCGACTGAGATCTCGCGTTGAATCTGCATGTGCTGGCGCGTGACGGGTGACAGGGTGTCGTCGTCATTGCCGGCGTCGCGAAGCACGAGCACCGTCGCACCGAGCATGCCGATGACGCCGAACAGGTAAGCCACCGCGTAGCCCACCGTAGCCGAGCCCGGATCGCCCGTGGCTTCCGACGCCGCCGCCAACGCCGGGGTATTCGTCACCGCACCGGCGAAAGTACCAGCGATGGTGGCATTCGACAGCCCAAAGACATAAGTGCCCAACCCCCACGCGGCAAGCGCCGCGACGATGAAGACTCCGATCATCGACAGCACTGGGCCCGTCGCCGTCTTCAGTGACTTGAAGAAGGACACACCGGAGTTATTGCCAATGCCGAAGGCAAAGAGCACTAAGCCGAACATGCCCAAAATAGGAGGAACGGAGGCCTCCACCCCGGCAGCTGATGCGGCTGCCGAGAATGCGATGCCGAGAAAAAGCACGGCCGCCGCGCCCAAGCTGATGCCCCGCGTCTTGATGCCGCCGAGTGCCATGCCGACACCTATGAGCAGAAACACCAAGAGGACCGGCTGCTCAGCCAGATAAGCTAATACGCTTGTCATCGCTACCTTTAGAAACTATGGATGAGCTAACGGTGGTGTTTAGCCAAACAGGGCCTGTGCGTTGGCATAACGCTTGGCCGGAACCACCTTCAGCTTGCCCACTGCGTCCTCGAGAGGCACGAGGTCAATATTCTCGCCATGGAGAGCCACACACATGCCGGACTGGCCGTTGTGCGCAGCACGGGCGGCATGGGTGCCGTAGCGAGTGGCCAGCACACGGTCATAGGCCGTCGGCGTACCGCCGCGCTGGATGTGGCCGAGTACGGTGGTGCGCACGTCGTAGCCGGTGCGCTTCTTGATCTCATCACCGATGACCTGGCCAATTCCGTTGAAGGTCTGGTGGCCGAACTGGTCCACACCGCCTTCTTCGAAGTCCATGGTGCCTTCCTTCGGCAGCGCGCCCTCAGCGACGCAAACGATGCCGTACTTCTCACCCATCTGGAAGCGGCGTTCCATCGCCTTGGTGATATCTGCGATATCGAATGGGACCTCAGGGATCACCGTGTAGTGCGCGCCGCCGGCCATGCCTGCATGCAGCGCAATCCACCCAACGTGGCGGCCCATGACCTCCACGATGAGGATGCGGTCGTGGGATTCAGCGGTGGTGTGGAGGCGGTCGATCGCGTCAGTCGCCACGGATACTGCGGTGTCGAAACCGAAGGTGTAGTCGGTAGCGTTGACGTCATTATCGATGGTCTTTGGCACGCCCACGACCGGGATACCGTTATCGGAGAGCCACTTAGCGCCCTTCAGCGTTCCTTCACCGCCAATGGCGATGAGCGCATCGACCTCAGCATCAGCCATGTTGGCCTTGATGGTGTCCAACCCAGCCTTGAATTTATCTGGGTGGAGGCGGCCGGTGCCAAGGATGGTTCCACCGCGCAGGAGGATGCGGTCGATCTCTGCGTCGTCATAAAGGTCACGGCGGCGGTCTTCCATCAGACCAACCCAGCCGTCCTCGTAGCCGACGACCGTATCGCCGAACTCGTTGGATGCGGTACGAACGACCGCGCGGATAACAGCATTCAGACCGGGGCAATCACCACCGGATGTCAGTACAGCAAGACGCATGACATCCAATCTACTCGCTTCCCTATAGCCTCGCAGTTTCCGCTACCGCATGCAGGGTGTCGCGGAAGAAGAGGGACGCCACGCACCCTGCTGAAAGCATCGCGACAATGACCACGAGGGAATCCGCGGCCCCCGCTACCTGCATAACCGCTGACACGGCGGCTACTCCAATGACCGACCCCACCTGCCTGGACGTGTTATAGACGCCGGATGCCGCGCCCATGAGATCTGCATCAATATCGCGCATCGTCGTCGCGGCATTAGAGCCCCAGATGAAGGACTGTCCCGCCCCCAGCGCCGCGCAGGGCAGGCACAACCACCAGGCCGACACTTCGGCCTGCATGAGGAACCACAGTGCGAGGAAGGTCGCAATCAGGATCCCGAAGCCCGCGACTGCCAAACGACGTGGGTGCAGCTTATCCGCCAGAATGCCCGCTAAAGGCGACACGCACAGGGAGACCAGCGCCATAGGTGTAACGATGAGCCCGGCATCCCGCGCCGACATGTCCTGCTCGACCTGCAGCCACATCATGATGGGAATCATCATCGACGCCGCCATGAAGCCCATGGACACGATGGCTACCGAACCAGCGGAGTAGTTGCGGTCCTTAAACAGCACGAGCGGGACGAGCGCCGCCATCCCCCGGGCCGATTGCAGGCGCACGAAAATATACATGCCGAGCACACCAGCAAGGAGCAGGACCCAAATCCACCACGGCCAACCCGTCTCTGGGCCCTGTTGCACTGCGAAGACGAAGCACGTTAACGCGATAAACGACGCCCCCACTGAGAGGAAGTCAATCTTCCCCATCGCCGTTGGCAAGGAAGGCACCCACAGGCCGGATAAGACGATTGCGGCGACAACAAAAGGAATATGAATCCAGAAAACAGCCTGCCAGCCAAATGCAGCGACGACGAAGCCTCCCAAGAGCGGTCCGGCAAGTGTGGCCAAAGACCCAACCACTCCCCAGACGCCGAGCGCACGGCCGCGCCGCTCCCGCGCGAAAATACGGTTGATGACGGCCATAGTCTGCGGCATTTGAATCGACGCGCCGAAACCTTGCAAGGCTCTTGCTGCAATAAGAAACTCCACCGAGGGCGCTAACGCGCACAACAGCGCGCCGATGCCAAAGAGCCCGACGCCCAGCTGGAACATTTTCTTCTGGCCGTAGATATCGCCGAGGCGGCCGGTAAACAACAGCGGCACGACCACGGCGAGCAAATAGATGGCGGAAACCCACAGCACCTGGTTGACATCGGCGTGGAACTCACGGCGGACGTCGGGAAGCGCGACGGCAATCATCGATTGGTCGAGTAAGGACATGAAAAAGCCCAGTGATAGCGCGGCCATGGCGAGCCACGCTTGCTTCTCCGACGGCGGCGTTCCTCCGAGTTTCATGCAGCGAAGTCTAGCCACCGCACGCTCACGCGGCCTAAACTGAGGCGCATGGGAATGATTGATATCAAGAAACCGCAGGACGTATCGACGGCAGCGACCGTCACGCTGGGACTTATCGGCGGCTGGCTCACCGCCCGGGAGACTGGCATTCGCCCGCTTGGCGGCGTGGTGCTTGCCGCCGCTGGCGTGTGGGCGGGCCGCAGCTGGTGGGCTAAGACGAACCCGGCCACTACCGTTGGCCTGGCGGCTCTGTACACCGGCGCTTTTGGCCTCTCCCACCCGCTGGCTAAGAAAATGGGCTCCTGGCCGGCAGTCCTGACCGTCACTGCCGCGAGCGCCGGCGCTGCCTACGCGCTTTCCGACGCCAAGTAGATCCCCCACCCACGCCCCCTTCGCGCTGTCACTGACGGACGGAGGGGGCGTTTTGCGCTCTTGCACAGGCAAAGAATCCAACATCTCGCCATCGAATGTGCTGGCTAACACATGGTGGATACCCCCGTTTATAGTAACGACTTGACACGAATTCAACGCAGGCTATGGCCATACGGGGTGTGTGGTACTAGAATCATGGTTAGAACATTTCTTCTAACACATGTTTATCTCGGGGGAGATACCCATGACCACTGCCACACGCCCACCAACCTTCTTCTTCTCGACTACTAACCCGAATAACCCACACGCCATAGCCCGCGCGAAAGCACGACGAGCCGCCTTTGACACCTGGGTCGGGGCTATGCCCAGCCTGCAGGCTGATATCAACACCACCGCACTATCCCTAGTTGCTGCCTGGTCACTGCCCGAAGGCCACATCAAATCCGGCCTGCGTGCTATCCACCGCTTAGATAGCCTGCCGAAAGTCAAAGCCATACAAGACACCCACTGCCTGCTCGACATCGAGTCCCTTATTGCTATTGATCAACCCATGTCAGCATTGACAGCCTTGACTGATGAAACCCTGGACTTTATCGACACTCTTCTGGCTGACTTCTTCACCCCTTCTAAGCCGAATCAGGTTTTTCCCACGCGTAGTCAAATCAGGCGCAAAGTTCGCGATATCTGCAAAACCCTCGATAACTCCATCGCCTACCAGGACACCCGCCCTAAAAATACGTACCGGTTTTCTTCTAACGGCACCTCAGCC
>NZ_KV794854.1:207678-236260 GCF_001808885.1 Corynebacterium sp. HMSC074E01
CACCGGCATTAAACTCGATGCCTTCATCCACCACACCGCCGCCAAGGAAGACATCACCCTCCCGGAGGCAGTCATAAAACTGCTCTCCGGTGAGACTAAGCCACCAGCTACCGTGGTGCTACACACCTACCAAGCCTGCGACATTGAGAATGCACCAACCTTTATTGAAGGCTTCGGCTGGCGGGCTAAGCCCATGCCGCATGATAAGACCCGGGATTTAACCGGTGACGTCGCCGAAGCCGATGGCTACCAACCAGGAGTCATCATGCGCAAACATGTCGAAGGCCGTGACGGTACCTGCCGGGTTGGCGGCTGTGGCAAACCAGCTTTCCTTAGCCAGTTGGATCACCGGCATAACTGGGCTGAAGGCGGCCCGACCCATCCGAAGAACCTGGCGTGTTTATGCCAGGGTCATCACAACATGAAAACCGATGGCAGCCTCAAATACCTGCTGGACCCGTATAGCGGGGATGTCATCTGGCTATATGAAGACGGTACTTGGACTATCACCGAAGCCGACGGGCCGCTAGCACCAAAACAGAAACGGTGGGCACAAACAGTAGCCCAACACATCACCGCCACCAGAAAACGCGTACGCGAGGAAGCCCAACACTTAAAACAAGAACTCGACGACTACGCACAACAACAAGCCCAAGCCAAAGCAGAAGCCGAAGCCAAGGATGAGAGCAAGACCAACGCTGATGCCGGCACCGACGACATCCCCTTCTAAACCCCGTCGTTCCAGACGACGAAGAACTCAGACACACTCCGCGGAGGCTGAACCCAGACTCGTCGTTTCAAACGACGAAACCCGACCAAGGAAACCGAAAGGAAAAGAGAAAGACTACGAACCAACGAACCCACACCGTCGAATAAAACGACGAAGGCCGGCGGCCTCCCACGTCAGTGAAAGACCCCGGCTCATGCGCACTACGGGCTGGCCCGAAGTGTGTCTACTACTTGCGCCCTGCTTCGTAGGCGGCGCCGACCTTGTACAGGCGGTCATCCTTAAATGCCGGTGCCATGATCTGCAGGCCGGTGGGCAAGTTGGTGTCGGATGCCATTCCGGAAGGAACGGACATGCCGCACACGCCGGCGAGGTTCAACGGCAGGGTGCACAGGTCGAAGTTGTACATCTCCATCGGGTCCTCGACCTTCTCGCCCAGCTTGAAGGCTGTGGTCGGGGTGGTCGGAGAAACGAGGACATCGACCTGCTCGAAGGCACGCTCAAAGTCCTGTGCAATGAGGGTGCGAACACGCTGCGCTTGGAGGTAGTAGGCGTCATAGTAGCCGACGGACAGGGCGTAGGTACCCAGCATGATGCGGCGCTTGACCTCGGGGCCGAAGCCAGCCGCGCGGGACAGGGACATGACCTCTTCCGCAGAGTGGGTTCCATCATCACCCACGCGCAGGCCGTAGCGCATGCCGTCGAAGCGGGCCAGGTTGGAGGAGACCTCACACGGCATGATGAGGTAGTAGGCAGCGAGAGCGTCATCGAAGTGCGGGCAGTCGACCTCAACGATCTCTGCGCCCTGAGACTTCAGCTGCTCAACGGCTGCATGGTACGCCTCCATCACGCCCGGCTGCCAGCCATCGCGCTCGAATTGCTTGATCAGGCCAACCTTCACACCGGACAAATCGCCGTTAGCGCCCTCCTTGGCAGCGGCGACTACCGGCGCGACCGGCTTGTCCACGGAGGTGGCGTCGAAGGAGTCGTGGCCGGCAATGATTTCGTGCAGCAGTGCGGTATCCAGGACCGTGCGGGCGGTCGGACCAGCCTGGTCCAGGGAGCTTGCAGCGGCGATGAGGCCGTAGCGAGACACCGTGCCATAGGTCGGCTTTACGCCCACGGTGTTCGTCAGAGCGGCCGGCTGGCGAATAGAGCCACCGGTGTCGGTACCGATACCCAGCGGAGCCTGACCAGAAGCAAGGGCTGCCGCGGTACCACCACCGGAGCCGCCCGGAGTGCGCTCGGTGTCATACGGATTGTGGGCCGGACCATAAGCGGAGTTCTCGTTGGAGGAGCCCATCGCGAACTCATCGAGGTTCGTCTTACCCAGGATCGGAATACCGGCCTCGCGCAGCTTGGTCACCAGCGTGGCGTCATAGGGTGAGACCCAACCTTCCAGCATCTTGGAGGCGGCGGTTGTGGGGGCGTCGGTAGTCACCAGCAGGTCCTTGAGCGCCAGCGGCACGCCAGCCAGGGCAGAGGCTGGTTCTTCGCCGGCGTCGAGGGACTTATCGACGGCGTCGGCAGCCGCCAGCGCTTCCTCAGCACCAACGTGCAGGAAGGCGTTGAGTTCACCATCGGTCTCCGCGATTCGGTCCAGGAAGGCCTGAGTTACTTCGCGGGAGGTGAGCTCGCGGGAGTGAATCTTCTCAGCCAGCTCGGCGGCGGTCAGTGCGGTAATGCCCTCGGTGGGCGCAATGAATTGTGCCATTCTTATTCGTCTCCTCCACCCAGAATCTGCGGAACCATGAAGCGGTCATCCTCGGTCGCGGGCGCCTGATCCAGAGCCTGCTCAGCGGTGAGGGTGCGCACGATGACATCCTCACGCATCGGGGCGTTAACGGAGTGCGGGTGCGACATCGGCTCCACACCTTCAGCCTCGACCTTGCCAACCGCGGACACCGAGTCCACGATCTCGTCGATCTGCGCGGCGAACTGTTTTAGTTCTTCCTCGCTCAGGGCCAATCGCGACAGCTTTGCCAGGTGCGCGACCTCGTCACGCGAAATATCAGACACGCGAACTCCATCCTTTTATTCATTGAGACGGTTGATAGCTAAGCACCCATGGTACTGCACGGCTGGTGCCACGCCACCACCACTCCTCCCCCTACACACCACTGAAGCTATTGAATAGTATTCGATACGTTGGGTACCATCGATCAAGTTGTACAAACTATTCGCATCAGCGATTTCCCTACCTAGTCATCTTCCCCCAGAAAGAACGATATGTCGTATCTCGTCCGTGTCCTACTCCCTGACACTCCCGGCAGCCTTGGCCTCCTCGCCAACGCGATGGGCAGCATCGAGGCCGATATTCGTTCCGTGGATATCGTGGAGAATTTCCCGGACGGCACGGTCATGGATGACATCGTCCTCGATCTCCCCCAGTCCACCATGGCTGATGAGATCATCACCGCTGCACAGACCGTGGAGGGCGTAGAAGTTGACTCCATCCGCCCCTTCAGTGGACGCGTTGACCGCCGTGGGCAGATCCACGTGCTGGCTAAGGTGGCTTCGCAACGCAACGTCACCGCCGCGATGAAGGAGGTGTGTGCAGCAATCCCGAAGGCGCTGACCTCCAATTGGGCCATCGTCATTGCTAATGACGACAAGATCAGCCGCATTGCTGCCTCCGACGCCGCGCCTGCCGACGACGGCTCGATCCCCACCGACCTCAACATCACCTCGGCGCGCGTGCTCAATCCGGAGAAGGACACGTGGATTCCTGAGTCGTGGACGCTGATCGAATCCGCGCTGGCTGCCGCTCCCCTCGTGGGCACGAAGTATGTCGTCGTCATGGGCCGCGTCGGCGGACCGGACTACCTTGCCTCCGAGGTCGAGCACTTGGGTGACTTGGGCGCTATCTTGGGCGCCTTCCTCACCTAGTTAGCAATGCGTTGAGTCCCGCGGCGACGTCAGGAACCACGTGGTCCACCTCGTCGGTAATCTGCGTTCCCGGGAACGTGAAGGACTCGGTGGCGATGGAGTGCATCGAGAGATCGTTAAAGCTATCGCCGAAGGTGTAGAGTTCAGCTCCTTCGTGACCGAGGTGGCCAAGCAACCGCGTCAAGCCCTCGCCCTTGTTGTGCCCGGGCGGCATGATGTCGTAAAAGTCGCAGTTGAACGAGGACTCGACTGCACAGTTCGCGCGGACCCACTCGTCGACCTCGCGGCGCAGCTCAGCGTTGCCTGGAATCCACAGGGACATGAGAACGGTGCTGCGCTTGGCGACGTCCCCCGGATCCATCACTTCCGTATTCGCCACCATCAAGGATTCCCGGCCAGCCAGCCCATCCCACACCACCTGGTCTGCTCCAGACAAGCCTGTGAGGTAGATATTCAACGGCAGCCCAGTGAAACGGTCGATGACGGCTTGGACGATATCGCTGGGCAAGTGCTCCTCGTGGAGGATCGAGTAATCGCCGTCCGTGATGACGGTGCCGTTGTAGAGCACGTGGTAATCCAGCTCCACGCCGAATGGCTCAAGGGTGTTGCGTGCATTGGCGATGGACTTGCCCGTCGCGGAGATGGCGAGGTTGCCAGCGGCCCGCCACGCAGCGATGGCTTCCTTTACGGCCTCAGTTATGTCTTCGTTGACGTAAACGGTTCCATCCATGTCCAAAGCCGCAATCTTCATGCCCCGTAGTGTATTAGACCTTTCACGGCCGAGTCCACCACCGCGGTGCACGCCTCCTGGATGTCGGGTTGCGCCCAGGGGAAGGTCAGGGAGACGTCGGCAAGCGCATGCATGGGCAGGTCATTGTGGCCGTCCCCGAAGGTGATGAGCTCGATCTCGGAACGCTCAACTTCCAGGAGACGAAGGAGCCAGGTCAAGGCAAAACCCTTGTCGTGACCGGGCGGCGTAATGTCGAAGAAGTTGCGGTTCATCGCGGTCCCGACGGGAAAACGGTCGGTGCCCCACTGGGCAATCTCTTTCTGTAGCTCCGGGTTACCCGGCGTCCAGGCGGCAACGAGGGGAAAGGCCTCCTTCTCGATGCGCTCGGGCGCTACCGGCACTGGCTCGCTGATGATGGGATTGTGCACGCCCCCTACGTTGCGGACGAGGTGACCGTCTGGGCCTTCCAGGCGCGTGCAATACAAGTCGAGCTTCGGAATATCACGAACCCGCTCATACACAGCGCGGACTACCTCGGGCGGCACGTGGCTTTCATAGAGCAGCTCATAGGAACCATCCGTGATGACCGTGCCGTTGCAGAGCAGGTAGTAGTCGAAGTCAACGCCAAAAGGCTCGAGGGCTCGGCGGGCCGAATAGGGAGACTTCCCCGTGGCCACGACGGCAAGGTTGCCCGCAGCGCGCCAACCGGCAATCGCCTCCGGCACGTCCTCGGGCATGTGCCCATCAAAGTAGATAGTGCCGTCCAGGTCGAAGGCGGCTAACTTCATGCCTCGCCCGTTTCAAGGAGTCGGTTGAAGCCCTCCTCATCCAAGATGGTCAAGCCAAGGTCGCGGGCCTTCTGTTCCTTTGAACCGGCGTTTTCTCCTACGACGACGTAGTTGGTCTTCTTCGACACCGAACCGGATGCCTTTCCGCCGCGGGTGATAATGGCCTCCTTGGCCGAATCACGAGTGAAGTTCTCCAAGGTGCCGGTCACTACCACGGTAATTCCTTCAAGCGTCTGCGCTGGTTTATCGCTGACTTCCTCCGCCATGGTGACCCCGGCCGCGGTCCACTTCTGCACGATGTTGTCGTGCCAATCCACCTCGAACCACTGCTTGAAGGATTCCGCGATGATGCTGCCCACGCCGTCGGTATCCGCCAGCTCCTCCACCGAAGCCGCGCGCAGCGCCTCCATGGAGCCGAAGCGGGCGACTAGCGCACGCGCCGCAATGGGGCCGACGTGGCGAATGGACAGCGCTACGAGCACTCGCCAGAACTCGGCTTGGCGGGCCGTCTTGAGGTTCTCCAGCAGCTTTTTACCAGAGGCGTTGAGCGCGCCCTTCTGAGTGGTATAAACCGAAGATTTGAGGAGGGCGTCTTCATCGAGGTCAAAGAGTTCCGCCTCGTCCACGAGCACACCGGAAGAAATCAGATCTGTGGCTGCCTTCTCTCCCAGCTCACCAATGTCGAGTGCCTTGCGGGAGGCCAAATACTCCAGACGCGCCGCCAGCTGCGCTGGGCAGCTGCGGGTATTGGGGCAGCGCCAGTCCTGGTCGCCTTCCTTCTGCGGAGCCAGCTTCGTGCCGCAGGCAGGGCAGTTCTCCGGAAAGACCCATTCGGTCTCGCTGCCATCGCGCTTATCCAGAACGGGGCCGAGGACCTCGGGGATGATCTCTCCGGCCTTGCGGATGATGATGGTATCCCCAATGAGGACATTCTTGTTCTTGACCTCGAATTGGTTATGCAGGGTGGCCATGGAGACCGTCGAGCCGGAGACAAAGACTGGTTCCATGATGGCGAAAGGCGTCACGCGCCCGGTACGTCCCACACCTACCTCGATGTTGAGCAGCTTGGTGGTGACCTCCTCCGGCGGGTATTTATAGGCAATAGCCCAGCGCGGCGCGCGCGAAGTCGCACCCAAGGCGCGCTGGATGGCCAGATCATCGACCTTGATGACGAGACCGTCCATCTCAAAGTAGGCGTCGTGGCGGTGCTCCTCCCAGTAGGTCACGCGCTCCTGAACCTCCTTGGCGGTGGTGACTCGCTGGGTATAGGGCGACACCGGGAATCCCCAGGCCTCGAGGGCCTTGTAGGCATCGTGCTGCGAGGCGGGCTGGAAGCCCTCGCGCGCGCCGATGCCGTGGCAGACCATGTGGAGCCGACGCTTCTTGACGTCCTCCGGGTCCTTCATGCGCAGCCCACCCGCCGCCGCGTTGCGGGGGTTGGCAAAGGTCGGCTTGCCATCCTCGCGGCGTGCGGAGTTAATCTCCTCAAATTCATCCGGGCGCATGTACACCTCGCCGCGGACCTCTACCAGGGAGGGAACCGGGTATTCTTCGCTGCCCGCCAACTCATGAGGGATGTCGGGGATAACACGTGCGTTGGCAGTGATGTCCTCACCGACGCGACCATCACCACGCGTGGCGGCCGTGGCGAGCTTGCCGTCGCGGTAGACCAAGTCAATGGACAGACCGTCGATCTTCAGCTCAGTGAGGTAGGCCTTTGCCGGGGTACGGTCCAGCCAGTCCTGCAGCTCATCCGCACTGAAGACGTTGTCCAAGCTGTACAGGCGCTCCAGATGCTCGATGTCAACGGCACCTTCCGGCGCGGCACCGACCTGCTGGGTAGGCGAATCCGGAGTTTGAAGCTCCGGGTGCTCTGCTTCCAGGGTCAACAAGCGCTGAAAAAGGGCGTCAAAGTCCGCATCCGGGATTGACGGCTCGCCGTTGTAGTACAGCTCACGGTGCTTGCGCACTTCCTGGGCAAGCTCGGACCATTCGCGTTGGATATCTACTGCATCACTCACGAGTCACCAGTGTAGCGGGGCTACCGGACACAGCATGTACCTGGCCAAACGGCCTATCCACGCCACAAAAATGACATCGGTAACGCACATAGTTTGTCCCCCAAGGGCTGCACATAGGGAATCGGAGCCAAGACAAATCCTCCACGGAAACGCGGCCCTAGTTTCTCGCTCAGTGCACGCAAATGCCGAACCTGCCCTGCCTTGACTGTCGCACCGGATTTAATCTCAAGCGCAGCGATGCTATTGTCCGCGAATTCGATCACAACGTCTGCTTCCATCCCGGTGCTATCACGCCAGTGAAGAAGCTGATGCTGGTTTTCTGCCCAACCCTGCTGGGCAGAAAGCTCTTGAAGAACAAACCCTTCGACCAAATGCCCTAGGTGCGACTGCACCAGAGGATTCATGAGCATGTCTCGGGTTTGCCCTGCTAACCAGGAAGCCAAACCGGAGTCAGTGACCCAGCTTTTAGGCTTGGAGATCTCTCTCGACGTCAAATTTGATTTCCACGCTTTCACTTGCGAGGAAAGGAACAGCCTTGACAAAGTATCAAGGTAGGAGCGAACAGTAGACGCTGGGATTTCCGCTTCACGCGCGAGTTTCGCCGGAACCAACTCCCCTGCCTGATGCGCTGCGAGTAGACGCAACAGCGATTGCAGCCTCCCCGGCTGTGCGCTTTCCCGGGATAGGGTTTCTTCAATCACCGTCACGTGTGAAACATAAGACTCGAACCAAGCTCGGCGCATCCGATCTTGCAGTTCTAATGCAACCGGATAGCCGCCCTTGAGCACTTTGTCCACCAAGCCAGCTCGATCTACTTGTTCCGTAGGAACCGAACGCACAGGCAATTCGACGAGCTCATCGAGCCTATCTACAAAGGCGCCGTCACTGACCGTTTCACAAATCTCTTGTTGGCTCAGTGGGTTTAAATGGAGATCAATAATTCTTCCTGCCAGAGAGTCCTTCCGACCCACGCCCCGAGCAAAATCTGATGAACCAGTAATGATAAATCGACCTGGCCGGCGGTTCCTATCCACCTCAGCCTTTAACGGCAGCGTGAGCTCGGGAAGCCGCTGAATCTCATCGATAATCAGCGTTGCGTCACCACCTTGCTGCACAAAGGTCGTCGGATCCTCTTCCGCTAGTGAGAGAGCAGCGGGATCATCCAGCGTTACATACACAGCACGTTCAAGGCCGAGATGCCTTGTCAACGTCGATTTGCCAACCTGCCGTGCGCCCGTGACGTGGACAACGGGTGAGAAGGTCAATGCTTCTCGGGCAAAACCTTCCATGCCGCGCCTAATATACCGTTCCATACATAGCACTCTACCTGCAGTTGGTCATTCTGCAATGATTCATCCGTCATTCTACAAGGGTTGGATCGTCATTCTGCAAGATTCGGATCGCCATTCTGCAGCACTTCCACAGTGCGTGTCCGAGCCGGGCGCTAGAGTGTTGTCCATGAACTTCGACGCCACCCGCATGCTCTCCTTCGACCTCGAGACCACCTCCGTAAAGCCCAAAGAAGCCCGCATCGTCACCTCTGCCCTAGTGCGTATCGACGGGCGCGAAGTAGACAAGCGGGAAATGCTCGCTGACCCCGGCGTGGAGATCCCCGAGGAAGCCGCCAAGATCCACGGCATCACTACTGAGAAGGCCCGCGCGGAAGGTCGCCCCCACGAGGAGGTGCTCAAGGAGACGATCGATTCCATCTATCAGGCCTGGGACGAGGGACTCACGCTCATCGTCTACAACGCCGCCTACGATCTCTCCGTACTGCGCGCGCTGACCGGGGACTTCACAGTAAACGGCCCAGTGTTCGATCCTTTCGTCATCGACCGCGTTAAGGACAAGTGGCGCAAAGGCAAGCGCACCTTGGAGGAGGTCTCCGCCCACTACGGCGTGGAATTGACCAACGCACACGAGGCGACTGCCGACGCCCTCGCGGCCGCCCGCGTCGCCTGGAAGCAAGTGCGTCAACACTTCCCCGAGCTAGCCCAGATGGATACCAACGAGCTCATGGAGTACCAGGCCGTCGAGTGGTACAAGGACCGCGAGTCCTTCAAGAAGTACCTGGAAGGACGCGGGCGCGATGCCTCGGATGTCTCCACTGCTTGGCCGATGATTTCTTAACCCCAGCACCTAATCCCCAACTAACTCTTGCCAGGTTTCTGGATTTCTGGAATTCTAGAAACCATGGACACAAAAGTCGAAGCACGCCTCGCAGAACTTGAAGCGCGCGTCGCCGCGCTTGAGGGGCGCACCACGCCCACCGACGCCGGCCCCGCATCCACCACTGGAGAAGACTCGACCTACTGGTTGGTCGACGCCCTCGCACCCAACGAGCAGCTTCCCGACGGTTCCGTCATCTTTGGCGGCAACATAAACGTCGGTAAGCGCACTTATGCCTACCAATGGCAGCGCCCCACCAACTTCGTCACCGATGAGAGCTGGGCGGAGAATCTCGAGCGACTCTCCGCGCTTGCCCATCCCATCCGCGGCGAAATCCTGCGCCGCCTGCTCGCTGCACCCGCGACAGCCGCTGAGCTTGTCGAAGAAGACATCGTCACCTCAACTGGCACCGCCTACCACCACTTGAGCGCGCTGACCCATGCGGGCTGGACCACGAAGTCTGGCGGCGAGTATTCCATCCGCCCTGCCCGAGTAATCCCCCTTCTCACCATCATCACCGCGAGCGAGGACCACTAATGCGTAGAATTTCCCTAGCCGTCATCGCTGCCATTGCCGTTGCAGCCATCCTGCTCATCACGGGGCCGCAAAGAATTGCTCTGGCAAAAGACAAAACTGGTGACGAAGCCTTAGCTGCCCAGTTGGAAGAGCACTCAGAGTCCGGCTTCCACAACATCACCGCTTTTACCCTCCAGGACGGCAAGGTCACCTTTGCGGGACTGGGCAGCGACGAGCACACGGAGGTCGAAATCGGCTCCGTGACCAAGATGTTCACCGGCGAACTGGCCCACCAGCTCGTCGAAGAGGAAAAGCTGAGAACTGACACCACTGTGGGCGAGGTCCTCAATGTCGGCGATGCGCCCGTCGCGGACGTCACCGTCCAAGAATTGCTCGACCACACCTCTGGCCTACCGCGACTGGCGAGCGCGAGCCTCCTCAGCAATCTCGCCTCGGGTGTCACCGGCTCGAATCCCTATGAAGGTGAGACCATTGAGGACATCGTGGCTGCCGCCACGGAGGCCGAACTAAAAGACCGCGGTGAAGAATCCTATTCAAACCTTGGCTATGGACTCTTGGGCCACATGCTCGAGACCGTTGACGGGCAACCTTATGAGCAGATGCTCAAGGAACGCATCTTCGAGCCAGCTGGCATGACAGAGACCTATCTCATGACTCCGGGCTCTGTGCCTGACGACGCTCCACGCGGCCTAACCCCCACCGGCCGCCACGCTGAGCCGTGGGAGATGGAAGGCTCCGCACCCGCGGGAGCGATCCGTTCCACGGCGAGTGACATGGCCAAGTTCGCCGAGTGGTTCATGGACAACGGCGATACCGACTTCGGCTGGCAGCCTCCCAGCGAAAACAATGCTGGGTACTGGCACAACGGCGGTACCTATGGCTATTCCACGATGCTCATCATCGAACCAGAGACCAAGCGCGCCGCCTTCGCCAACAACGATTCCCTCGCCGGTACCGAAGACCTTGCCCAAGCTCTATTCGACGAGCTCGCATCTTAAGGAGTAAGCATGTTCCTCACCGTAGCGCTCGCCGTCATCACCGCTTCGGAGCTCTGGGCCGCATGGAAGGCCCTGCGAAAGCCCCTTTCCACGGCAAATCACATCGTCACCGCGGCGATTACGATTCTCGCCATACTCTTCATCGGCTACGCCATGCCATGGCACACCTCAGTGAATTTTGGCTGGTGGTACGCCCTTGTGGCAGCCTGCTCGCTGCACATTGGCGCGGTAGCTTGGCAGGCCTTGCAGCCTTCTAGCCACGCAGACGCTGGTCAAGAAGCTCCCGTACGATAGCACTATGAGCTCCTCCCCTACCTGCACCGTTGAAATCCAGGACGTAGACAGTACAACCATCGCAACTCTTCAGCACCGCGCCGCTACCGCTGGTGTTTCCCTCGAAGACTACGTGCGCAACATCCTCACTATGGCCGCGTCATCCCCATTCACTGCTAACAGAAAGTCCATCGAAGAAAAGGCGACCGAACTCTCCCAGCGTGCACCTATCGATGTGAAGGGAGACTTCGACGTCGTCGCCGCAATCCGCGCCGGACGAGACGCATAGAGGACGAGAGAGATAGTTGGTCTCCCTAGTCGACACCCTCAGAAAAGTCTCCCAAATCTCCTGAGTTTAAAAAGTCTCCCAAATCTCCCAATGCTCTAGGATGAGGCTATGTCCCCACATGAAAACCCCTTCCGCCCCACCTTCGGCGTTCCACCACTCTTTTGGGTCGGGCGCACGGCAGTGCTCGACACCTTCCGGGCTGCGCTTGACTCCCAACCAGGCAGCCCGGGCCGCTCGCTCATCATCAGCGGTGCCCGCGGTATCGGTAAGACGGTGCTCCTCAACGAGCTCGAAGATATCGCCTCTAGCCGCGGGTGGATTACCCTGCGGGCCTCAGGCCGCAGCTCCATGGTTGACGAGCTCGTTGACACCACCATCCCACGCATCATGGACAAGCTGGCCCCGGCGGATAAGAGCAAGGTCAACCGCGTGGGGATCGGCGGCTTGGCAACCATCGGCATCCAACACAACACCGAGGAAGCCTATAAACCCACGCTCAACACCCGCCTGCGCGAGCTTTTAGGCCTGCTCGAAGGCACTGGCGTGCTGCTGACCATCGACGAGGTCCAGGACGCCGACGCCGAGGACCTCACGTCGTTGGCCGTGACCTACCAAGACTTGGTGCGCGATGAGCTCGACGTCGCCATTGTCGCTGCAGGACTTCCACAGGGAGTCAACCGCCTGTTAGACCTGCCTGGTGTAACTTTCCTGCGCCGCGCGCAGAAATTCGTTCTGGGCCCGCTCTCCCCCGCGAACGCCGAGGTGGCCTTCACCGAAACCGCCTCACAATCCGGCCTCGAGTTCACCGATGATGCAGTAGCGGCCGCGGTGCGGCTGTCCCGCGGCTACCCCTACATGGTGCAGCTGGTGGGCTCACTGGCTTGGGGCACAGCACAGCGCGAGGGTGGAAGCCGCATCGAGGAGGGTGACGTCGCGGCAGTGTCGGCCGAGGCTATCTCGGTTTTGGGCGCCCAGGTGCACCAGCCCGCTACCCTTTCGCTTCCACCGGCCCAGCGCCTCTTCCTCGAGGCGATGAGCGCGGTCATGGAGGACGGCACGGCAGAAATCAAGAACATTGCGGCGCACCAGGAACGGACGGTGCGGTCGCTGTCGGCCACACGCCAAAGGCTTATCGACGCCGACCTCATCGAAGCCACTGCCCATGGCCAGCTCCAGTTCGTCATCCCGTATATGGAGTCGTATTTCACCACGACGGACAGCCTGGGGAGAGTCGATTAGAGGGTGAGCTAAAGGTCACCGGCATCGCGAGTGAGGATGCCGGCGGTCTCGGTAACCGAGCGCAGGGATCTGGCGGAGGCCTTGACGGGATAGACGTCGAAACGGTCGACGAGCAGGTCGCGCGGCATGCCGATGCGGTCAAGGTGGCGGGCCAGCGCGATGGCCTCCGCGCGGGCATCGGAGCCTTCAATGCCCAGACCGATGCGGTGGCCGGCATTCAAGTGCTCGCCCAGGCCATCCAGGTGGCGCGGGGTCTCCAGACCACGGAAATCCGTGAGGAAGGTCGAGGCTGCAGGCGCTAGCGACCACAGCGGCGGGGCGTGTAGGTAGTCGGCCTCGAAGACAAGGAGCTGCTCAAGAGCGACCTCCTCTGGAACCGCCGGGATGGTATCGAAGTCGGTGGTGCCGGGGATGCGACCGGCGATGACGTCGGCAAGCAGGGGCTCGTCGAGTTGGACGACGACCTCCCCGTTGAAGCGGCGCGCGACATCCGCGGCGTGGGCGCGGACGCCATAGAGAAGTGACTCCGCGAGCTCGTGAAAGGCGCCGCGATCGGTGAGGACGCGGTGCCCGTCGGAAAGCTCAATGCTCGCTGCAAGCGTCCATGGACCGAGTGCTTGCACCTTGACGCGAGGCACCGTCTCGCCCCAGGCTTCCTGGACCTCGTCGAGGTCACGTTCCAAGCGGTCCCACGTGCGGCGAGTCAGCAACTGCGGGCGCGCCGTCATGCGCCACGAGCGCGGGCCGCGGTCGATGGAGATAGCCTCCAGCATGCTGGCCGTGCGGCCCACCGCGTCGGAACCGAGGCCACGCTCGGGCAGCTGCGGGATGGCAGGAAGTTCGGTCTCCCCCATGATGATGTCCGCAGCCTCCGCCATGGAGGTGCCGGGCATGGGGCCAAGGGCGAATCCCGTCATCTACGCCGTCCCGCAGATGGTGCCCGAGCCCAGCACGATATCGCCCAGCTCGTCCGGGCTCGGCAGGTAGAGCACGGCAGCCTGGCCACGAGCCACACCGGAAAGAGGCTCCTTCAGCTCCAGCGTCATGCGGTCGGCCTCGCGGTCCACGTGGGCGCGGCAGGGAACGACGGAACCGTGGGCGCGGACCTGTACCTCGCAGTCGAAGTCGCCCTCCATAGCCGGGTGCAGGTACTTCAAGCGGTCGGCTTCGATTCGGGTCACGGCCAGGTCTGCGCGCGATCCGACGGTGACGGTGCCGGTGGCCGCGTCGATGTCGGTGACGTAGCGCGGGGAGCCGTCGGCAGTCGGCGTCTTGATGTCGAGGCCCTTGCGCTGGCCGATGGTATAGTTCCACGCGCCGTCGTGTTCCTTGAGCTCGTTACCCTCGGTGTCCACGATCATGCCTGGACGCAGCCCAATCGAGCGCCCCAGAAAGGCCTGGGTATTGCCGTCCGGAATGAAGCAGATGTCGTAGGAATCCGGCTTGGCTGCCGTGGAGAAGCCATGGCGCTTGGCCTCCTCGCGGATTTGTGGCTTCGGGGTATCACCAATCGGGAAGAAGCAGTGGTCCAGCTCTTCCTTGGTGATGACACCCAGCACATAGGACTGGTCCTTATTCGCATCCAGGGAGCGGCGCATATAGCCATCATCGTCGATAGTGGCGTAGTGGCCCGTGGCCACCGCATCAAAGCCGAGCGCCATGCCCTTGCGCAGGAGGGCTGCGAACTTGATCTTCTCGTTGCACCGCAGGCAGGGGTTCGGGGTCTCGCCGCGGGCATAGGAGTCAACGAAGTCACCGATGACGGCTTCCTTGAACTCCTCGGAGAAGTCCCACACATAGAAAGGAATGCCGAGCTTGTCGCAAATGCGGCGGGCATCGGCGGAATCCTCCAAGGAGCAGCAACCGCGTGCCTTCTCACGGGTCTGCTGCGCATCCTTGTGCAGGGCCAGGTGCACACCAATGACATCGTGGCCCGCCTCCACCGCGCGTGCCGCGGCGACCGAGGAATCAACGCCGCCGGACATGGCTACCAATACTCGCATGCTTTCCCCTTCTTCTTTCTTTCGTCCACTTAGGCTAGTCGCGGTGTACCCCATACCCCAACACACTGAACTCACGCTCTATTCCCTAAGCTAAAAGGCATTATGGGAAGAAAGCGCAACAAGACAGATTCAATCGCGGGCACCTACGAGATTTCCACGGGGGAGCTTGTCGTCGAAGCCGACTCTTTCCGCGATGGCGCCTTCATCCTCAACATTAACGGCGTGCCCTCCTCACACCTCATCCCCGAAGAGCCACGCACGCTGGAGTTTGAGTACATGCGCTGGATTGCCGCAGCTGTGGAGAACCTTGCGCGTGGCAAGCGCCTGCTCCACCTAGGCGGCGGTGGCTGCTCGCTCCCCCGCTACTTCGCGGATCTCTGGCCGGATTCCCACAACACCGTCGTCGAACTCGACGCGAAACTGGCCGAGCTCATCCGCGAGCTGGCCGATATCCCTGCCGCTCCCCGCGTGAAAATCCGCGCCGGCGAGGCACGCGCGGTGACGGAGGGCTTCCCGCCGAACCGTTTCGACGTCATCATCCGCGACGTCTTCGCAGGTGATACAACCCCGGAACCGCTGACCACACAAGAGTTCTTCCAGCACGTCCGCGCCACCTTGTCGCCTGGCGGGCTCTACGTGGCCAACTGCGGTGACCACTCCGACCTGCAGGGCGCGAAGGTAGAACTAGCTGGGATGGCGGAGGTCTTTGCACACGTCGCCGTTATTGCCGACCCTCCCATGCTTAAAGGGCGGCGCTACGGCAACATTATCCTCATCGGCTCAGACACCGAGCTGCCAGTCGACGGCTCCCCGCAAGCCGCCGCGCTTGCTAAACCGCTGCTTTCCGGTGCGGTGCCCGCGCACTTTCGCGACGAGTCTTGGACCCGCCGCTTCTTGAAGGGCGCGACTCCGCGCCGCGACGCCGCCGCAACCGCCGAGGATTAGCGAAGGCTATTGAGCAGGTCCGCTACCTGCTTGGAATCAAATGCCGGGATGGCTACACCCGCGGCGTGACCAGCGCTGCGCGCGGCACGGTCGGCGTTCTCCACATCCTGCTGGCTGACGTTATCGGCGTCAACGTCCTGGAGGTGCTGTGCGTTATCCAAGAAGATGGCCAAGTCACCAATGCTGGCGTCATTGTTGGACATGCGCTTGAGGTCATCGGCGCTGATAGTGCCGTCGTTAAGCAGCTTCTCCGCCTGCTTGATAAGCCCGGTCGGATCCACGTCCAGGCCCGCATCCTTGGCGGCATCAGCAACGGCAGGCAGGGCTACAGCACCTGCTGCCAGGGCCAGGATTCCAGCAATCAAAACGCCGGCGTCGTCGCCCAAGTCAACGCCCGGGATGACCAGGTCATCCAAGATTCCGCCGAAGTCAATGTAGTTGCCGCCGGAGAAGGAGTGCAGCTGGGCCTCAGTGCCGTTGAAAAGGTTCATGTCCACATCGGTCTCGATGCCGGCCACGCGGCCGCTGCCGGAGCGCTGCCAGAAAGCCAGCTTGTCCCAACCACCGACCGGGTCCGGCGCGGTGTCCTGGTAGGCCGCCAACCACAGCGGGTACTCAGAGAAGCGCGTGGAGTTACCCATCTGGCCCATCCAGAAGTACTTGTAGGTATACAGCATCGGCGTGCGGCCGGTCAGGGACTTCAGCTCAGTCATGAAGGTGTCGATCCACTCCTCCAGCTGCTTGGCGCTCAGGCCTTCATCGACCTCAATATCGAGCACCGGCGGCAGGGTTTGCGTCGGCACCAGTGCAATCTGGGAGGCGAAGCTGGCTGCCTGCTGCTTGGCGTCACCAGCCGGGCGCGCGTAGTGGTAAGCACCGACCTTCAGTCCAGCAGCTGCGGCAGCATTGGCATCGCGTACGAAGTGATTGTTAACAAACCCAACGCCTTCAGTGGCCTTGACAAAGGCATAGGACTGGCCATCAGACTTCACGGCATCCCAATCGATTCCGCGAAGGGACGCGTGGTTATTTCCGGAGACATCCACACCGGAAGGTGCGGTGGACGGAATGGCAACGGCGGTGGATACGGACAGTGCCACGGCCGCTACAGCAGTAACGGCGGCGGTAACAAGGCGACGTGCATGGCTCATGCGCGCCACACTACCGCTTTAACAACATCAGTCACAGATGCAACACACGTAACATTGAATTCTTTTGGCACATTTCTCACGCAGCTTGCTCCACCGGCACCACCACACCTGCTCCCCTTTGGCAGTGGCCACCGGCTTCCTTTGACGTGAACTACAACTGCGAGTGTTTGGGCAGCGCTTGGCGACGCCCCTACGACCACTGTTTCGAGTTCGCCAACAAGCCGCGCTCGCACACTTCGCTGCTGTCCAGTTGTCAGATTGTGGTTCTCGAGGACGCGCTTGGTCGCGAGCTCAACACCGACGACGTGTGGTCGCTCAGTTCGCTTGACGAGTTACAAGAGTTTGCTAGGCCGCAAGATAGGGCTCCCGCAGTGGATCCATTTGTTCGCCCTTGGGCGTGGCAATAATTTCGCACGTTCTCGCTGGCCTCCGTGGAGCGGGACGTGGGTCTGGCGAAAGGCGGGCCTAGAAGTATTCGTTCATGTAGTCGCGAGAAACCAGACCGATCGAGTCAAAGCACTCTGCCATCCTGGCTTCTTCTTCGAAATATTCGAGTTCCTCACCCTCGGTGCCCTCAGCTCGCGCTTCCTCGAGTTCCTCAAGGGCATCAACAAGCGCGTACGGTTGCCATACGCTAAGCCCCAGTTTCTCGAAAACATAGGATTCTGGAGCTTGATCATCAGCAAGCCGCGCCCCGTGGTTGAGCCTCTTCAACAGCTCGGCGCACTCGATGGCGTTCATGCGGGAGAGGTTATGGCCTTCCCATTCCACCGTGACACCGTCTTTCTCAGGGTTGGTCGCGAACTCAATGAATTCGACACCGTTGTCACCGATGTGAACTTGAATACTTGCTTGGGAGTAGTACAAGGGGCTTTCACTCGGGTGATTCTCCGGTTCCCCGAGAACCGCTACCACCTGCTCAGCACTGTCACCGAAACGGATAGTACCTTCGCCAAACGGTAAAGCGAACCGAGCACCTTCATGCGAGAACAACGTTATTGAAGAAGTCATCTGTACCTCCACGACCTTCCGACCAAGCTCCGCGAGCCTGAACTAATCGGCATGCCTAGGATAAGCCGAGTTGGGGAAAGCGCAACAGATAGTTTCCATCAAAAAAGAACTGCTAAGCCGACACGTGAAGTGTCCGGCTAAGTTATTAGAAACCGCGCTTCCCTTAGACCGAACGGGCGCGGCGAATGATCTCCGGAAGCTCTGCCAAGACCACGTCGATGTCCTCGTCGGTGGTGAGGCGGCCCAGGCTGAAGCGAAGGCTGCCGCGACCGTGTTCCTCGTCGATTCCCATGGCCTCGAGTACGTGGGACATGCGGTTAACGCCCGCGTGGCAGGCGGAGCCGGCGGAGGCTTCGATGCCGGAGGCGTCGAGAAGCATGATGAGGCTGTCACCATCCGTGCCCGGGAAGGACACGTGGAGGTGGGAAGCCAGGGTGGGCTCGGCGGAGTTGATGATGACGTTGTCGATGCTGTCCTGAATACCGGCCTTGAGCTTGTCGCGGAGTGCGCTCAAGCGGGAGGTCTCCTGCTCCATTTCCGCGACGGACTCGCGCAGGGCCGCGGCGAGCGCGCTCGCGCTGGCCACGTCCACGGTGCCGGGGCGGATGCCGCGCTCCTGGCCGCCGCCGAAGGCGATGGGTTGAGGCGCCGGGGTCCGGCGTGCGAGCAGCAGGCCAATCCCGCGGGGCCCGCCGAACTTGTGGGCGCTGGCCGCGAGTGTGGTGGCACCCAGCTCATGGAAGTTGATGGGTAGCTTGCCGGCGACCTGCACGGCATCGATGTGAACCGGGGTGTTCTGTGCGGCGGCGCGCTCGGTGATGTCCGCGACCGGCTGAATAGCGCCAGTCTCGTTGTTGGCCCACATGCACGTGGCCAACGCGGCCGGGGTGTCCAGGGCGCTTAAGTCGTTGACGTGGCCGGTGGAATCAACCGGGAGCAGGTCCACGGTAGCGCCGTGCTCAGCGCGGAGCTTGTCCACGGTCTCCAGGACGGCGGGGTGCTCGATGGGGGTCGAGATGATGTGCGGTGTCGTATCCGACCCCGCACGGAAAAGACCCTGGATTGCGATGTTATCCGCCTCCGTGCCGGAGGAAGTGAAGACTACCTCGATGGGTTCGCAGCCGAGCAGCTCGGCGACGGTCTCGCGGGCGTCATCCAACACGGAGCGCGCCTTGCGCCCGGAGCCATAGGCAGAGCCGGGGTTCAGGGACCCGGCGGCGTCGACCCAGGCGTCGATGGCGCACTGGCGCATGGGTTGGGTGGCTGCGTAATCGAGGTAGCGAGCCATTAGTTGCCGGCCCCCTTGCGGGACTCAAGCTCGGAGACCAGGGCCGGGGCAATCTCGTGGAGGTCGCCCACCACGCCGAGGTCGGCGATCTGGAAGAAGGGCTCGTCCTGATCCTGGTTGACCACAACGATGGTCTCCGAGGTCTGCATGCCGGAGGTGTGCTGGATTGCACCGGAAATACCCAGGCCGATGTAGAGCTTCGGGGAGACGGTCACGCCGGTCTGGCCCACCTGGTGGGCCGGGTCGTAGAAGCCTTCGTCCACGGCGTCGCGGGTGGCGCCGACGGCGCCACCGAGTGCGTCGGCAAGCGGCTCCACCACGTCGGCGAACTTGTCGCCCACGCCGCGGCCGCCGGCGACGACGACCTTCGCGGAGGTCAGCTCCGGACGGGCGGTCTTCTCCGCCGGGGTGAAGGAGGTGACGGTGACGTCCTTCGCGGTGGCGGCAGGCAGCTCGAAGGGAGCGGGTGCCGCGGTGACCGGCTGGGGTTCGGCAGCCACGGAGCCCGGGCGCAGGGTGTAGACCACGGAGCCGGTGGCCGTGGAGGAGGTCTCGTAGGAGCCGCCGAAGATGGTGTGGTGTGCGGAGCCGTCAGCATTGATGCCGTCGACGTTGACCAGGGCACCCGAGCCCAGGCGGGCAGCGAGGCGGCCAGCAATCTCGTTGTTGGTCGGGGTGGCAGCCAGCACGATGGGCGCCGGGTTATTGGCGGCCAGGGCGTGGAGGGCGTCGACCTCCGGAGTGACGATGCGCTGTTCATAGTCCGCGGCGATGGCCTGAACTACCTGGGCGGCGCCCAAGTTGCCCAGCTCGGCGTCGAAGGAAGCTGCGGTGGCGGCGTCCTTGGCCACGACCACGGCGGAGACGGTACCGAGTGCGCGGGCGGCGGTAATCAGCTCGCCGGTAACGGGGCTGAGCTGCTCTGCTTCGTGCTCAACCAGGACATAAACGTGAGACATAACTTTTCTCCTTTAACCCTCGATGAGATTCTTGGCGGCCAGGAAGTCCGCGACCTTGGCAGCAGCCACGGCCGGATCAGGATCGGTGATGACCTCACCGGCGGTGCGGGCCGGTCGCTGCGCGGAGGCGGTAACCGTGGTGGTGGACGGCACGCCGTCGATGCCCAGGTCGGCCACGGCGAGCGTGGTGACCTCAGCCTTCTTGGCAGCCATCAGGCCCTTGAAGTTGGGGAAGCGCGGCTTGTCGGCCTTATCGGTAAAGGACAGGATGGCCGGCAGGTTAGCGCTGAGCTCCCAGTGGCCGTGGGCGTCCTCGCGGGTGCCGGTGGCGGTGGCGCCGGCCAGGGAGGCTGCCTTGAGCTCCGTGAGTGCGGGCAGCTGGCGATACTCAGCCAGCAGGCCAGCGATAAGCCCGGTGGAGGCATCCGAAGAGTTGTTGCCCAGGGTGATGACCTGGACCTCACCGAACTTTTCTCCCACCTTGTTGATGGCGGCGTTGAGAACCCAGGCGGTAGCCAGGGCGTCGGCGCCGGCGAGGGCGTCGTCCGTCACGTGCACGGCGTGGTCTGCGCCCATGGCCAGTGCCTTGCGCAGAGCCTCATCGGCAGCAGCCGGGCCCATGCTAAGCGCCACGACCTCATAGCCGGCGTCGGCGTTATCGTCGCGCAAGCGCAGTGCCTGCTCGACGGAGTACTCGTTGACCTCATCGATGACGTTATCCACCGAGGTACGGTCCAACGTGTGGTCCGCCTCGAGGGTCTTGGTTGACCACGTATCCGGTACGTGCTTGACCAGAGCCACAATGACTGGCATGTGGGCACTTCCCCTTCCGTAAATTTTGAAACTATTAGGGTGCGTAATTACCTTCGGTCGATACTACTCGCGGTCCGCACAACACCGCGACTCCCTTCGTTCCAATGCGCGTGACCACGAGTGTCTTGGCAGTGGAGCCTTTGAGCTTGAGCTTCTTACGCAGCTGGTCCGGGTTCACGTCTTGCCCGCGTACCAGGATTTCCAGCGAGCCGACGTCGTGGGCCGCCATGGCCGCTTTTAGCTTCTTCATGGGGACCATCTCGATGAATTCAAATCCGGACGTGCCGTGAGGCAGGCGGTCACCGGTGAGGTAAGCAATGCGTGGGTCCAGCTGGTGCAGGCCTTCCCGCGCGGCGTAGTGGCGCACCAGCCCGGCGCGCACGATGGCGCCGTCGGGGTCGATGAGGAAGCGCCCCATGGGCCCAGCCTCAGGCAGCTCGTTTTCGTCGAGGTCATCCTCGATGACGTCAGTGTGTATTCCTTCGGGCGTGGTGTTGAGGACCACTGCCCTCTTCCCCATTCCCAGGCCCGGGGTATACAGGCAGGCTTCCTTCACCCCGCCATCGAGGCTCACCACGCAAGCCAGGCCTTCCCATTCGGAATGATCAATGCCGGGGGCGCACTTGATGGCCATCTCGCCGTGGGTGGCCAGCAGATCTGCTGGCGGTGGTAGCAGTTGGTCTAGGCGCGTGATGCGATTGCCACCCTGTCGCCGCGCAGGGTCGGCGATGCAGACCTGGGCGGTCGTCGTGGTGGTTAGAGCATCGGCGCGAAAAACTGGGTGCTCAATGTTGTGGTGCGCCATGGCCACGCGTGAGGCGTCTAGGTCACTGCCCACATAAGCGCCGGGGCGATAGGCCTGGCCTTCGGTGCCGATGGAGCAGGTGAGGTCGTGGACGAAGTCCACGTTGCGTTCCTGAAGGAACTGCGCGCGATAAGCCGCCACTGCGGGTGGGGTGGCCTGTTGGGCGGAGTCGTGATCCATAAGCCACTGCCCCGGTAGCTTGCCGGAACTGCGGGCTTGGATCAGCTCGGCTACGGCGCGGCCATAATTACCGAATTGGGCCTGCAGCTTGGCGACGTCCCGCAGGTGCGCCTTCTTGGTCCCTTCCAGGTCTGCTGCGGCGGCATCGATCGTAGCGGCGTTCTCGCGTAGGAAGGCAACTTCGTCCAGGGTGTAGCTCATGCAGGTTTCTTCTGTATCGGTTGATGCCGGGCGAGGCCGACTTAAATGCGGTCGACAGGGAAAGTGGTGAAGTATTCACGGTAGCGCTCATCATCGCGCGGGTCGCCGATAATCGGACGCAGGTCGGAGAAGGAGGCATCATCTAAGACCTCTTTGACCGTGGCGTAGGAGGTCAAACGCTTGAGCTGCGCCCACGTCGGGATAGCTAGGCGCACCAACCCGGCGCGCCAGCCATCGAGGACCAGTTGTGGGTCGAACCAGCCGGCGTCGTCGGCTTCGCCTGTATCTCCATCGGGTTCTTGGCCTTCGGGTAGTACACCGATGAAGAAGAAGGTGTCGAACCAGTGGTTGTTGTCTTCCCCGGCCCAGCGGGACCAAGGCAAGAGCATGTCGGCGTCGACACGCATGCCGTTGTGCTCAAGGAACTCGGTGAAGGAAATCTCGTGGGTTTCTAACAGCTCGCGCTCACGGTGGTAGCGAGAGGCGTCGGAAACCAAGCCGTCCTCGCGGATGGCCAGCAGCGTGCCGGCCTCCTCGAAAAGCTCCCGGGCGGCCGCGAAGACAAGGGCGTGTGCCTTGTACTTGGTTACGCCCATGCGCCGTGCCATGGAGACCACCGAGCTGCCCGCCCATAGTTCGCCGGAGTCCCAAGAACGCGGTGGGAAGTCACGCGGGTCTACACCGCCGCCGGGAAAGACAACGTGGCCGGGGTAATTACGCATGGTGTGCACGCGTTCTTGGATCCACACGCGCAAGCCCTCCGCGGTATCGCGTAACAAGAGGACAGTAGCGGCCAGGCGTGCCCCGTTAAAGCCCGTGGTTTCGCCAGGGTCGATGGCATCAAGGCTGTCGTGGATGGACTGGCTCATGCAACTTTCCGTGTCTGCAAGCTAGGAGCAGAATTCGAGAGGTATACGTCGAGAAGGCGTACTGAGGTTATGTACTAGGGGTTATGTGCTAGGGGTTAGCGGACTCGTCGGGCGAAGTACCTCTCCCCAATGCGGTCCACCTGGATGGGTTGGTGGAAAGCCTTGGAGAGGTTTTCCGACGTCAGGACAGAATTAATGAGTCCTTTGGCCACGACCTTACCCTCATCCAGGAGCATTGCATGGGTAAATCCGTAAGGGATTTCTTCCACGTGGTGGGTGATCATGACAATCGCCGGGGCATCCGCATCGAGTGCTAGGTCCCCGAGGTAGCCCACCAGGTCCTCGCGTCCTCCCAAGTCCATGCCGGCGGAGGGCTCATCCAGGATGAGCAGCTCTGGGTTCGCCATGAGCGCGCGGGCGAGGATGACGCGCTTCTTCTCGCCTTCGGAAAGGGTGCCCCAGGTGCGCTTGGCCAAGTGGGATGCGCCGACCTGAGCCAGGATGTCATCGGCGCGGGAGAAATCCATGTCTTGGTAGTCCTCACGCCAGCGGCCGAGGACCGCATAGCCGGCAGACACAACGAGATCATCTACGCGCTCGTTGTCCGGGATGCGGTGCTGGACGGCAGCGGAAGAGATGCCAATGGCGGCGCGCAGATCGCGCATATCCGTTTTGCCCAGGCGCTCACCCATGAGGAAAGCCACGCCAGCGGACGGGAATTCTTCGGCGGCGGCCATGCGCACCAGGGAGGTCTTGCCCGCGCCATTGGGGCCGATGATGACCCAACGCTCATCGAGCTCCACCTGCCAGTCGACGGGCCCGACCAGCGTGCGCCCGCCGCGTCGTAGCTCGACGCCGCGGAAGTCAATCAACCAATCCTCGTCGGTTTCCATCAGTTCAGGGTCTTGCTGGCTCAATTGCTCTGGAGTGTTCACAGGCACCATTGTGGCCGATATCCTCCTTCCCCGGTGAAACTGACACAGCTGCATTATTCTATGGGCATGACACAACGCCTTGGTATCGACGATGTCCGCCCCTCCCTCTCCGGAAATGTAGCCTCGAAGGCCGTTGTCGGAGAAGTCGTTCCTGTTACCGCGCTGGTGTGGCGTGAGGGCCACGATGCCGTCGCCGCGACGCTGTCGGTGTGGAACACCGAATCCCCATCTACCTCCGCCGTGACCATGACGGTGGACCCGGAGAACCCGGATCGGGTCCACGGCGTGTTTAGCCCGGCCACCGCGGGGCGCTGGTTCTTCCGCATTGACGCCTGGTCCGATCCGATGTCCACCTGGCGCAACGCGGTGGTCAAGAAGATGGAGACCGGTCAATCCGCACAAGAGCTCAGCAACGATCTCTTGCACGGCGCCGAGCTCTTCGAAGAGGCGGCAATCCAGTGCCCGAGCGATAAGGCGGAGCTGCTCTTTCAGGCGGCGAAGGAGCTGAAGGATGAGTCGGTGGACGTCGACAAGCGCGTGCGCACCGCGCTGTCCGACGAGGTCGCGGACGTCCTCCACCACCACCCCCTGCGCCACCTGCTGGTGGAGGGTGACATTCACGAGGTCCTGGTAGAGCGCCCCGAGGCACTCTACAACTCCTGGTACGAGCTCTTCCCACGCTCCACCGGCGGTTGGGATGCAGAGGGCAACCCCGTGCACGGCACGTTTAAGACCACGGCACGGGCACTCGAGCGAGTGGCAGCCATGGGTTTCGATACCGTCTACTTCCCGCCCATCCACCCCATTGGCAAGGTGCACCGCAAGGGCCGCAATAACTCGGTGGTGGCTGAGCCCGGTGATGTGGGCTCTCCGTGGGCCATCCAGGATCACTCCACCACGCACCCGGAGCTGGGCACCATGGAGGACTTCAAGCAGCTGGTCAAGAAGGCCGCCGACTTGGGCCTGGAGGTAGCGCTGGACTTGGCACTGCAGGCCTCCCCGGATCACCCGTGGGCCAAGACCAACCCAGAGTTTTTCACGGTGTTGGCCGATGGCACCATTGCCTACGCCGAGAACCCGCCGAAGAAGTACCAGGACATCTACCCGCTCAACTTCGATAACGACCCGGATGCCATCTACGCGGAGATCTACCGCATCGTCATGATCTGGGTGGAGGCCGGTGTCACCACCTTCCGCGTGGACAACCCGCACACCAAGCCCGCCAATTTCTGGAATTGGCTGATTTCCAAGGTGCACGTGACCCACCCAGAAGTCATCTTCCTCTCCGAGGCCTTCACCCGCGCCCCGCGCCTGTTCGGTTTGGCCAAGGCTGGATTTACGCAGTCTTATACCTACTTCACGTGGCAGACCTCCAAGCACGAGCTCACCGAGTTCGCGCAGATGCACGTGGAGCAGGCCGATATCTGCCGCCCCAACCTCTTTGTCAATACCCCGGATATCCTCCACGAATCTCTGCAGACCGGCGGGCGCGCCATGTTCGCCATCCGCGCCACTTTGGCTGCCACGCTCTCCCCGCTGTGGGGCGTGTACTCCGGCTTCGAACTCTACGAGCATCAAGCAGTCAAGCCGGGCAGCGAGGAATACCTCGATTCGGAAAAGTACGAGCTGCGCCCGCGCGACTTTCAGGCCGCTGTCAAGTCTGGTGACTCCCTGGAGTCCTATATCCGCCTGCTCAACGTCATCCGCCGCGAGAACCCGGCCCTCCAGCAGCTGCGCACGCTGCGCTTCCACAACACTGATAACGAGGCCATCATTGCCTACTCCAAGGCTGATCCCACCACCGGCAACGTGGTGCTCGTGGTGGTCAACCTGGATCCGCGCAATGCACAGGAGGCCACAGTCTTCCTGGATCTTGCCGCCGTGGGCCGCCACCCGGGCGATCACTTCACGGTGCAGGACACCATCAGTGGAGCTGCCTACGAGTGGTCCGACCGTAACTTCGTGCGTCTGGAGCCGCTGCGTGACGTCGCCCACATCTTCGTCCTCCCGCCGGCCCACCATGACCTGCAGGAACGCATAGCGTGGCGCCGTGTGAACGACTACCGCCCCTAGGCTTTTAAAACCCTCACCACCCCGCGCTGATTCCGTCCCCCTTTCCGGGTAGCGCGGGGTTTCTTTTCTGCCCCGCGAGCGGGCGTTGTTCGGTAATTTGGTCAGTATGAACATCCCGGCCTCAGACCTCGAACGCCTTAACCACTGCCGCCACCACGCGCCCCATGATTTCTATGGGTGGCACGACGGTACCGTCCGCACTCGCCGCCCCGGTGCCGAAGCCGTCGAGCTCGTCACCGCAACCGACACGATTGCTATGCGCGCGGTTGGGGATGATATCTGGGAGGCCCCGCTCGCCGAAGAAGCCGACTACCGCCTGCGCATCACCTACCCGGGCCAGCCCGCTACCGAAGTAGCGGACGGCTACCACTTCCTACCCACCCTGGGCACCTTGGATCAGCACCTCATCGGCGAGGGCCGCCACGAACGCTTGTGGGAAGTGCTCGGTGCCAACCTCAAGACCTACACCACCGACATGGGAGTAGTCGAAGGCACGGCGTTTGCTGTCTGGGCGCCCAACGCAGAGGGCGTGGCCGTGGTCGGTGACTTCTGCGGCTGGAACCCAACCCAATTCCCCATGCGTTGCCTCGGCTCCACCGGTATTTGGGAGGTCTTCATCCCCGGTGTAGGCGAAGGCGAGCGCTACAAATTCGCCGTCCACGGCAAGAACTCCCCACGCATCGATAAAGCCGATCCCCTGGCCAAGCGCACCATTGCCCCGCCGGAAACCGCCTCCGTGGTGGCTCGCTCCAGCTTCGAATGGAGCGATGAGGAGTGGATGAGCAAGCGGAACGCGGACCTCGACGTCCCGATGAGCGTCTATGAGCTCCACGTGGGTTCCTGGAAGGTGGGCGCCGATTACAACACCTTGCGTGAAGAGCTGATCCCCTACCTTCTGGAGCACGGCTTTACCCACGTGGAGCTGCTGCCCGTGGCCGAGCACCCCTTCGGCGGCTCCTGGGGCTACCAGGTCTCCGGCTACTACGCGCCTACCGCGCGCTGGGGCACACCGGACGAGCTGCGCGCCCTCATCAACGATCTGCACAAGGCAGGCATCGGCGTCTTCGTCGACTGGGTTCCCGCACACTTCCCCAAGGATGAGTGGGCGCTGGGCCGCTTCGATGGCCAGGCACTCTACGAGCACCCGGATCCGCGCCGCGGCGAGCAGGCCGACTGGGGAACTTATGTCTTCGACTTCGGTCGCAACGAGGTGCGCAACTTCCTCGTGGCCAATGCTCTCTACTGGGCCGAGGAGTTCCACATCGACGGCCTGCGTGTCGACGCCGTGGCATCCATGCTCTACCTCGACTACTCCCGCGAAGAGTGGCTGCCCAATATCTACGGCGGCCGCGAGAACCTCGAGGCCGTCCAGTTCCTTCAGGAGACCAACGCCACCCTGAACCGCACCCACCCGGGCGTGCTGACCATCGCCGAAGAATCCACCTCCTGGCCAGGCGTGACCGCCCCGACGCATGAGGGCGGCCTGGGCTTTAGCCTGAAGTGGAACATGGGCTGGATGAACGACACCCTGGAGTACTTCAAACACGAGCCGATTCACCGCCGCTACCACCATGGCGAGCTCACCTTCTCCATGGTCTACGCCTACTCGGAGCGCTACGTGCTCCCCTTTAGCCACGACGAGGTGGTCCACGGCAAGGGCTCCTTATGGGAGCGCATGCCGGGCGATGACTGGAACAAGGCCGCAGGCCTGCGCGCGCTGTACGGCTACATGTTCTCCCACCCGGGCAAGCAGCTAATGTTCATGGGCCAGGAGTTTGGCCAGACCACCGAATGGGCAGAGGGCCACTCAGTGGACTGGTCCAACTTGGAGGGCTGGGGCAACGAGTGGCACCACGGCATTAAGCGCTTGGTGCGCGACCTCAACGCGGTATACAAGCAACAGCCGGCCCTGTGGACCCAGGACTTTACGCAGGATGGCTTCCAGTGGGTGAAGGCTGATGACTCGAATAACAACATGCTCGGCTACGTGCGCTACGGCAAGGACGGCTCCGCCCTGTTGGCGGTGTGCAACTTCTCCGGCAGCTCGGTGCCGAACTATGACCTCTGGTTGCCGCGCGATGGCGAGTGGGAGCTGGTCATCAACACAGACGACGCCGTCTACCAAGGTGCCGGCAATGACCTTGCCCACCGCGTGCGCTCCGAAGGCAACCACGTCCAGCTGCACCTACCGGCAAACTCGGTGCAGTGGTATGCCTTCCGCGGCTAAGCTGCGCGGCCTAGCGCCGAGCCTGGCTCGGCGCGTGCTCACGCTCATCGCGAGCAAGGCCTGAGAGACACAACTGCCCTAGTTGCCAAAAGTTGGGCTGATTTTTCAGGCGGTTTCAAGCGGTGGATGCATCACTTGAATAGTTCCTGGATTTTCTCTTCCGGTGTGTACCAGTTGAGGACTTTTCTGGGGCGCCCGTTGAGTAGATCTTGAATCTGCTGGACGCCCTTATCGGTCAGGGTACTAAAGTCGCTTCCTTTGGGTAGGAAGTCTCGGACTAGCCCGTTGGTGTTTTCATTGGTAGGACGCTGCCAGGGTGAGTGCGGATCACAGAAGTAGACTGCGAGCCCACGTTCGATGCTCAGCCTGTCTACTTGGGCTAGTTCCACGCCTTGGTCCCAGGTCAGCGTTTTGGTGATGTTGCGTATTTTGCCGGTAAACATCTCGATTAACTTATCGACA
>NZ_KV794854.1:236360-340262 GCF_001808885.1 Corynebacterium sp. HMSC074E01
GACAGTCGTGGCGGAATCATGCACATCAAGTTTGCGGATCATGGTGTAGCGAGTACTGCGTTCCACGCAGTTCACAAGGGACGTTGTGCCTCCTTGCCCGATGATGAGATCGCCTTCCCAATGTCCTGGAATAGCACGGTCTTCAACACTGGCAGGGCGCTTGCTGATGCGGTAGTCCTCACCAATCCAGCTTCGATTACCGCGAGCTGGCAGGCGCGATTGCGGCCTTCGGCCGGTACGCCCAGAACACAGGGCTTTTTCTACCTTCAACTACTGGCGCAAGGCACCTTTAGCTTGGATATAGAGAGCTTGGTAGATGGTTTCATGACTAATCGACATTTCCCCACCTTTACCGAAGCAGCGGGCAAGATAGTTCGAAATCTGCTCTGGTGACCACTTCGTGTTCAACCCCTCGATGACAAAGGCCCGCAACTGCGGGTTGGTATCGAGTTTACTTCACTTCGACTAGCTTCCCACGCGAAAAAGAACCACCCCACACACCCGCACCCACAAAGCAGACGCAAGCACGCAAGGTGGTAAAGCTTCCAGGGCTAGCGCGCGATGCGGATCGCTACCGTCAGGGCGAAAGCGCCCAGGACGGCGATGCCCGCATAAACAATGGCCCACGCCATTCCCAGGCCGTCGGAGGTCAGGCTGGCAGCAGCACTGTATATCCATGCCTGTACGGCGCAGATCCCGGCAATCCCCACGGTTACGCCTGCAGCTTGATCTAGCGGCAAGGCGAGAAGGTTATAGGCCACGAGGGCGACGATAGCGAGAATGGTCAGAGTTAAAGGCATGCTCATGGCTGTCCTTTCTGTCGGGGTGAGCGTGCGCGTTGATCGTCTCATGCGTGTGTGCACACCCCTGGCGGCTGCTTTCGAGGAGCGTCTAGAGGTTGATGTTTTTGTAGCGGTTCCAGGCGTGGCGCTGGCCGATGCCGTGTTCGACCATGATGTTCATAAGTTCGTCTTCGGGCGCGGTTTCTGCGGCGTAGCGCAGTTGTTCTGCCATGTGGTCGAATTGGCGGCGGTAGGATGCACGGGGATGTCGTCGGCGCCGGCACTCCGCACTGGGGATGGTCAGCCCCGTCGACTTCGAGAACCAGTCCGGTTCAACCACCAGCAGAAAAGAAATAGCTGCCTAACCACTAGGTAGCTCCACTACTTGTCCACGATTTGCGGGCAACCCCACGTTGCGGGAATTAGTGCGAGTATCGGAGACGGTGGCGTAACCAGCGCCGCAGATGCTGTCGGCTTGGGCGGAGAGGATCTGGTTGATGAAATCGCCAAGCATTTGGCGCATTAAATCTGGGGAGGCTTGGGTCAGCAGTTCTTCGAGATACTCGGTGGGGTCGATATGATGGGGGTCAGCGGCCATCGCGGTGCGCTTCCTTTCGAGGATAGGTAGAAGGATTCGAAAGGTACCCGCGATGGTCGCCGCATTCGTTCACGGCACCGACATCAGCGGGTCACAGATGCACCACGCTAGCGGACGCAACCCGAGTTCGACGCCCTGGTCAGCAAGCTTGGGCCCATTGTGGAGTGGGGCTAGCGGGCGGGCCCGAGATGTGCAAGGTATTTCCACTAGTCCAGCTTCAGACCATGCTGCTTTAGGGCATACCCACCACTGCGCGCACCGTAGGACGCCTGAACGTAGAGGCACTCACTCGCAAGGGTGGGTGACTTTCGCTATGCCGGGCCACCACGCCAGCCACCCCCACACAGAGGTAGGGGTGACGCCGGTCACGTGATTGATTTAGGCTGTCGTAGCTCGCATTTTCTAACTAATTGAAATCGTTTCCAACTGGAATCCAACCTATTTCCAACCAGAATCTTGTGTTTGGGTTGGTATATTTGCCACACTTCCAAGTGGAACAACATGAAGCGAAAGGAGGAAGCACAGTGAATCTCTTGAAGCGCCACGAGCAAATCGTGGACATCCTCAACTCCGAACAATTCGTCCGTGCCAGCGAGCTGGCGGAATTGTTTGACGTCTCCGTCGAAACCATTCGCAAGGACCTCAACGAGCTGCAGGACAAGGGAACCATCGTCCGCGTCCACGGCGGGGCCCAACTGGCCGAAGGTAAGAAGGAGTCCGCCTACGATCGCCGCCGCAGCATCCACCAGGATGAGAAAGCCACGATCGCGGCGCTGGCGTTTCCCTACATCGAGAATGGGCAAACCATCTTTCTCGACTACGGAACTACCACCTACGCCCTGGCACAGGAGTTGGCAAAATCCAACCTCAGTCTCACCGTGGTGACCAACACCCTCCCCATCGCCCAAGTGTTGTCCGAACATCCCACAATCCAAACCATCGTGCTGGGTGGAATCCTGCGCAAGAACGAGAACTCTTTCTACGGCCCGCTTGCGGAGTCCGCAATTGATTCCCTGTACTTCCACGTCGGTTTCTTCGGCTGCGCGGGCATCAACGCCCAAGCCGGAGTGACCAACTTCCACCCCATGGAGGTTGCCACGTCCAAGAAGGCCTTCTCCCACTGCGGATCCGCCTTCATCCTGGCCGACTCGTCCAAGTTCGGCGAGATCGCTCCCCACAAGTTGGACGATCTCTCCAGCGTCACCGCGTTTATTACCAACGCGTCGCCCTCAGCGGAGATTGTCACCGCCATCGAATCGGCTGGTTCCCGACTCATCACCACATCGGAGGTTATCGATGCTCTTTGATTCCGCAGTTCAGTTCCCGCGGCTGCACGTCGAATCCCAGGCGGAGCTGTTCAAGGTCCTCGGCAACGCCGCCATCGAGGCCGGCTACGCCAAGCCCGAATATGTCGACGCGCTGCTCGCCCGCGAGGCCGAGTACCCCACGGGCCTGCCCATCTCCGGCGGCGTGGCCATCCCCCACACCTCCGCCGAGTTCGTCACCGGCAACACCATCGCCGTGGCAACGCTGGACACCCCGGTTATCTTCCATGAGATGGGCGGAGACGCAGACTCCACGCTGGAGGTCTCCACCGTCCTGCTGCTCATCCTTGGCCAGGCCGACATGCACGTCAAGCTTCTGTCCCAGCTCATCAAGAAGATCCAGAAGTCGGACTTCGTCGAGGAGCTGCAGGCAGCACCGGATGCCGAGGCACTCGCCGCCATCCTTTCAGCCACGTTCCCCGAGAACTCCGAGAACCCCGTATAACGGAATACCCCACTTCCACAAACCACAACCACTCAAGACAAGGACATCATCATGAGCAAGAAGAACATCATCGTTGCCTGCGGCGGCGCCGTCGCCACCTCCACCATGGCCGCCGACCGCATCCGTGAGCTCTGCAAGGAGAACGGCATCGAGGCCGACGTCTCGCAGAACCGCATCAGTGAGCTGGGCTCCGTCGCCTCCACCGCGGACCTCATCGTCACCACCGCCAAGGTGGATCGCGATTACGGCGTCCCGGTGGTCCACGGCATCGCCTTCGTCTCCGGCATCAACGTTGAGGTCACCGAGCAGAAGATTCTCGACGTCCTCAAGGGCTAGTTCTCACGAGGCTGACGCAATCGCGCCAGTCAACACAA
This sequence comes from Corynebacterium sp. HMSC074E01, assembly GCF_001808885.1. NCBI lineage: Bacteria > Bacillati > Actinomycetota > Actinomycetes > Mycobacteriales > Corynebacteriaceae > Corynebacterium > Corynebacterium sp. HMSC074E01. Next base: position 239,885 of record NZ_KV794854.1, read on the forward strand.
CAGCTCAAATGCAAAGGGTCAAGCGCCATTGGCGTGACGCTTGACCCTCATAACAACCAGATGCCCGCCATTGGCGTGGCGGCACCTGTTTCCCCTCCACAAACCAACTCGAGAAAGGGAACGCAATGGATACATTTCTCAACGCAATCCAATACATTGTGGACCTAGGTCCGTCGGTGATGCTACCACTCATCATTTTCGTCCTAGCCCTGTGCTTGCGTCAGTCCGTTGCTAAGTCACTGCGCTCCGCGCTGACCATCGGCGTCGGCTTCGTCGGCATCTCGCTCGTCGTCGACTTGCTCACCAGTTCCATGGGCCCAGCCGCCCAGGCCATGGCCGATAACTGGAACCTCGGCCTCACGGTCGTGGACCTCGGCTGGCCCGGCACCTCCCCCATGGCATGGGCCTCGAACCTCGGCCTCGTGGCCATCCCCGTCGCCATCGCGGTGAACGTGGTCATGCTGCTCACCAAGACCACCCGCGTCCTCAACGTGGACATCTGGAACATCTGGCACATGGCCTTTACCGGCGCCATCGTCCAGATCGCCACGGGCAGCTTCTGGCTTGGCATCCTCGGCGTCGCTATCCACGCCGCCATCGCCTACAAGCTCGGCGACATGTGGGGCAAGGTCACCGATAACTACTTCGGACTCGAGGGCGTGGCCATCCCCCACGGCACCTCGGCCTACATGGGCGTCTTCGCCACCGTCGTGGACGACGCTATTGAGAAGATTCCGGGCCTCAACAAGATCAACCTCACCACGGAAAAGCTCGAAGAGCGCATGGGCGTCTTCGGCGAGCCGCTCATCATCGGCTCCATCCTGGGCTTCATCATCGGCCTGCTGGGTGGCTACCCCATCGGCGACTCCCTCAAGCTCGCTGTAGAGATGGGCGCCGTCATGTTGCTCATGCCCATGGTGGTCAAGCTCATCATGCAGGGCCTCATGCCGGTGGCCGACTCGGCCAAGAAGATCCTGCAGAAGCGGTTCTCCAACGGCGAGTTCCGCATCGGCCTAGACCCGGCCCTGCTCCTGGGCCAGCCACAGGTCATCTCCGCCTCCCTCATCTTCATCCCGTGGACCGTCATCCTCGCGGCCCTCATCCCGGGCAACACGGTCCTCCCGTTCGGCGACCTGGCCACCATCGGCTTCTTCGTCGCCATGGCAGTCGGCGTCCACAAGGGCAACATGTTCCGCACCCTCATCTCCGGCACGTTCATCATGGTCATCACGATCTGGATTTCCAACCAGATGGTTGGGCTGCAGACCCAGCTCGCATCCGACACGGGCCTGCTGGGCGGCGCAAGCCAGGTCGGTTCCCTGGACCAGGGCGGCTCTCCGCTCACGTACCTGCTGGCCAAGGGCCTGTCCGGCGAGTTCGGCATCGGCCTGCTGGTCATCCTCGTGCTGTACGTCGGCGCCTTCGCCTACACCTACGTCAAGTACCGCAAGGGCACCATCTACCGCACCGACGAAGAGATCGCCGCGGCGGACGAGTCCGCCCAGCCGGCCGAAGGCACCAACGCTGCCTAGCCGGCAGCTACCCCTATCCGCCCCTCATCTCAACGCGGGTGCCGCCTCTGAGCGCGCCTGCGCACCACACCGAAACACCACGTTTCAACCTTTGGGAGTTCAATCATGTCCACCTCCACCACCATGTCCACCATCGCCGTCACCGGTGTCAAGGAATTCACCGAAATCACTAAGGCCGTCCCCACCCCCGGCACCGGCGAGGTCCTCATCCGCGTCGGCTACTGCGGCATCTGCGGCTCCGACATTCCGCGCTACTTCGACGGCGGCGTCCACTCCTTCCCGCAGGTCCTGGGGCACGAATTCTCCGGCACCGTCGCGGCCATCGGCCCGAACACCGAGCTCGACGTGGCCGAGAGCGACAAGGTCATCGTCGCCCCGCTCGTCCCGTGCCACGAGTGCGAATACTGCCAGGCCGGCAACTATTCGCTGTGTCCCAACTACTCCTTCATCGGCTCGCGCCAGCAGGGCGCCTTCGCGGACTACGTCCTGGTCCCCGCCGTCAACGTCCAGTCCGCGGGCGACCTGCCGCTCGACATCGCTGCCCTCGTGGAGCCGCTCACCGTTGCTCTCCACGCGCTGGACCAGGCCGGCCCGGAGGCCATGGCTGACACGAACAAGCCGACCCTCATCCTTGGCAGCGGCGTCATCGGCCTCATGGCGCTCATCGCCCTGCGCTCCCGCGGCTTCGAGGACGTCACCGTCGTGGACATCAACGACTGGGTCCTGGGCAAGGCCACCGAGTTCGGGGCGAAGGCCACCGTCAACTCGCTGCAGCAGGATCCGCAGGAGTTCTTAGCGGACCGCGCCCAGCCGGCTCTGGTTATCGAGACCGCCTGCGCCCCCATCACGCGCACCCAGGCCCTGGCCTGCGCGGGCAAGAAGGCCAAGGTCGTCTTCGTTGGCACCCCCACCAAGGACTGGACTCTTCCGCCCAAAGAGTTCGAGTACATCCTGCGCAAGGAACTCGCACTCTTCGGCTCCTGGATGTCCTACTCCGCCCCTTACCCGGGCCACGAGTGGTCCGAGGCCGTGGAGATCCTCTCCGGCCTAGGCGAGTCCGCCCGCGGCTTCATCTCCCACGTCTTCGACTTCACCAACGCCGCCGAGGGCTTCGAGGTCATCCGCGACCCGCAGCAGGACCGCCTCAAGATCATGTTCCGCGTGAGCGACAAGTCCGGCTCCGCCTCCTCTGCCACGGCCTAGGGGATCGCCATGACTATCCACTGCATCACCCCGAATCCGGCCATTGACGTGACCTACACCGTGGACACGGTGGTCCTGCAGAAGGTCAACCGCGTCCGCGAGGTCGCCCACCGCCCCGGCGGCAAGGGTGTCAACGTTGCCCGGCTTGCCGATGCCCACGGCTCCGCGCCCGTTGCCACTTACGGCTTCCTCGGCGGCACGGAAGGCGTCCTCTTCAAGGAGCTGCTCGACCAGCTCGCGCCCGGAATCGACCAGCGCTGGACCGAGGCCGAGGCGCAGACACGCCGGACCATCGCGGTGGTCGACAGCGCGGACACGACGATGCTCAACGAGTCGGGCGCCCCGGTCCCCCAGTCGCTCTGGGAGCAGCTCATCGCTAATCTCACCGCACACCTGGCATCCAAAGACTGGGTCACCATCTCTGGCTCCCTGCCACCGCAGACGGATCCCACGATCTTCGCCGATATCGTCGCCGCGATCCACGACGCGGGCGCCCGCGTCCTCATCGACACGTCCGGCCCGGCCCTGTTGGCCGCAGCCCGCGCCGGCGCCGACATCCTCAAGCCGAACCGCGACGAGCTGCTGGAGGCCACCGGCGCGGCCGACGTCCACGCCGGGATGGCGGCCCTCCAGCAGCTGGGTGTCCCCGTCATCATCACCTCCATGGGCGAGGACGGCGCGCTGCTCTCTGGCCCCGACGGCGAGGTCACCGCGCGCCTCGACTCAATTCTGGAGGGCAACCCCACCGGTGCCGGCGATGCTCTCGTCGCGGGCGTCGTCTCCGCCCTTGCCGCGGGCGAGGAGCTCTCCACCGCGCTGCGCGACGGCATCGCCTGGTCCGCGTCCGCCGTGCTTGCCCCCGTCGCCGGCGAGATCGATGCCGCCGACGTCGCCCGCCTGCGCGAACACATCACCGCCTAAACCCACCCCATCCACCACACACCTCGAACTTTCCAACGAAGGAGTTCACATGCTAGCCAACCTGCACAGCCTCGCCGCCGACGCACGCGCCGCCGGAGTCGGCCTCGGCGCCTTCAACGTCATCCACCTGGAGAACGCTGCCAGCCTGGTGCGCGCCGCCGAGCTCGCCGATGTCCCCGTCGTTCTCCAGATTTCCCAGAACGCCGTGAAGTACCACGGCGGTCAGCTGGCCCCCATCGCGCTGGCCACGCTGGCCATTGCCAAGGCGTCCTCCGCCCGCGTCTGCGTCCACCTGGATCACGCCGATGATCTGGAACTAATCCGGGAGGCCCTCGACCTGGGCTTTACCTCCATCATGTACGACGGCTCCCGCCTGCCCGATGACGACAACCGCGCCACCACCTGCAAGGTGGCCCAGTGGTGCCACGACCGCGGCGTGAGCATCGAGGCGGAGCTCGGCGAGGTGGGCGGCAAGGACGGCGTCCACGCCCCCGGCGTGCGCACCGACCCGGAGGACGCCCGCCAGTTCGTGGCCGACACCGGCGTCGATCTCCTGGCCGTGGCTGTGGGCTCCTCGCACGCGATGATCACCCGCGATGCCGCCCTAGATCTGGACCGCATCCGCGAGCTGCGCACCACCGTCCCCGTGCCGCTGGTGCTCCACGGGTCCTCCGGCGTCTCCGACGAAAACATGGTCGCGGCCATCGCCGCTGGAATGACCAAGATCAACGTGTCCACCCACCTCAACAAGGTGTTCACCTCCACGGTGCGCCGCCTTCTCGCGGAGAACAAAACCCTCGTGGACTCCCGCAAGTGGCAGGGCCCGGCGCATCAGGCCATGCAGGATGAGACTCGGCGCCTCCTGGAGCTCTACGCCGAGGGCCCTGCGGCGCTGCGGGAGCTGGCGTCATCGGCAAGCTAGCTGCGCCCGAACCCACCCCTTAGCCCCCTCACCTGCTACGGTGAGGGGATCTAATCCCCTACTTCAAGGAGTTCCCTCGATGCGCCCCGCGTCCTCGCCGGCCTCACCGCCTTCGCCCTTGCTCTGACCGTCGCCCCCGCCGCACAGGCCGGCCCGCACAAGACCTGCAGAAGCTGTCCTCCGCCGCCCAGCAGGGCGCACAGCTTGGTGGCACCATGGCCTCCTCCCTGGCCGGCGGCACCACCAACGGCCCTGACGGCCAGCCGCAGGTCAAGCCGGCCGGCGCCATGACCCTCATGTCCTCCGCACCGACCTGGGCACTGCTCACCGTCCCCTTCTCCGTACTGTCCTCCGTGGGCGGCGCGGCGGGTGAGCTGCTCAAGCGTTAAACAGTACTGACGACTTGGCGGGCGTATTCACCTACATGGAGATCGATTGCTCCAAGGGTGAGCAGGCCTACGACGGTGGAGTTAATAGCGTCAGCAGGCAGGGCTTCATGTGCTCCTTGGGCTTCGAGGTGGCTTCGGACGGTTGCGGCGTCGCAGGGGCGGGATTGGGAAAGCAGGTCGGCCATTGCGGTGAAGATGTGGGCGAAGATTGGGCTTTCGAAGTCGTCGGCGTCCAGTGTAGTGGCAATTGCTTGAAGGCGTTCGGTGTCGCGGTTGTGCATCATCGCGCCTAAAAGGCAGGCTTCTGAGCTGGAGATCGTTACCTCGATGTTGAGGTTGATATCGGTAACCAGGACGCTTCAGGGTTTAGGCCCGGCTAAACGATCTACAGCCCGCTTTTGCGCCACGAGGGCATCGTAGCCAGGCTCAGTCATCCCACGGGCGATTTCTCTACTAATCGTCGACTGATTCCGGCCAAGCTGGGCTGCAATCTCACGGTGAGTATGGCCCTGCTTCAGCAGATAGGCTATCGCTATTCGGCCATGGCGGATAAGACGCTTTCCGCGTCCTACCTTCGATTCGGATTCAGTGGGATGATCATTGAGTACCAAACGCCCAGACATGCGATTATGGTGCCACGTTCTCACCGTGTCAGCGCAGCGATCAACTACCTGGCCGACTTCCTTATAGCTTTTTGCCAGCATCAACAAGTTTTAAAGCTTTAGCAATGCGATCCCGCTCAATTTGTATGGCTCCACCGCGACTGTTGTTGGCGAGTTCAATACCGTCTTGCGCAAGGTATCGGTAAGCCGTCTGTGGGAAACCTGTCTCTTTCAGTGCGCTATGCGCAGACTGGCCGCTTTCTACAAGAGCAACGACCTTTTGGTATTGATTTTTGTATTTATCCTCATTCAGGCTCCGATGGCGCTTGCCGCGGCTAAGTCCCTCAGCCTGACGCCACACCCTCGCCTGAGCCATCGAGACCCCCAACTCCTTGAGGGTCACCGACATCGGACACGCATCATGCAGATACGCCTGCACATACCGCTCACGTAGCTTCTCATCACCTGACATCTACACAACCTCCCAGCTGTATAGATGCATTCACCACCTGAACTCGCCTGAATCTCGGCGGGGATCTTTGGAAACTCGGGCAGTTTTGTTAGAGCAGGTGCGCTATCTCCCGCAGTAACTCAACGATGGAAGCGCTAGTTCTTCTTCACCGCGTAATACACCGGCAGGGACTTCCAGTTGAACGTCACGTCCTGGACGTTCTCGGACCAGCCGCCAACAACGTTCGGGTAGAACAGCGGGATTGAAGGAAGGTCACGCAGCAGCAGCTCTTGCGCCTGGTTGTAGAGCTTCGCGGCTTCCTCCTCATTCGCGGCGCCGTTGGCCTTCACAATCAGCTCATCGAATTCCGGGTTGGAGTACTTAGAGTCATTAGAGGCCACACCCGTGGTGAAGTTCGGCCCAAGGAAGTTACCCATCGAGGGATAGTCGGCGAACCAGGCGGTGCGGTATGCGCCGTCCATACGCTCGGTGCGGTAGGCATCGCGGAAGGACTTGAAGTCCGGGTAAGGGTTGCCCACGGCCTGGATTCCCAGCGTGTTACTGATGCTATTAGCCACCGCATCGGCCCAGTCCTTGTTGTCACCATCGGTGTTGTAGTTGATCGGGAACGCGCCTTCAAAGGCGCCGTACTTCTTATCGGCCTCCGCCCACAGCTTCTTCGCCTCCTCCGGGTTATAGTTCAGGTTCTCCGAACCCGGCAGGCTGTCGTTGTATCCGTTCAGCACCGGTGAGGTGAACTCCCGGGCTGGGGTGCGGGTGCCGTGGAAGATAGTTTCCGCGATTTCCTCGCGGTTGATAGCCATCGAGATTGCCTTGCGGCGCAGCGTGCCCTCTTCCCCACTGAAATGTGGCGTCTCCATGTGGATGGACATTTCCAGGTAGGTAGCAGCCGGCTTGGTTTCCTGGCGGCCGGCTAGGTCCTGCTCATAACTGCCGAAGGCGGACGACGGGATCGCTTCGAGGACATCGAGGTTATTCGCCAACAGGTCCATGTAGGCTGCGCTGGAATCGGCGTAGAAGGCGAACTCGATGCCCTCGTTCTGTGCTGCACGGTCCCCCTTGTACTCCGGGTTCGGCTCGATGATCAGGTTCTGGTTGTGGTTCCATTCCTTGATCTTGTAAGGGCCGTTCGACACCGGGGATTCGCCAAAGCCCTGCGGGTCCTCCAGCGCGGCCGCCGGAACCGGGAAGTAAGCGTTGTAGCCTAAACGGCTCGGAAAGTCGCTTTCTGGCTGGGTGAGCTCGATGGTGAAGGTGCGTTCATCGATAACCTTGAGGCCCTCCATTTCCTTGACGCCTTCCCCGTAGCCCTTGATGGAGGAGAAGAAGCTCTCATTGAGCTGTTCGTTGGCCACCGCGTAATTCCACGTATCGACGAAGGAATCGGCCGTCACGGCTGAGCCATCAGAGAACTTCAGGTCAGGCTTGAGCGTGACCTTGTAGGTCTTGTCCCCTTCCTTGTCGATGGACTCCGCCATCTCGTTGTGCACGTTGCCGTCGGCGTCGTAGTACACCAATCCGGAAAACAGCATATCGACGATACGTCCGCCACCGTTCTCATTCGTCATCGCGGGAATGAGCCCCTGCTGCGGTTCGGTGCCCAGAACGCGAACATAGTTGGCACCGCCGGCGCTATCGGAGCTATCGCTTCCGCAGGCAGCAAGGGTAAAAGCAAGAGAGGCGGCGCCGACGACGCCGAGGAGCTTGCGCATGAGAGTCCTCCTGAAAGAGCAAAAACAAATTGTGCGTGATAACACTAGAAAGAATTTAGCATGAGGTACCTCACACCGCGGTGTAGTTCAAACACAAAAAGGCCCTCAGGAGAGGACTCAACTGAGCCATCCTGAGGGTCCAGCCCGCGACAGTCCGGGAAGGTCGCTCTCGGGCCCGGCACAACTTGGGCCCTTTTACTACGCCGTCTTTAGTACAACGCGCTGGCCAGCTTCGTGCGCGCGGCCAGCACGCGCGGGTCGCCGGAATCAAAGAGCCCGAAGAGCTCCAAGAGGCGGGTCTTGAGCTGCTCCTTGTCACCCCCGGCGGTACGCTTCATCGCCTCAATGAGGCGCTCGAAGGCGCGGTCGGGAGCACCGGCGACGACCTCCGCGTCGGCGGCGTCGAGCTGCTTTGCCACGTCTTCTGGGGCAGCATCCGCAGCGACGATGGGATCCTCGCTGCGGTTCGCTGGGTCCAAGCGCTTAAGCAGCAGCGTGGTATCACGAGCCTGCTTGATTTCCACGTTGTCTGGCTCAGCAGCCAGGATCTCCTCGTAGGTGGCGATGGCAGCGTCGAAATCGCCGCGGTTGAGCGCGTCCTCAGCAAGGCTCAGGCGCGGATCCGCGGCTTCTTCCTCGGGGTTCTCCCCCGCCACATCTTGGTCAGGCAAGCCCTTGAGCTGGGGGCCGAGCTTATCGACGATCGCCGCTACCCACTGCTCCAGGTTCTCGCGCGGCTGCCCGCCCTCAAAGTTGGTGACGGGCTGGCCGGCGGCGATGGCAACGGTGGTCGGCAGATTCTGTACGCCAAAGACCTGCGCCACCTGGGGCACGACATCGGCGTTGATATAGCCGACGATGAACTTCAGCCCACCTGCGGCCGCCATCTCCTCGAAGTCCTTCTTGAGCTGCTCGGAGGCCGGGGAGCGCGGCGAGCCAATCAAGGCGATGACGGGTGCTTCCGCAGAGCGGCGCACCAAGTCATTCTCGAAGTTCTGCTCGGTGACCTCGAAGAAAGGGGCAATTCCTCCGCCGGAGTTAGCAGCTCCGGCATTTGTGGACTTCGCTTGCGCCCGCGCCTCCGCCTGCTGCTTGATGGCGCCTAGGTCGAGGGCTCCTCCTACGTACGGTCCGGTCACTTATTCTCCTCCAGGTAACGGTTAACGGAATCTACTTTTTGGGTAATCTGCCCAGTCACACCTTCACGGATATCGGCCTTAATCACCAGGCTCGTGCGCGGCGACACGGCGCGCACGGCGTCGGTGGCCTCCTTGATAACCGCGAAGACCTCGTCCCATTCACCTTCAATAATGGTGAACATGGAGTTGGTCTCATTGGGCAAGCCGGAAGCACGGACGACGCGCACGGCTTCAGCCACGGCCTCGGACATTTCAGCGCTTTCATCACCCACAACGGTGGGGGCTACGGAAAAGGCAACAATCATGCCCGCTATCCTACCGCCGCTCCCAGCAGTGCCGGTGCCAGTGGCGGCGGTCCTCGCCGCGCCCGCCTGTATCCCGTGGCCAGGCCACGATGTGCGCCACCCCGGGAGGAATATTCTGGTTGCATCCCGGGCACACGTAGTACTTCTGTGCGGCGGCGCTGCCGACATGCCTCATAACGAAAGGCTCGCCATGGGTCCAACGCGGCCCAGGGACAGTCTGCGAGCCGAGGAAGGCGCTGCCATCGCGCGGCAGTGAGCGCGGCTCCTCACGAATTCGGCGGTTGCGGCGAGGCACTAGAACAACCGCAGCTCGTTGGACTCGATGCCGCGCAGCTCCTGGTAATCCAAGACGACGCAACGAATGCCGCGGTCCTCCGCCAAGGTCCGCGCCTGGGGCTTGATTTCCTGCGCGGCGAACACGCCGTGGACGGGTGCTAGCAAATCATCGCGGTTGAGCAGCTCAAGGTAGCGCGTGAGCTGCTCGACACCATCGATGCCCCCGCGACGCTTTACCTCCACGGCGACGAACTCGTTCTTATCATTCTTGGCCATGATGTCTACCGGACCAATAGCCGTGGGATACTCGCGACGCACGAGCGAGTACTTCTCCCCCAACGTTTCGATGTGCTCGGCCAGAAGCTCCTGTAGGTGTGCCTCCACGCCATCTTTGACCAGGCCTGGGTCTTCCCCCAACTCCATGTCGATCTCTTGGTGGATCTGCGAGATGGTGATGCGCAACTGCTCACCTTTCGGGTTCTCCACCAGCCACAGCTTCTCCCCCGTGTCTTCGCCGTCGATATCCTCAATAGCCGACTCCTCAAAGGTGCACGGCGGCGTCATCCAGTTCAAAGGTTTATAGGCCCGGTCATCCGCATGAACGGACACCGAACCATCGGCTTTGATGAGGATGAGCCGGTCCGCCATGGGAAGGTGGGCGTCGAGGCGGCCTACGTAATCTACGGAGCATTGGGCGATGACAACACGCATGCCCTCTACCCTATCGTTGGGCCCCTACTTCTTGGGTAAGCGGGTAGCCCGCTGGCGCATCTGGTGATAATCCAGCTTCTCTTGACGCTTCGACGGCGCGGATTCGACCCACGCATTCAAGGCCATAATTCCCTGCGCATCGGAGGCAATCTCATAGTCCTGCCCATCGACGCTAATCTGGATGATTTGGTGGCCGGAGGGCATAAAAGAAGCCTCGTCATCGTCCATAGGGCGGATGCTACCCAGTTCGATGTCGAGGCGATTAAAGCGCTTGTTGGCGCGGGGCATGACGGAGCGAAGCTTAAAATACTTCATGAACTCACCGTCATAGCGCACGAGACCATGACGCCATGTATAAGAGTCCTTCGACGGGAGTCGGCGCAACAGAATGCTCGTGCCACGGGATCGCACGGTGAAAAAGCGCACCGCCGCCAGGATGAGGAAAACCAGGAGGACCAGTGCACACAGACCCAAAAGAATTGTTAGCCCCTGAAGCACCTGAGAATTCATGGGTTGATTGTACCGCCGTTGGAGCAGGCAATGCTAGTTCTTGCCAGTTCCTGCTAGCCCTGAGGTACCCCTCTTGCTGAGATCACGAAGAAACCCCACCCCCTCTTAATGAGGTTGTGGGGTTCCTAGGTGAGAGTGGGAAGGGCGGTCATTGCTGCCCGTCGTTTCCCTCTCCGCTCATCCGTTAGCTGTTGTGGCGGCGGGCGGCGCGCAGTGCGGCATCGCCACGAGACCTCGTCAGCTCGTGCTCAGACTTCAGGTCTTCCTGTGCCTGGGCCTCATCGACCTCGGAGGCCCAGATGGACCAGTCAGCGAGGACGGTGATTTTGTTCTCGGACACGGAGAGGAAGCCACCCTGGACGGCGGCGACGAGACGCTTGCCGTCCACCGGGTGGATGGTCACAACACCATTGTCGATCAACTGACCGACCATGGGCTCATGGCCAGGAAGCACGCCGATCTCACCCTCGGTGGTCTCAGCCGTCACCATGGTGGCCTTTCCGGTCCACAGCAGGCGCTCGACGGAAACCAATTCGGCGGTGATGTCAGCCATGTGCCTCTCCCTACTTCTTCTCGGTCAGCTTCTTGTACGCAGCCTCGACATCGTCCAAGCCACCCAGGCCGTTGAAAGCCTGCTCCGGGTAGTGGTCGAATTCGCCGTTGCAGATGCGCTCGAAAGCGTCGATGGTATCGGCCAGCGGCACGTAGGAGCCCGGCAGGCCGGTGAACTTCTCTGCGACGAAGAAGTTCTGGCCCAGGAAGCGCTCGATACGGCGAGCACGCTGAACGGTGATCTTATCTTCCTCAGACAGCTCGTCCATACCAAGGATAGCGATGATGTCCTGGAGCTCCTTGTTCTTCTGCAGAATACCGATGACACGCTGTGCCACCTCGTAGTGGCGCTCGCCCACGATGGACGGCTCCAGAATACGAGAGGTAGAGGTCAGCGGGTTCACTGCCGGGTAAATACCCTTCGAAGCAATACCACGGTCCAACTCGGTGGTGGCATCGAGGTGGGCGAAGGTGGTCGCCGGAGCCGGGTCGGTGTAGTCATCGGCCGGCACGTAGACGGCCTGCAGGGAGGTAATGGACTTACCCTTGGTGGAGGTAATACGCTCCTGCAGCACACCCATCTCATCAGCCAGAGTCGGCTGGTAACCCACGGCGGAAGGCATACGGCCCAGAAGGGTCGACACCTCAGAACCGGCCTGGGTGAAACGGAAGATGTTGTCGATGAACAGCAGCACGTCCTGGTTCTGCACATCGCGGAAGTACTCCGCCATGGTCAGGCCGGACAGAGCCACGCGCATACGGACTCCTGGCGGCTCATCCATCTGGCCGAAGACAAGTGCGGTGTCCTGAAGAACGCCCATCTCCTCCATCTCGAGGAAAAGGTCGGTGCCCTCACGGGTACGCTCGCCAACACCTGCGAAGACGGAGGTACCGGAGAACTCGCGTGCGATACGAGTAATCATCTCCTGGATAAGAACGGTCTTACCCACACCTGCACCACCGAAGAGGCCGATCTTGCCGCCCTTCACGTACGGGGTCAGCAGGTCGATGACCTTAATACCGGTCTCCAGGATCTCGGTCTTACCCTCCAGCTGGTCGAATGCCGGCGGCTCGCGGTGGATGCCCCACTGCTCACCGTCGCGGCCCAGACCCGGCTGGTCAAGGCAGTCACCGAGGGCGTTGAAGACGTGGCCCTTGACCACATCGCCCACCGGGACGGAAATCGGCTTGCCAGTGTCGGTCACGGCGGCACCGCGGACAAGGCCGTCGGTCGGAGCCATGGACACGGCACGGACGAGGTTGTCACCGAGGTGCTGAGCGACCTCAAGGGTGACGGTCTTTGCAACAGCCTCGAGGGAAACCTCGACGGTCAGTGCGTTGTACAGTGCCGGCAGCCCGCCACGCGGAAACTCCACGTCGACGACCGGACCGATGACACGCACCACACGGCCGGCGGTAGCCGACGACTGTGTGTTCTGCTCTTGCAGAGCTGTAGTCATAATCTAGTCACTTTCTGCGCTTTCGGCGAGCGCCCCAGCGCCACCGACGATCTCTGTGATTTCTTGGGTAATCTGCGCCTGACGTGCCTGGTTGGCCACGCGCGAGAGGTCCTTGACCAGCTCGGTAGCGTTGTCGGTTGCAGACTTCATTGCGGTACGGCGTGCGGCGGACTCGGAGGCCGAGGACTCCAAGAACATCGCAAACAGGAGGCGAGAAACGTACTGCGGAAGCAGCGCTTCCATCAGGGTGTCCGCATCCGGCTCGAAGTCGTAATCAGGAGTGATCTGATTGTTCGGCTCGGCGTCGGAAAGCGCGGACTCACCCAGGTTGTAGTCCTCTTCCTCGATAACCGGTACCACCGGCAGCAGCTGCTGCACACGCGCGGTCTGGGTCAGCATGGACTCGAACTCGGTGTACACAACGTGCACCTGGTCGAAACCGCGAACGGTCTCGCCCTCCACGTTAATGCCCTCGCGGGTCTTGGCCTGGCCATTCGAACCGGCAACGAAGCCGTCGATAATGTGGCGGCGCACATCGTGCGTCTTTTCCCAGGTCGGATCCTGCGAGAATCCAGTCCAGCTGCCTGCGACCTCAGCCTCACGGAACTTGTAGAAGCCAACGCCCTTGTTGCCGGTCACGTAGCGGACGGTCTCGAAACCCTCGCTCTGAAGCAGGGCTTCCAGCTCGGCCGCCTTCTTGAAGATGTTGTTGTTGTAGCCTCCGCACATACCGCGGTCAGAAGAGACCACGAGAATGGCGGCTACCTTGGCATCTTCGCGTTCCCGGAGCATCGGGTGATCCAGGGACGTGTGCGCCGCCAGCTTATTGAGCACGTTGGACAGTTCACGTGCATAAGGCTGCGCCGCTTCTACCCTGGCCTGAGCCTTGGTAATGCGCGAGGTAGCAATGAGCTCCTGTGCCTTGGTGATCTTCTTGGTGGAATTGACGGACCGGATACGGTCACGCAGTTCACGAAGATTAGCCATGGTGTTCGCTCCTCCCTTCTCTTTCTAGACGGTTAATTCTTAGAGCGTGCGAAACTCTATTTGGCCGTCTTGCGGGAGACGTTGAGCTCGGTCTTATTCACATCATCCGCGGCGAGCGGGTCAACCGGCGCCTCGGTGCCGAGGTTGTTGCCCTCGGTCGTGCGGAAGGACGGAATGAAGTCCTTAGCTGCTGCAACAAGTGCATCCTTGGACTCGTCGGTCAGAGCGGTGCCGCCCTGGATCTGCTCGAACACCTGCGGGGTTGCAGAGTTGAGGTGATCGTGCAGCTCCTTCTCGAAGCGGCGTACGTCCTCGACGGGAACGACGTCGAAGATGCCCTGGTCTGCGAGGAAGATGGACACCATCTGGTACTCGACAGGCTGCGGGGAGGACTCGGACTGCTTAAGCAGCTCGACGAGGCGCTCGCCGCGCTCCAGCTGAGCCTTGGATGCCGGATCCAGGTCGGATGCGAAGGCCGCGAAGGCCTGCAGATCGCGGTAGGCAGCCAGCTCAAGACGCAGGTTACCGGCGACCTTCTTCATACCCTTGGTCTGTGCGGCACCACCAACACGGGAGACCGACACACCGACGTTAATTGCCGGACGGACGCCCTGGTTGAACAGGTCGGACTCCAGGAAGACCTGGCCGTCGGTAATAGAAATAACGTTGGTCGGAATGAAGGCGGAGACGTCGTTCGCCTTGGTCTCGATGATCGGCAATGCGGTCATGGAACCTGCACCCATGTCGTCGGAGAGCTTCGCTGCGCGCTCCAGCAGACGGGAGTGGAGGTAGAAGACGTCGCCCGGGTAAGCCTCGCGGCCCGGCGGACGGCGCAGAAGAAGGGAAATCGCACGGTAGGCCTCAGCCTGCTTGGTCAGATCATCGTAAATGATCAGGACGTGGTTGCCCTGGTACATCCAGTGCTGGCCCAGAGCTGCACCGGAGAACGGTGCCAGCCACTTGAAGCCGGCGGCATCGGATGCCGGAGCCGCCACGATGGTGGTGTACTCCAGGGCGCCGTGCTGCTCCAGGGTGTGGCGCACACCAGCAATGGTGGAGCCCTTCTGGCCGATGGCGACGTAGATGCAGCGGACCTGCTTGTTCTTGTCGCCAGATTCCCAGTTAGCCTTCTGGTTCAGGATGGTGTCGATACAGACAGCGGTCTTACCCGTCTTACGGTCACCAATGATCAACTGACGCTGACCGCGACCAATCGGGGTCATCGCGTCAATAGCCTTGATGCCGGTCTGCATCGGCTCTTCCACCGGCTGACGCTGCAGCACGGACGGTGCCTGCAGCTCGAGGACGCGGTCCTCTTCAGCGGTGATCGGGCCCATGCCGTCGATCGGCTGGCCCAGGGGGTTAATTACGCGGCCGAGGAATTCCTCGCCCACAGGGATGGAGAGAACCTCGCCGGTCCTCTTGACCTCGTCGCCTTCTTTAAGCGACTCGAAGTTGCCCAAGACCACGACACCGATGGAGTTGGTGTCAAGGTTCTGTGCGACGCCAATCACGCCGCCGGGGAACTCGAGCAGCTCATTCGCCATGACGGACGGCAGGCCCGAAACCTGCGCAATACCGTCAGCTGCCGAAATGACCACGCCGACCTCCTCACGGGAGGCCTCCGCGGAGTAGCTCGAGGTGTAGTTCGCAATCGCGCTACGGATCTCGTCGGAGGAGATCGTCAGCTCCGCCATGTTCTTCCTGCTCTCGGTAGTATCTTCCAGCAATTACTTAATCGTTTCTGTCGTTTCGGCTTATGCCATCTGCGCACGAAGGCGAGCAATCTTGCCTGCCGTCGAGCCATCGATGACTTCGTCGCCGACGCGGATGGTCATACCACCGAGGAGGCTGGTGTCAACCTCAGAGTGGATGGACATCGCACGACCATAGATTTTGCCCAGCTTTTCAGCGAGTGCTGCCCGCTGGCTATCGTTCAGCTCACCCGCGGTGGTCACTCGCGCGATGGTACGGCCCTGCAGCTTGGCTGCGGTGTCCGCCAAACCGGCGAGATCATCAATCGGGTTCTGCTCCGGGCGGCCAATGGCCTGCAGCGCGAGCGCCTCAGTAACCATCGTGACCTTGCCGTAGAGCACGCTTGCCAGCAGCCCGACCTTGCGATCGGACGTAGCAGTACGGTCTGAAAGCAGCTGGGTCAGTTCGCCTTCGCGGTCAAGCACGCGCGACAGGGAGAAGAGCTCGTCTTCTACCTGGCCCAGCTTGCCCTCAAACTCAGCGCCACGCAGCAGTGCGCGGCGGCCGAGGATGATAAGGCCACGGGCGATATCACGCGGCGTCGACCACTGTGCGGCGGCGGCCTCCTGCAGCACCTGGAGTGCTACCGGGGAGACCTTCCCGCCGAAAAGGGTCTGGACCAGGGACTTGCGCTCCTCAGCGGTGGCGGCGTCGTCGGTCAGCGCGACGCGCAGTTCGCGGTCGCCGTCGAGGACGCGGACCACCTCGAAGAGGTCCTGGCCTGCCTGGGTAGCAGTCGCTACCGAGCGGTCGCTGGAGAGAAACTCATCCAGCTTGGACTCAACGGTAGCGAGTGCTTCGCGGCTAGCTGCCTTCATCGTTGCCTACTTTCCGGCCGGTGCCACAGTGTCGAGCTCGGACAGGAAGTTATCAATCGTGGAGGACTGCTTGGTGGCGTCCGAAAGTTCGCCGCCGAGCAGCTTCTCTGCCAGGTTGATGGAGTTCTGTCCGATGTCGGAACGCAGCTCAGACACGACCTGTGCACGGGAAGCTTCAAGCTGCTTCTCGCCGGCGGTCAGGATGCGACGAGACTCTTCCTCTGCAGCTTCCTTAGCCTCTGCCTCGATCAGCTTGCCGCGCTCGCGCGCCTGCTCGCGGATCTCCGCAGCCTCTGCTCGAGCGTCAGCGAGCTGAGCATTGTACTTTTCCAGAGCGGCCTTTGCTTCGGCCTGCTGAGCCTCCGCACGCTTAAGGCCACCTTCGATCCGGTCTTCACGCTCCTGCAGCATCTTGTTGTATGCCGGAAGAACAAGCTTCCAGAACACAATCAGGATGATGGCGAACGGAATGATCGACCAGACCAAGTCGTACATCTTGGGCAGAAGGATGGAGTTGCCGCTCTCCAGCGGCAGGTGCTCACTTCCCTCTGCTGCAAGGTAGTAAATGACGTTGTTCATGGGGCTCCGTTCTTAAAGTTCGATTTACTTTGTGTAAAGCGCTCTTTAGAACAGGAAGCCTGCAACGAGGCCGATAAGTGCCAGGGCCTCAACGAAGGCGATACCCAGGAACATGGTGGTACGCAGCTGGCCGGCCATCTCCGGCTGGCGAGCCATGCCCTCGACGGTCTTGCCGACGAGGATACCGATGCCCAGACCCGGGCCGATGGTTGCGATGCCGTAGCCGATAGCGCCGAGGCCCTTGAGGGTGGACTCGTCAGCAGCCTGAGCAAGAATGATTTCGTTCATGATGAAAGTCGTTCCCTTTCAATGTTTTCCCGCGAATTGTTCCGCGGGGGAAGTGGTGATTTCTGGGGTATTTAGTTAACCGCGAGGTTCGCGTTGTTGTTAGTGCGAATCTGCATGCAGCGACAGTTCGATGTATACCGCCGTCAGCAGGGCGAAAATGTATGCCTGCAGGAAGATGACGATAATTTCGTACAGCGTGAACAGAACCGCTGCGACCAGAGTGAGGCCACTCAGTGCGGTCCAACCGTTGAACTGGAAGAAGAAGAAGTTCGTTGCCGAGTACAACAGGACCAAAATGAGGTGACCAGCCAGGAAGTTCGCCATAAGACGAAGAGCCAGCGTGACTGGACGCATGACAAACGTAGAGAAAGCCTCAATCGGTACAACAAGCACGTGCAGCAGCGGTGGAAGGTTAGGAATAACCACCGAGGACTTGATGAACTTGCCGAAGCCAAAGCGCTTTGCGCCGGCGTAAATCATGGCGATGTACGCAACGACTGCCAGCACGATTGGCATACCGATACGAGCATTCGGAGAGATGTTTAGGGCTGGAACAATGGTTGCCACGTTCCAGAACAAAACACCGAAGAAGATCGTGGCCAAGATAGGAAGGAAACGGCGTCCTTCCTTGCGGCCCAGAATGTCTTCTGCGATGTGAATTCGTACGAAGTCAATCGCATGCTCCGCTACGTTTTGCAATCCTTTAGGAACCAACTTCGGGTTCCTGAAGGCGACAACAAAAAGGAGCACCAAGATAGCCGCCATGAACAGGCGAACCAGCATGATGCGATCCAAAGCGAACCAACCGTTGGCGAAATCGGCGAACAAA
Source organism: Corynebacterium sp. HMSC074E01 (assembly GCF_001808885.1). Classification (NCBI taxonomy): domain Bacteria; kingdom Bacillati; phylum Actinomycetota; class Actinomycetes; order Mycobacteriales; family Corynebacteriaceae; genus Corynebacterium; species Corynebacterium sp. HMSC074E01. Next base: position 257,847 of record NZ_KV794854.1, read on the forward strand.
AGATCGACGACATCACCATCATCGGTTACGTGCCCCGGGAAAAATTCTGGATCCAGTTCGGGTGCGTGAAACTCACCCTTCATGGCCAATGTCGTAACGCTCAGCGTTCTCTCCCGTGTTCGGGCCACACAGCTTGTCGAAGGCTATGTGGTGCGATGGACGTCTCAAGCTCTTTGCCCTGCTCACGGACTCCGTCGCACATCAGCGTAAACAGGGCAAGGATAAACCGTACTTTTTCGGGATAGCATGACGCTAACCCGCGGTAACCCGAAGAGAATGCTATCAGTTCGCCCTCAAGTTTTCGCACGTGGGGGCAGTGTTGCGAGCCTAAAGGCACAGCCCAGCACTAGAAAGCCTCATAAAAGGCCCGCATTCTGCCAAAACCCTGCTGAGTGTATTTGGTCACATACCCACGTTTTCCCACCTTGACGGGGGTAATGAGCATGCTGAAAGGAGCGTCTTACTACACAAAAAGCCACCCTCCCGGGGTCACCGGAAGCAGTGGCTTTTGATGAAGATTAAGGCGCATTAGGACACGTAGGTCACGTTGGAGGTAATGACGCCCCAGACCTCGGTTCCCAGCGTCACCGCTAGTGCTAGCAACACAGTCACGAACAGCGCCATCGTGTCATAGAACTCCAAGTCCTTAATCAGCAACAGCACCATGATCAGGATGACCACCTTGAGCAACCAGCCGCCGAGTACCACAGCCATCGTGGTCGAGGGAGTAGTCCGCGCGGTGAGAAGCACCGACGCTGCGGTAAAGAGCACGAAGCCGCCTCCGATAGCAGCGCCGACAAGCACTCCCCAGATACCAGGCAACCCGCGGACGCCACCCCAGATAGCCAAGGACGCGATGGTCACTACGACGAGGCCAATGACCCCGAGGCGCAGGGCGCGCTTGAGGGGACGACGATGATCGTCATAGGGCGATAGCTCTTCGGAAGTCGTTGAATCAGTCACAGCCCCATACCCTACCTCAGGAAGGATCCGTTTCCAGCACCACGCTAGTAGAACGCGGACGGCGGCCAATCTTGCCTTGGCGCAGCGGAATCAAGGTCACGCCAAAGGCTACGAGGAGCGCGAAAACAGCCAGCGCCACCGCGACGGGGGCCGGAACGATAGAGAAAGAAACCGCCCCGAAAGCTACCGCGGAGACCCACAGATAGAGCACAAGCACCGTGCGGCGATGCGTGTGCCCCAGCGACAGCAACCGGTGGTGAATGTGGGCCTTGTCGGCAGCGAAGGGCGAGCGCCCCTGCGAAACACGCCGAATAACCGCCCAGACAAGGTCCAGGACTGGAACAAAGACCGCAGCGATAACGACGATGACGGGTGACATCAGCGCCACAATGTCCACGGTGCCGTAGAGGGACATGTTGATCTTGCCGGATGCTGAGGTCGACGCCGCGGCAAGCAACAAACCAATCAGCATCGCCCCGCTATCCCCCATGAAGATGCGGGAGGGCTCGAAATTGTGCGGAAGGAATCCGGCACACACACCAACGAGCGCCGCCGCAATAATCGCGGGCGGATAAGCCGATACTGTACCGCCCTGGTCATGCAGAACAGTCAAGGAGAAAACCAGGATGGCTCCGCCGGCAATCATTCCCAGTCCAGCCGCCAAGCCGTCGAGGCCGTCGACGAAGTTGATGGCATTAATGAGCAGTACGGTAAAGAAAGTAGTCAAGAGTGTTCCCTGGACCTGGTCAAGGATGACCGTGGTTCCATCACCAAAAGGCAGAAAGAGAAGCGTCCACGTCAGCCCCAATCCGCTCATGATGGCCGCGGCTACGAGCTGCCCGATGAGTTTGACCAAAGCGCTTAGCTCCAACAGGTCGTCCACCACACCGACAACCACGATGGCGGCAGCGGACCAGAGCACAGCGTTCATCTCTGGCGTGACGGGCATAAAGCCGCGAGTCAAGGCTGGAAGCTGTCCTGCGAGATAGACGGCGGCGGCAAAACCCGTAAACATCGCCACTCCGCCAAGCTGCGGGGTGGGCTGGGAGTGACTATCGCGCAGGCGGATCTCCGCCACCTGGCCGCTGCGCACTAAGAAGGTGCGCACCAGTCCGGTGGTGAGGTAGGTAAACGCCGCGGCGACGAATATCACCAACGCTAGCTCGCGCAGCGGCACTCCGGTTCCAGCCACTGAAGTCTCCTTAAGAGGATTGGGCGCCCGGGCGGGTGCGCAGCGATTCGGCGGAGACTCCGATGACTTCACCAATCTGCTCGGCGCTCAGCGCGCCTTCGCGCAAGAGGTAGGGACGCGGGCCAGACAGATCGATAATGGTGGAAGGCTTGCCCACCTCAGCTTCTCCCCCGTCGAGGTAGACCGTGACCGCCTTGCCCAACTGCTGCTTCGCAGCAATCGCGGTGGTGGGCGGAGTCTGTCCAGAGATATTCGCAGAGGACACCGCCATGGGGCCGACCTCGCGCAAAAGCTCAATAGCAATCGGGTGCAGTGGCATGCGCAGCATCACCGTGCCGCGGGTATCGCCCAGGTTCCAGGGAAGCGAAGGCGCTTGGGGGACCACAATGGACAGACCACCCGGCCAGAAGGCCTCGATCAGCGTTTGGGCGGTATCATCCAGCGAAGCGACAAGGCCTTTGACGGTATCCCAGGAACCCACGAGCACCGGTACCGGCATGTCCGGGCCTCGGTGCTTGGTGGCCAGCAGGCTGGCGACGGCATCATTATCGAAGGCATCGCAGCCCAACCCGTACAACGTATCGGTGGGCATCACGACGAGCCGCCCCGACTTGGCAGCCTTGACGGCAAGGGCCATTCCTTCTTCGCGTTCTGCCGCGTCAGCGCAGTTATAAATCTGTCCCTGCATTGGTCTCTCCTTAATCCCGTTCCTATCGGCTTGTCGACCAATCTTCGACCAATCTACTGTACTCCCCGCTCTGCTGTGACAAAGCGGGCGGTACCAGTCAGGTCCTTGAGCACCTCGATGTGGCTAAACCCTCCGTGTGCGCGTAGGGCTTCTTGCACCTGGTGCGAGGTGTCGTCGTCGTGCTCGATGCCCACGCGGCCGCCGGGGCGCAGCAGCGCGGCGATGGTCGGGATCATCGCGGTGATGGTCTCCATGCCGTCTTCTCCCCCAAACACCGCCTCGTGGGGGTCTTGGTAGACCTCCGGATCCAGGTCCGGGGTCTCGGGGACGTAGGGCGGGTTGGTCAGCACGAGGTCAACGGTGCCGTGCAGCTTCAGCAAGAGCTCAGAGTCGGTGACGTCGCCCTGGACCACGTCCACCGATCCCGCACCGTCGCGCACAGTACTCGCGGCATTGCGGCGGGTGTAGGCCAGGGCGGCGTCGGCAAGCTCCACTGCCCACACCTCGGACTGCGGCACGTAGTGGGCGGCGTATAAGGCCAGCGCACCGGATCCAGCGCACAAATCCACGACGCGGGGAGGACGCGCGTTAGTCTTCGTCGTCCCCAACGAGTTAAATTTCTTTAGAAATTTAACTCCCCAGTCGGCAAGCACCTCCGTCTCCGGGCGCGGGATGAACACGCCGGGGCCCACCTCGAGTTCGAGGGGTCCAAACCACGCCACTCCCAGGATGTGTTGAAGGGGCTCGCGCGCTTCACGACGCCCCACCAACGCCCCGTATGCCACGTCAAAGCCGGGGACCGGAGCCTCGTTAAGCGGGATATCCATGTGCCCGCAGTGAATGAGGTGGGCCGCCAACAGCCGCGCATCCCACTCGGGTGAAGGTACCCCGGCAGCGCGAAGGCGCTCCGTGGCATCACGAAGCGCCTCCTTATAGGTGTGAAAAGTCACCGTATCTAACCGTGCCTTAGCCTTCTAGCCTTCAGCCTCAAGGCGCTCCGCGCGCTCCTGAGCCTGCAGAGCCTCAATGAGATCCTGCATATCGCCGTCGAGCACGGAGTCAAGGTTGTTGGCCTTGTAACCAATGCGGTGATCGGTGATGCGGTTCTCCGGCCAGTTATAGGTGCGGATGCGCTCCGAGCGGTCCATGGTGCGCACCTGAGAGGCACGCTGCTCGCCAGCCTCGGCCTCGCGGGCCTCGCGCTCCATCTGATCCAGGCGAGCTTGCAGCACCTGCAGGGCACGCGCCTTGTTCTGAATCTGCGAGCGCTCCTTCTGACAGGTCACCACCAAGCCAGTGGGCAGGTGGGTAATACGCACAGCGGAGTCAGTGGTGTTCACGCCCTGACCACCCTTACCGGAGGAACGGTAAACGTCGACACGGATGTCCTTGTCATCGATGTTGACAGAGTCGATCTCCTCCGGCTCCGGGTAGACCAGCACACCAGCCGCAGAGGTCTGGATGCGGCCCTGGGACTCGGTCACCGGCACGCGCTGTACACGGTGGACGCCTCCTTCAAACTTGAACACGCTCCACGCGCCATCGCGCGAGGGGGTCTTGGACTTGAAGGAAATGGACATATCCTTCACGCCGCCGAGGTCGGACTCGTTGAGGCCCAGAACCTCCCACTGGAAACCTGCCTTGTCGGCGAAGCGCTCATACATGCGGGCCAGGTCGCCGGCGAAGAGCGCTGCCTCTTCGCCACCGGCACCGGCCTTGATCTCCATGATGATGTCCTCGGAGTCATGCTCATCGCGCGGGGCTAGCAGATCCGCGAGTTGCTCCTCCAGCTGCACAACGAGCGGCTCGAGTCGGTCAACCTCAGACTGAAACTCGTGATCCTCGTAGGCCATCTCTTTGGCATCGGCCAAGTCCTGGCGGGCCTGAACCAATTCTTCGTTGACGGCGACGATGGGGCGCAGCTCAGCGTAGCGCTTGGACAGCTTGCGGAATTGCGACTGATCCCCGGCTACTTCCGGGTCAGCCATCTGCATTTCGATGCCTTGGTACTCGGAGATGATGTCATCAACGAGGGAAACCTGATTAGACATTACTTGTAGTCCTCCTCGTCCGTATCTGCCGCCATGGGCGCGGACGAAGCGACCTGCATGAGGAACTCGCCGTTGGAGCGGGTCTTCTTAAGCTGCTTGATGAGCAGGTCAATGGCGGCGAAGGAGTCCAGGCCGGAAAGGATGCGGCGCAGCTTGGTCATGATGCGTGCCTCCTCCGGAACCAGCAGGAGCTCGTCCTTACGGGTACCGGAGGGGTTGACGTCCACAGCCGGGAAGATGCGGCGCTCGGAGATGGCGCGGTCGAGCTTGAGCTCGGCGTTGCCGGTGCCCTTGAACTCCTCGAAGATGACGGTGTCACCGGTGGAACCGGTCTCCACCATCGCGGTAGCGATGATGGTCAGTGAGCCACCGTTTTCGATGTTGCGGGCAGCGCCCAAGAAGCGCTTCGGCGGGTACAGGGCGTTGGAGTCCACACCACCGGACAGGATGCGGCCCGACGCCGGGGAGGAGTTGTTGTAGGCGCGGCCCAGGCGGGTGATGGAGTCGAGCAGAACGACGACGTCCTTGCCCTGCTCCACCAGACGCTTGGCGCGCTCGATAGCCAGCTCCGCCACGGAGGTGTGCTCTGACGGCGGGCGGTCAAAGGTGGAGGCAATGACCTCACCGTTGACGCTGCGCTGCATGTCCGTGACCTCTTCGGGGCGCTCGTCCACGAGGACCACCATGAGGTAGCACTCCGGGTTGTTCGTGGCGATGGCGTTGGCAATGTTCTGCAGGATCGTCGTCTTACCGGCCTTCGGCGGGGAGACGATGAGCGCGCGCTGGCCCTTACCAATCGGCATGATGAGGTCGATGACGCGGGTGGTGAGGATCTTCGGGTCCGTCTCCAAACGCAGGCGCTGGTTCGGGTACAGCGGGGTGAGCTTGGCGAAGTCCGGGCGCTCCTTCGCGGTGGACGGATCCAGGCCGTTGACGGTGTCAACCTCCACCAGCTGGTTGTACTTGCGGCGGTTGCGGCCGTTGCCGTGGGTGTGAGTCGGGCCGGAAACCTTGACCTTGCCGGTCAGGGCGTCGCCAGAGCGCAGGCCCAAGCGGCGCACGAGGTTGTTGTTGACGAAGACATCGGAGCTCGCCGCGCGGTAACCGGTGGTGCGCAGGAAGGCCACGTTGTTGTCCACGACCTCGAGGATGCCGCCAACTACCTGTACTTCATCGCCCTCGCGGATCTGCAGGTCATTGCCACCGTTGCCGCCGCCATCGCGGTCACGCCCGCGGCGGTTGCGACGGTTACGACGGTTACGGCGGCCACCGCCACCATTGTTGTCATCGTCGTTGCGGTGGTTATCGCGGCGGTTGTTGTTGCCGCCCCCGTTATTGCCACCGCCGTTGTTGCCATTGCCACCGTTACCGTGGTCACCGTTGTCGGAGTTCTTTCCGCCACGGGACTGGTTCTCCTCGGACTTGCCGTTGTTGTCCGACTTGGCATTGTTGTCCTCGGCGCCGTTGTCATTCCCGTTGCCCTTGGACTCTTCGCGGGCCTCGCGCTCCTGACGGCGCGCACGGTTACGGCGGGCGCGGCGGGCCTGGGAGCGAGACTCATAGCGCTGCTCGTCGTGGCCGCCCTTGTGCTCAGACTCTTGAGCACCGTCCTCGCCCTTGCGGGCATTCTCGGATTGCTGCTGCGGCTGCTCCTGCTGGCGCTTCTTATCCTGCTCCGACTGCTCGGAGGCTTGCTCAGCAGCACCGGCAGGGCGCGAGGCCTTGCGGGCGGCGCGACGCGGCTGTGCGTCCTTAGCTTCGCCCTCGGCAGCAGCCTTCGCGCCGCGTGCCGGAACCTGGCCGGTGGTCAGTGCGGTAATGAGGTCCCCCTTGCGCAGGCCAGAAACGCCGCGAAGTCCGCGCTCCGCAGCCAGCTTGCGCAATTCCGGCAGCTTCAGGGATGCGAGATCCTGTGCTGCGGTCTTGTCCGTATCGCTCACGGATATCCTTTCGTCGCTTCACCAACGCGCGCTGTTTCTTGTGCTGCACCTGCACTGTGCGCGGTGCCGCTCCGAATGGGCGTTGGAAGCCAGTGTGTAATTGAGATGGTCCACCGCCACCAGCGAGTTCACGCGACGGCGATCCCCGTGGGCGGTGGTTTTCTTTGGCTCTCCCCCCTCTCCGGCCCTGCGCTACAGAACATGAAGAACTCCTTGCAGAACTCCTGAAAAGTTCTCGAGGAAGCGGCCGCGGGTCAATCGCGGGGAGATATTTTAAGAAGGCGACTGCGAGCGTGTCTCTCCCCTCTCACCGTCGCGTGCACCGTTGGACTGCCATGAGTTTTCACCGCAGGTGTGTGCGCCGTGGAGGGAGCTCGGAGGTGCGGAGAAGGCCTTCCCCGCCAGTCGCCGACAACTATACCGCATCCTTCCACCGCGCTCACACTGACACGGCTAAAGTAGTGCGCATGCTCTCCACAATGCAGGATATCCCGCTGTCCCTCACTCGCATCCTGGAGTACGGTTCCACTGTCCACGGCCAAACCCAGGTGGTTACGTGGCACAGCGCCAATCCCGGCAATGAACGCGAAGAAACCACCTTCGCCGATATCGGCGCTCGCGCCGCTGCCTTCGCCCACGCCCTGCATGACACCCTCGGCATCACCGGTGATGAACGCGTGGGCTCCTTGATGTGGAATTGCGCCGAGCACCTCGAGGTGCTTTTCGGCACTGCCTGCAAGGGCGCGGTGTTTACCCCGCTCAACAAGCAGCTGATGAATGATCAGATCCGGCACATCATCAACCACGCCGAGGTCCGCGTCATCGTCGCGGATTGTCGCCTCGCCGAGCAACTAGCCCAGGTTCTGGAAGGCGTGGACTGCGTGCGCGCGGTAGTGTTCACGGGCGTCGACAAGCCCAGCACCCCACTGCCGGGCAACGTTGAGGTGTATAGCTACGAGCAGCTACTGGACGGACGCTCCACCGTGTATGACTGGCCGGTTCTGGATGAACACACCGCCGCCGCCCTGTGCTATTCCACCGGCACCACCGGTGCGCCAAAGGGCGTGCTCTACTCCCACCGCGCCCTGTACTTGGAAGGTATGCAGCTGCGCTCCTCTGATTCCTTGTGCGTGACCCACGGCGAAACCTTCCTGTGCTGCATCCCCATCTATCACGTTTTAAGCTGGGGCGTTCCCTTTGCGGCGTGGATGACGGGCACGCCGCTGGTGCTTCCCGACGCCGACGTCTCCCCCGCCACCCTGGCCAAGATCATCGCCGCCACTTCCCCGCGCGTGGCCCATGGCGTGCCCACCATTTGGATTCAGCTCTTCGTGCACTACCTCAAGAACCCACCAGAGCGCATGACGCTGACGGAGATCTTCGCTGGCGGCTCCCCTGTGCCACCGCAGCTCATCAAGAGTTGGGAAGAGCGCTACGGCGTGGACGTGGTCCACGTGTGGGGTATGGCGGAAACCACCACGGTAGGTACCGTGGCGCGCCCGCCCTCAGGCGCCTCGGGTGAGGCCCGCTGGGCCTACCGCATTTCCCAAGGTCGCTTCCCTGCCGCCCTGGAATACCGCGTGGTCAACGACGGCCACGTGGTCAACACCACCGACCGCAATGCGGGCGAGATTCAGGTCCGCGGCAACTTGGTCACCGGCTCCTACTATCACTCACCCACCTCAGAGGATGGCGGTGCTGCCCACGAGTTCCGCGGCAAGGATGTCGAGGATGCGGCCTCGAAGTTCACAGCCGACGGCTGGCTGCGCACCGGCGACGTCGGATTCGTCAACGAGGATGGCTTCCTTACCGTGGAGGATCGCGCGCGCGATGTCATCCGGTCCGGTGGTGAGTGGATCTACTCCGTGCAGTTGGAGAACCTCATCATGGCCAACCCAGTGGTGCTCGAATGCGCTGTCATTGGCTACCCCGACAAGCAGTGGGTCGAGCGCCCGCTAGCCGTCACCGTGCTCGCCGCAGGCATCAGTCCCACCATTGAGACCGCTGAGCGTCTACGCAATGGCATGCGCTCTGAGCTGCCCTCCTGGATGCTGCCGGAGTATTGGACCTTCGTGAAATCCATCGACAAAACCTCGGTGGGCAAATTCGATAAGAAGGACCTGCGCGCCCACCTGGCGGAAGGCGAGTACAACATCATTCGCCTGAAGGGCCCGGGTGAGGCGCAGCGCTTAGACGCCGAAGAGGGCACACCGCAATAAAGGGGCTGAGCGACTATAGATCTGCTTTTACTCCGGCTAAAGTGTGGTTAATGTCTGATCGCGTCTTCCTGCCTACGCCCTCCCCACGCGGAATCCCCCGCGGCGGGGCCGACGCAACGCCTCCGGACCTGCCGCCTGCCCTAAGCGATGGTCGCCGCGACCTGCTCGACCGTTACGGACGCCAAGCACGCGACCTTCGCGTCTCGCTGACGGATCGCTGCAACCTGCGTTGCACGTATTGCATGCCCGCCGAGGGCCTCGAGTGGATGCCCACTGAACAGACACTCAGCGATGAAGAGACTATCCGCCTCATCAGAATTGCTGTGACCCAATTGGGCATCCGCCAGGTGCGTTTTACCGGCGGCGAACCTTTGCTGCGCAAGTCGCTAGAGAAGATAGTCGCCGCCACGACGCAGCTGCAGACGGACGAACAGCTGGCTCCCGCCACCGCCCTGACCACGAACGGCTTGGGACTGCCCCGCCGCCTAGACGGCCTCATTGAGGCGGGGCTTGACCGCGTCAACATCTCCCTAGACACCATTGATCCTGACCTCTATGCCCGACTCACCCGGCGCGACAGGCTCATCGATGTCTTTGCTGCCATCGAAGCCGCAACTGCCGCCCACCGCGAAGGCCGTCTAGGCACGGTCAAAGTCAATGCTGTGGTGATGCCCGGGGTAAATGAAGAGGACATCATCCCCTTGGCACGCTACTGCCTTGGCCACGGTGCACAGCTACGTTTTATTGAGCAGATGCCGTTGGGGCCGCGCGATCAATGGAATCGGGAACAGATGGTGACCGCTGATGATATCCTCGCCCGCCTCGCTGAGGCATTCACCTTGCAACCTGCGGGCGAGCAGCGGGGTTCCGCCCCAGCGGCGCTGTGGGAGGCAACCGGGCTCGATGCTGACACTCCCTCAGGGCGCATTGGTGTCATCGCTTCCGTGACGCGTCCTTTCTGCGGCAGTTGCGACCGCACCCGGCTGACCACCGACGGCGCTGTGCGCAACTGCCTCTTTGGCAACTCGGAAACCTCGCTGCGGGATCTCATGCGCGCCGGAGCCAGCGATTCCGAGTTGGCACACGCGTGGGCCAAGGAGATGTGGGCCAAGCTTCCAGGCCATGGTGTTAACGACGAAGGTTTTTTGCAGCCAGACCGCCCTATGTCTGCAATCGGCGGATAAGCGCTACAAGGTTCCTTTTAATCCCGCTGTTAGGCTATTGACGTGCTGAATTCTTCTCATTCACCTGTTCCTTTTGCTTCCCCACATAGTGCTTCCGGCCCGGGCAACGCCCGCACCCTAGAGGAGCACTTCACCGCGGTGCTCGATCTTGTTCTCAGCTCATCCCCACTGCGTAGTCACGAGCGTGACGTCGATGCCTCCATCGTGGGGCTGGTGTTGGCACAGGATGTTTATGCGAAGTTCCCTCTGCCACCGTTTAGCAATTCCGCAATGGATGGTTTTCTCCTCCACGCCTCTAGCCTCGAGGGCGGTCCGGGCCCGTGGACGCTTCCGGTGGTTGGTGATGTCCCCGCCGGCAGTACTCCGCTCGAGCCTTCCCCAGGCCAGGCTGTGCGCATCATGACTGGTGGCCCAGTGCCTGAAGAGCACTCGGCTCTCTGTGTGGTGCCGGTCGAATTGACTACCACTGCGCCGGGCCCGCAGCCCGTGCCTCAACAGGTCACTATCACCGAGGCGCCACATCGCCGTCACATCCGGTCCCGTGGCGAGCACATAGCCCAAGGGGAGGTCATTGCGCGCGCTGGCGAGCTTGTCGACGCCGGAACGCTCGCCGCCCTACTCTCCGCTGGGGTGTCACGCGTCAGTGTGTATCTGCGCCCGCGCGTTGGGATTATTTCTACCGGGGCCGAGCTCAGCGGGCAGACGCACGATGATCTCACTGCATCAGCAGAGTCCGGTACACGCATACCTGACTCCAATGGTCCCATGCTCAGCGCACTCGCGTGCCAGGCCGGCGCGGAGGTCATCGACACGCTTCACAGCAGCGACGACGCGGCTGAGCTTGCTTCGAAGCTGGACGCTCTCGCTGAACGCTGTGATCTCATTGTCACGACCGGCGGGGTCTCAGCAGGAGCCTTTGATGTCGTGCATGAAACCCTAGGCCAGAACCAGGACGCCTGGTTCGGGCACGTGGCGCACAAGCCTGGTGCTCCCCAGGGGCAGGCCAAATGGAAGGACACACCGGTGCTGAGTTTGCCGGGCAATCCGGTAGCGGCGTTTATGTCTTTTCACCTTTATGTCAGTCAGGCGATCGCTGCATTGGCAGGGCATCCGCGCCCGGAGACACCCTGGCAGCGCCCACACGTGAACGCCACCATCGATGCGACGAAATTCCCGGCGGCTGCGCCGGCGAAAACCACGTTGATACCTGTGCACGTGGATTTCCGGGGCCCTGTACCCGTGGCCGCACCTTTTAGTCACCGCACAGTAGGCAGTCACCTCGTGGCCTCGTTGTCAGGCACGCACGGTTTCGCGGCAGTTCATGCTGGTGAAGAAGTACATAACAGCTTAACGATTTACCTGTTCTAGCAAGGAGAAATACCCATGAAGTTCACCCACCTCAACGAGTCCGGTTCGGCCTACATGGTCGATGTCACTGAGAAGCAGCCCACGGTGCGCTCTGCCACCGCACAGGGCGAAGTGGCTTGCTCCCCAGAGGTTCTTAGCGCGCTGCGCGATGGCACCGTCCCGAAGGGCGACGTCCTTGCGGTGGCGCGGGTAGCAGGCATTTCCGCGGCCAAGAAGGTTCCGGATCTCCTCCCCTTGGCCCACACCATCGGTGTGCATGGCTGTGAACTCAACATCTCCCTGGCCGAGGAGCACGTCTTTATCGAGGCCACCGTACGCACGGCCGACCGCACTGGTGTGGAAATGGAAGCCTTAACCGCGGTGAACGTGGCAGCACTATCCATCATTGACATGGTTAAGGGTGTCGATCGCTCCGCGTACATCCGCCGCTGTGGCATTACCGCCAAGTCCGGTGGGCGCTCGGGTGACTGGTCCCGCGAGTTGCCCGCATGTTAGCCAGAACTGCGCCCTATGCCACCATCATCGTCGCCGGTGGTCGTGGCAGCCGCATGGGCGGAGCGGACAAGGCCAGCCTGCGCGTCGGCGGGCAGCGCTTAGTCGACAGGCTGCACAGTTACCTGCCTTATGGCACGCCTAGCGTGGTGGTATCCCCACACTGGCTGGGCCTCCCGCAGGTCTGCGAATCACCGCTCTACGGCGGGCCCACCGCGGGCATCGCGGCTGGCTACCGCTTCCTCACAAGAGGCGACTCAGCTCAGCACTCTCAGCGCGAACTCGTTGCGGTTTTGGCCGTCGACGCGCCGGAGTCCCCAATAGCTATTCCGCACCTCATCGATGGACTCGGTGAGCATTCAGTTGCGGTTGCTGCCGCAGGAAACCAGATTCAACCACTATGCGCGGTGTGGCGTGTTGACGCTCTAGGCCGCGCATTGACGCGCCTGGGCCGTGTGCACAATCGCTCCGCACGCTCGCTTCTCCGCGCCGCGGACTCGGTAGCTGTCGTCCAGGTGGGTGAGGAGGTCCGCGACTACGATACCCCGCAGGAATTGCGGACTTATGAGCAAAGAATTAGTGGTTCGGTTTAGAGTCACCGCTACTGCAACTGCCGAAAATGTCCGGCACCAAAGGCAGCACCACACCAAGGGTGTCCTCCACCGCCCCACGGGAGGATGCACTATTGATGATGAGGTTTCCGCCGTGGTGGTCAAGGCCGATGATGCCCCGGCACAGTCCAGCCTTTGGCGAATTCTTCAGCCCCTCCATGAGCACTTGGGTCTCCACACCATGTAGGCGCACGCGCACGTAGCGCTCGCTAACCTCCGGAGTGACGTTTCCAACATGAGTGCCGGTTGCACCAATGATGATTACCACCTGTGCGCCTGACTCCAACGCGGCTCTTAATGCCTCATCGATTGCTTCAAAGTTTTCCGCCACCACCGTGGAGCTCACCACCGCGCAGCCGAATTCCTTGGCTAGCTCCTGTGCGCGAAAACCAGCGTTATTGGCTTTCTCCCCGCGGAGTACCCGGTCCGAGGCGACGATGATGGATGTCGTCCATGGCGTCATGTTTCTTCCTCCAGTGGTTAAGAATCGCAGAAGTTGAAATCCACACACAGCCGTCCCGTAGAAATCCGAGCGACAAAGAATTTCGCAACATTTTTGTGTCGTTATTTTCCACGAGATTCTTCTTGTTAAATGCCATATTAACGGAGATACTCGGGTACTTTGGCAGTTACAGGTTCACTTCGACCAAGAGAGGCATCATGTCAGCTCTCACCACCTCAGGAAAGGTCATCCAAGGCTGGGATCCAGAAGATCCCGCCCGCTGGGACTCTAAAATTGCCTGGCGCACTCTGTGGGTATCCACTTTCGTTCTGATCATCGGTTTTGCCACCTGGTACCTGGTGTCTGCCATCGCACCGATGCTCAACCAGATTGGTTTCGATCTCACCAAGCCACAGCTCTATTGGCTGACCTCCATCGCAGGCCTATCTTGCGGACTCTTCCGTCTACTATTCATGTTCCTGCCGGCAATGATCGGCACCCGAAAACTAGTCAGTCTCTCCTCGCTGCTCTTCATCATCCCCATGTTGGGCTGGTTCTTTGCAGTGCAGGACACCTCTACCCCGTACTGGTGGCTGCTCACCCTATCCTTCCTCTCCGGTATTGGCGGCGGCGTTTTCTCCGGATTCATGCCCTCCACTGGTTACTTCTTTCCCAAGCGCATGTCCGGCACCGCCCTGGGCATCCAGGCAGGAATCGGTAACTTCGGCATCTCCTTCATCCAGCTCGTGGCACCGTGGCTTATGGGATTCACCCTGCTGGGTATCGGCTTTGTCGCTCCGCAGCGCACCGACACCGGCGAGATCTTCGTCCACAACCCCGCCATCTTCCTCGTTCCCTGGGCACTCGTCGGCGCCGTCGTCGCGTGGATGGTTCTTAAGGACGTGCCGGTCAAAGCCAACTTCCGTCAGCAGATAGACATCTTCGGCAACAAGAATACCTGGATTCTCACCGTGGTTTATCTCATGACTTTCGGTGCTTTCTCCGGATTCGCCGCCCAGATGGCGCTCCTCATCAACCAGACTTTCGGCGCGGACTCCCAGTTCGCCGGTTCCTACGACAACCTCCCTAAGGGAGCAGCCTTTGCATTCCTCGGCCCACTCATTGGTGCGCTCGTACGCGCTCTCTGGGGCCCGCTGTGCGATAAGTTCGGCGGCGCGATCTGGACCTTCATTGGTTGTGCGGGAATGACCGTTTTCACGGCTGTCGCCGCACTCTTCCTGAATCCCTCCAGCCCGGATCAGTTCTGGTGGTTCTTGGGTTCAATGCTCATCATGTTCTTCTTCACCGGTCTGGGTAACGCCGGAACCTTTAAACAGATGCCTATGATCCTGCCGCCGCGCCAAGCTGGCGGTGTCATTGGCTGGACCGGCGCGATCGGCGCCTTCGGTCCTTTCGTCGTGGGCGTCCTGCTGTCCATGATGCCGGCCGCCGCGTTCTTCTGGGGTTGCGTGGTGTACTTCGCCATCACCACAGTCTTGGTGTGGGTCTACTACGCCCGCCCCAATGCCCCGTTCCCTGGCTAACCGCACCGGGGCTACAGACTCTCCCCGCGAAACTTATCTCAAGGAGACCACCACATGGCTTATTACGATGGGCCCAACAACGACAAACAAAACCCGCTGTTCAAGCTAGGCGCGCACCTCCGCAAGGGCGAAGCCAGCGACTCGGGCCAGCAACTCTTCCTCCGCGGTGGCCGTCAAGCTGATGTCTTCTACCGCAACCGCTGGGCCTTCGACAAGATGGTCCGCTCCACGCACGGTGTCAACTGCACCGGCTCGTGCTCGTGGAAGGTCTACGTCAAGGACGGAGTCATCACCTGGGAGTCCCAAGCTGTGGACTACCCCACTACCGGCGCTGACATGCCGGAGTACGAACCCCGCGGTTGCCCGCGCGGCGCTTCCTTCTCGTGGTACACCTATTCACCCACTCGCGTACGTTATCCCTACGCCCGCGGTGTCTTGGTGGACATGTTCCGTGAAGAAAAGGCTAAGCACGACGGGGATTCCGTCCTGGCGTGGAAGGCAATTCAGGAGGATCCTGAAAAGCGCCGCGCCTACGTCTCCCAGCGAGGAAAAGGCGGTCTCATCCGCATCTCCTACGAAGAAGCCATCGACATCGCGGCCGCCGCACACGTCTACACGCTGCGCAAGTACGGCCCGGACCGCATCTTCGGTTTCACCGTCATTCCCGCTATGTCCCAGGTCTCCTATGGTGCGGGAACTCGTTTCCTGCAAATGATCGGCGGCGTCGCGCTGTCCTTCTACGATTGGTACGCTGACCTCCCGCCAGCATCACCGCAGACTTTTGGTGACCAGACCGATGTGCCAGAGTCCGGAGATTGGTACAACTCTTCCTATCTCATGATGTGGGGCTCGAATATCCCGGTCACCCGCACCCCGGATGCTCACTTCATGGTCGAGGCCCGTTATAAGGGCACCAAGGTGGTCGTGGTCTCTCCCGATTTTGCGGATAACACCAAATTCGCCGACGAGTGGGCACGCATTGAACCCGGCACAGATGCTGCCCTCGCTTTTGCCATGGGGCATGTCATCCTCAAGACCTTCCACGTCGAGCGCCAAGAGCCTTATTTCCTCAGCTACATGCGCAAGTACACCGACGCGCCCTTCCTCATCACCCTCGATGAGCGCGAGGATGGCACCTACACCCCGGGCAAGTTCCTCACCGCTGCTGAGCTGGACACTGACCCCCTGGCGCAGTCCGCCAATGCTGAGTCCCGCACACTCGTGATGGAGGCCAACGGCCGCATCGTGGACCCGGGCGGCACGATGGCCGACCGCTGGGATATGGACTCCGCCAAGTGGAACCTCTCGCAGGACAACGTTGACTCAGTGATGTCTATCGCCGAGACCGACGAGTTTAGCACCGCCGAGGTTCTCTTCCCCCGCTTCGATCTCGACGCCGATGTGGAGGGAGAAACCGCCGATGGCGGTCATGGCCCCATTGGCGCGGGCATCGTCCACCGCGGAGTCCCCGTGCGTGACGTGAATGGCACGAAGGTGACCACCGTCTTCGACATCATGCTGGCCCACTACGGCGTTGAGCGCCCCGAGCTGAATCTCCCCGGCAGTTGGCCGAAGGACTTCTTCGACTCCAGCGAGGTAGGAACCCCAGCATGGCAAGAAGAGCTTACCGGTGTGCCGGCAGAGACCGCCATCCGAATCGGACGTGAGTTTGCCCAAAACGCTGCGGACTCCAAGGGTCGCTCCCAAATCATCATGGGAGCCGGTGTCAACCACTACTTCCACGCTGACACCATCTACCGCACGTTCCTGGCCCTGACCTCCATGTGCGGCACGCAGGGCGTCAACGGCGGCGGCTGGGCTCATTACGTGGGCCAGGAAAAACTGCGCCCCATCAACGGCTGGACCCAGTGGGCTATGGCGACAGACTGGCAGCGCCCGCCGCGCCACATGATCTCCACTGGTTTCTACTACTTCGCCACCGAGCAGTACCGGTACGACAACTCTCGTGCCTCGCATCTCGGTTCCCCCTTGGCCAGCCGCGGAAGCATCGGAGACAAGATGGTCTCCGACACCATGGCTGAATCGATGCGCCGCGGTTGGATGCCCGCCTATCCGCAGTTCAATAAGAACAACCTCATCATCGCGGAAGAGGCTAAGCAGGCAGGCAAGGACATCTCCGACTATGTCGTGGAGAAGCTCGGCACCGGCGAATTGGAGTTTTCCTACGATAACCCTTCGGCCGAGGAAAACTGGCCGCGCATCCTGCTCAACTGGCGCACGAACCTTCTGGGTTCCTCCGCCAAGGGAACGGAGTTCTTCCTGCGTCACCTGCTGGGCGTGGACTCCGACGCCAGTGCTGAGGAGCTCCGTGAAGAGGATCGTCCCAAGACCATCAAGTGGGTCGACGAAGCTCCTGAGGGCAAGCTCGACCTCATGATGACGACTGATTTCCGCAACACTTCGACCACGCTGGTCTCTGACATCATCATGCCGGCGGCTACCTGGTACGAGAAGCACGACATGTCTTCCACGGACATGCACCCCTACTTGCACTCCTTCAATGCCGCCATCAACCCGCCGTGGGAGGCGCGCACTGATTTCGAGGTCTTCAGGGACTTGGCGGCCTCGCTGTCAGATAAGGCGGTCAAGTGGCTGGGTACTCAGACCGATATCATCACGCAGCCTTCCCACCACGACTCCCCCGATGAGATGGGAATGCCGCGCGGTGTGGTGCCGGACGTCGACAAGCAGCACCTTATTCCGGGCAAGACCATGCCCAAGCTGCACGTTGTCGAGCGCGATTACACCAAGATCTACGAGAAGTGGACGCACCTTGGTCCCCTGCCGGCGAAGGCCGGAACCGGCGTGCATGGCACCAAGTTCGATGTGTCCAAGCAGGTCAAGGAATTGGAGCTTATCTGCGGCACCTCAGAGACCTCGCAGGGCCAACTGGTTGACCTCACCAAGGACACCAAGGTCATCGACGCCATCCTTCACCTTTCTGGTGTCTCCAACGGCGAGCTGGCCAAGCAGGGATTTGAGTTCCTCTCTTCACGCACGGGCAAGGACCTCACCCCGCTGGGCGCCTCGGACGAGGATGTGCGCATTACTTGGGACTCCATTAAGGAACGCCCGACTGAAGTCATCACGTCGCCGGAGTGGACCGCGGACAAGCGCGGGAAGCGCCGCTACACGGCGTTCAGCATCAACGTGGAGTTTGATAAACCCTGGCACACCGTGACGGGGCGCATGCAGTACTACGTGGACCACGACTGGTTCCTCGACTACGGCGAAGCCCTGCCGATTTTCCGCCCACCTCTCGACCACGTGCGCATGCACGGCGAGTTCGCCCCGGGCCAAACTCTGCAGAACGAGCGCGGTGAAGTCGAAGTCACGCTGCGGTACTTGACCACACACAACAAGTGGTCCATCCACTCGCAGTACTTTGACAACCTTCACGTGCTCTCCATTTCACGTGGTGGCCAGGTGGTGTGGATGTCCGATAAGGACGCCGCCAAGATTGGCGTGAGCGATAACGAGTGGGTGGAGGTCTATAACCGCAACGGTGTGGTCTCCGCGCGTGCGATTGTCTCTCACCGCATCCCGGAAGGCACCATGATCTGCAACCACGCCCAGGAGCGCACCGTTGGCACCCCGCTCAACGAGCACACTGGGCGCCGCGGCGGTACGCACAACTCGCTGACCCGTATTTCCATTAAGCCGGTGCACATTGCTGGTGGCTACGGCCAGCTGACCTACCACTTCAACTACATCGGCCCCACCGGCAATAACCGCGACGAAGTCACCCGCGTACGCCGTCGTTCACAGGAGGTTACGTACTAATGAAAGTCATGGCACAAATCTCCATGATCATGAACCTGGACAAGTGCATCGGCTGTCACACTTGTTCAGTGACCTGTAAGCAGGCCTGGACCAACCGCGAAGGCACTGAGTACATCTGGTTCAACAACGTAGAGACCCGCCCCGGCGTGGGCTACCCGCGCACCTGGGAGGACCAGGAGAAGTGGAAGGGCGGCTGGGAGCGCACATCCAGCGGCGGGCTCAAACCCAAGGCAGGCGGCCGCCTCAAGAAGCTTGCCACCCTCTTCCACAACCCCAACCTGCCCACCATCAAGGACTACTACGAACCCTGGTCCTACCAATATGAGGACCTCATGGGAGCCAAACCTGGGCAGAAGACCCAGCCCACCGCCAAGCCGGTCTCCCAAATCGATGGCCGCGAGATCAACAAGATTGAATGGTCCTCCAACTGGGACGATAACCTGGGCGGTTCGACGGAAACGCTGGACCAAGACCCCACGTTGCATGCGATGAACCTGCAGGTAAAGAAGGAGATCGAAGACTCCTTCATGTTCTACCTGCCGCGCATTTGCGAGCACTGCCTCAACCCCACCTGCGTCTCCTCATGCCCTTCAGGTGCCATGTATAAGCGCACTGAGGACGGCATCGTGCTCGTGGATCAGGATCGCTGCCGAGGCTGGCGCATGTGCGTCTCCGGCTGCCCTTATAAGAAGGTGTACTTCAACCACAAGACCGGCAAAGCGGAGAAATGTACGCTGTGCTACCCGCGCCTTGAGGTGGGCCAGCCCACCGTGTGCTCCGAGACTTGCGTCGGTCGCCTGCGCTACCTGGGCGTCATCCTTTATGACGCCGACCGCGTAGCAGAGGCTGCTGCCGTTGAGGACGAGAAGGACCTCTTCGAGGCACAGAAGTCCGTGATGCTCGACCCCCACGACCCTGAGGTGGTGCGCGCCGCGCAGGCCGAAGGTATCCCGCATTCTTGGATCGATGCCGCGCAGAACTCACCAATCTACGACCTCATCTTCACCTACGGTGTGGCCCTGCCTCTGCACCCAGAGTTCCGCACCCTCCCCATGGTCTGGTACATCCCGCCGCTGTCTCCCATCGTGGACCAAGTCAGCGCCACCGGCAATGACGGTGAAGACCACAAGATTCTCTTCAGTGCGTTGTCGAATATGCGCATCCCGCTGGAGTACCTCGCAGGCCTCTTCACTGCGGGCGATACCGTGCCGGTGGAAAAGTCCCTGCGCCGTCTCGTGGCCATGCGCTCCTATATGCGTGATATCAACCTCGGTAACGAACCGCAGGAGGAGATCGCTCAGGCCGTGGGCATGACAGGTAAGGACATGGAGGCTATGTATCGCCTGCTGTCCATCGCCAAGTATGACGATCGCTATGTGATCCCCACCGCCTCCCCGGAAACCCCGCGTGGCATTTCCGCTCTCGATCCTTTCGGCGGCGTCGATCCAGCGCGCCAGAGTGATGAGATCTTCCATGACCTGGGCATGGGAGCACCCGAGGCCTGCTCCACTGGAGCATCGGGGGAAGGCCAGCCGGTCTCCTTGTTGTCCTGGACAGGGGATCGCCCCGATTCCATGTTCCCGCCCAAGCGCGAGGATTAAAGGCCAGCGTCCACACCAGCATGTACAAGCTAGGAGAACGAGGATGAATATCTTTGAGAAGCTGGCGCAGCGCCGAGCCGCAGCCAAGCTCAGCGCTACCCACCGCAGCACTGCCTCACACGGCGGTCCAGCGGGCGCGCCGCTTGACGACGCCATCGCTGGTTACGGAACTCCGGCCGGCATCGGCAGCGCGGGCGGGGCGAAGGATCTCAAGCGAACCGCGCGCACCCACACCGGGCCGGTCCCGACGGACTTCGTGGATCCGGTGAGGATGAGCGAAGAGCAACGCCGTACTGTAGCGATGTCCGCGGCCGTGTTGCTCCACTACCCCAACGCGGACTACCTTGAGCGGCTTGCCGTGGTGGAGGAATCTACCGCCGGGCTGCCTGAGGAAGTGCGAACCTGCTTTTCGGAGTTTGCCGCGTGGGCCACAGAAGCCGGCCTACGAGCCATCGAAGAACACTACGTGGAGACTTTCGATCAGCGCCGCCGGTGTTCGCTCTACCTTTCCTACTATGCGGTAGGTGATACCCGCCAACGCGGCATGGCAATCCTGGCCTTCCGCCAACAACTAGAGTCGATGGGGCTTTTCCCCAACGACGACGAGCTAGCTGATCACCTCTGCGTGGTCCTCGAAGCTGTTGCCATGGCTGAGGGCGCTCATCACGCGCACGCCATCGAGATGCTGGCCAGCCACCGTCAGGGCCTCGAGGTGCTGCGCGCAGCATTGCTGGGTTTGGGTTCACCCTTTGCGTCGCTCATCACCGCGGTGTGCGCATCCCTGCCTGCCGTGGATCCCGACACCGCGCAAAAATACGTTGACCTTATCCGCACGGGCCCACCGGCAGAGATGGTGGGCATCGCTGATCTTCCATTTCCGACCACCCAACCCGACTACATTTAAGGACCACCCATGGACTATTTCACTAACTTCCTCTGGGGCGCATTCCCGTGGTTGGCTATCGCTGCCTTCGTTGTAGGCACGTTCTGGCGCTGGCGCACAGACCAGTTTGGCTGGACCACGCATTCCACCCAGATCTACGAGTCAAAGCTGCTCCGCCTTTCTTCCCCGCTGTTCCACTGGGGCATGGTCTTTGTGATCATCGGCCACCTCATGGGCCTCGCCATTCCCAAATCCTGGACGCGGGCGATGGGAATTAGCGATGCCGTCTACCACCTCATCGCCACCATCCCCGGTACTCTTGCGGCCATCGCCGTCGTGCTGGGCTTCATCGGCTTGCTCTACCGCCGCATAGTCAATCGCTCCGTTTTCCTGTCGACCTCAACCTCGGACAAGGTGATGTACCTCGTGCTTGGCCTAGCGATTGCCTCCGGCACTATCGCGACGGTAAGCACCCAGGTATTTGGTGGGCCTCATGGATACGACTACCGTGAGACCATCTCCCCGTGGCTGCGTGATTTGTTGGTGTTCAATCTCCACCCGGAAACCATGGCGGATGTGCCGTGGCAATTCAAGGTGCACGTGCTTTGTGGATTCACCATTATCGCAGTATGGCCATTTACCCGATTGGTGCATGCCTTCTCCGCCCCGGTGGGCTACGTCACCCGTCCGTACGTGGTCTACCGTTCTCGGGATAACCGCACCACTGATATGCGCGGTCACACCGCGTGGGAACCTGTACGCTCCCACCGCGCGCAGCTCGATGCCAGCGAGACTCCCTCGCACGGCGCCTAGTTAATGCTCAAGCGGCTTGGCACAGCCCTCTAAATGAGGGCCGCTGCCAAGCCGCTTTACTGTCTCCCTTCGGCTTGTAGCCGTTTACTCGACAATGAATTGTCCGTGCTGGCCCTTCTCCGCGTTCGTCATGAGGTGGTTGACAAAGGAGTAGGTCCCCGGCTCGTTGAAGGTCATCTCCACGAATCCGCCCTGGGCAGGTAGAAGGTCGAGCGCCTGGGATCCGGAATCCTTCGCGCCCTTAATCAGGTAAGCGCCTTCCTTGTACACGGTGTCGAATTGCTCGCCCACGACGTGGAAGCTCAACGGCAGATCCGGGCCGAGGTTAACCAGCCAGATGCGCACGGTATCGCCCACCTTCGCGCGCAGCGGGGCTAAGCCTTCGTCATATTGATTGGGATAGTAGTTAAAGGCCGTGAGGTCATAGTCGCCGTCGCTGACTCGCTGCGCATCCGCACCGTCAGCTTCCTTACCGGCGGAGGCCAGGAAGACCTCGCTCGCCGTCATGACGTACTCCGCATCGACGTCTGCCAGCGCATCCTCGCCGCGCGGATCGATGATCACCGCTCCTGCCATGCCGTTGGCAATGTGCAGACTCATCGGCATGGTTGAGCAGTGGTACATCCAGATACCCGCCCTGTGGGCCTCGAATTCATAGGTCAGCGATTCACCCGGCTGGATCGTCTTCATGTTCTTATCCGGGTTGACCTCACCGGCATGAAAATCCACCGAGTGCCCCATCGAGCCTTCGTTTTTGATGGTGATGCGGAACGTATCCCCTACCTTGCCGCGCAGAGTTGGTCCGGGCGCCTGCCCGTTGAAAAGCCAGCGAGTTTGGCGCACTCCTGGGGCGACTTCCATCTCTTCCTCAGTCATCACCCAGGTTTCCTCATGGAGGTCGCCTTCGGCGGGGGCAAGGGAGGCGTCGACGGCTTCGAAACCTTCGCGAGCTGCCATGCGCTCGGCAACCGAGGGCACCTTCGCCGGGGCACCAGCAGAGCCCGTGCTTTCCGATACCCCCGCATGATCATGCCCACTCGAAGCGGAGTCATCGACATTGACCATGAACGTCATGCCCTGCATCTTGTGGCCGGCGATCGTGCAATATCCTTCGATGGACTCCTCAATGACCCCGGCATCCAGCTGCACGGTCTCGCCCGGTTCTACCCGTCCGGTCTCCTCGCGTCCGATCTTCAGGTCATGTACCTGGTCACCGGTGTTGGTGAAGTTCACTACGAGGTGACTGCCCGCGGCCACGTCAATGGAGGACGGGACAAAGGCCATGCCGTCCACGGAGACGTCAACAGTCACGGCGTCGGCGGATGCCACCGTGGCTGGGTCCTGCTTGCCTGTGGCCGAGTTGAACACCGCCAGCCCAATGACGGCGAGAAGCGCCACGATGATAATGAGCCAGGATGCCCATTGCTTCTCAGAATGCTCCTGTTTAACGGGCGCGCTTGACATGAACTTCTCCTTGAGGTGACGAGACGGCCCACACCAGGGCCACAATATTGGCGATGAGGCCTAGCCCCATCATGATAAGCCCGGCGAAGGACACGCCAGCAATGCCAAGAAGGCTGAGCACGCCGCCGAGATTGATGAGCCCCACGCGCAGGAACCCTGCGAGGTGCCCACGTGCGGGACGTGCCGCCCCGGCCAGGATGGGCAGCATGTGGTGGAGCACCCCGGTCACGAGCTGCAGTAGGCCGGCACCAAGAAATGCCGGCATGAGCAGCAAGGTAACCGCACGCGGGTAGGCCCCTGCGACGGTAGCGGCGGCATCACCGGCGCAGAGCGCCACCATCCACACCAGGCCTGCCATCGCGGACACGCTTGCCGTCGTCTTTTCGCCGCCAAGAGCGCTGGCAAACACGGGCTGGATGATGAGCACGGCAGCGAGCACCGTGAGCAGCTGTGCCATGCCGGCGGCGCGGGTGAGCCCGGAGGCGTCGGCAAGCATGGCCGCCGCCAGGCCCACGCAATGCACTGCCAAAGCCCGGCTGCACCGCGCCCGGGCCACCGAGGAAAAGGGGGTCCGGGTAAACGTCGGCACAAGCGTGATGACCGTGCCCAGGATAGTAAGCAAGGCGAAGCCCCACACCATCCCGCGTGAGTGCGCTGCCACCAATAACGAGTAGTTTCCCACCCCGTGCGCAGCAAGGATGACCACGAGCACCGAGAGAACCATGAAACAGGCCGCAGCCAGATAAAAGGGCACGGTGACGGCGAAGGAACCAGACAATGACCCCCGGAGCTTGCCCCACAGCGCCCGCAGGTGCCACGCAACGGCAGCGATGACGAGAGCGGAGCCGATATCCGCAAGCACGCCCCAGTCGTAGCCTGCGCGATCAACGAGTAAAAGAACCAGCCCCACCTGAACCAGCCCCACCCGCGCGCCCACCCCGAGGAACCCTGTGGCCGGGGTGCGGGTCAGCGCCTCCGTGAAGTGGGTGCTGAATACGAGGATGGCGGTGGTCAGCGCCCCGAGGGTGAAAGGATGAATGAGGTCCCACCATACGACGGGCGCGCCCCAGATATTCGCCACGGTGATCCCCACGCCTGCCACAATCCAGAACGCGACGAGGCTGAAAGCAATGGTGTGCCAGCGCCGGCGAGAAGCCAGGGAGACATCACGCAGAGACATATCTGACATTTTTATTTGCACGGATATAATCGTAGTAAATTAGTTGCACGGGCAGCAACGCCCGCCGCCCTAGAACTCGAAAGGGATAACCCGAATGAACTTGCCGCTTGTTGACGCCTCCAAGGGCCACGACATCCCCACCCTCAACGCCTCCGAAATCCCTCACGCAGTGCGCCACGGTGCCATCCACGGAGCGCTGGGCACCCTCAACGTGGGCGAATCCATGATTCTCATTGCTCCCCACGACCCGCTTCCGCTGCTCAAGGAGGTGGACCAGCGGGAGGAGTCCTTCACGCGTGAGTACCTCAAGAAGGAACCAAAGGAAGTACATATTAAATTCACGCGAACCGCGTAGAGCTCCCGTAAGCTGACTGAACATGCGCCTTCTCAAGATTGCCGTCCCCGTCCTTGCCGCCGCGCTGACTGTCGCTGGCTGCACCTCCAGCTCCGACGAGCCATTGCAGGTATTTGCAGCGTCCTCCACGCGCGTGCTCAATGACGACCTCTCCAGCGCTTCTGAAACTCCGCTGGCCTTCAACAATGGCGGCTCTTCCGCGCTCGTTCAACAGATCAATGAAGGAGCGCCCGCAGATCTGCTCCTTACTGCCTCTCGCGAGACCATGGAGAATGCGACTGCGCAAGGCAGCGTGGACACTCCTGTAGCCCTCGCTAGCAACGTCATGGTCATGGTGGTGCCGAAGGGCAATCCTTTAGGTCTGCGCTCCGCTGCCGATCTGGATTCCTCCGCACGCTTGGTTCTTTGCGATCCCAGCGTTCCCTGCGGTGCCATTTCCACGCGCATCATGGAGGCCAATAATTGGGATCTGCAGGCCTCCTCCTTGGAGGGACAGGTAGCTGACGTCCTGGGTAAGGTCGCCTCAGGTGAGGCGGACGCAGGGTGGGTTTACTCCACTGATGCCGCCGCTAACGAGGATGTCGAGGCCATTCCGCTCGACCACGCGGAAAACTTCCGCAACGAGATCATGGGCGCGGTGGTGTCTGATTCACCACGGCATGAGGAAGCCCAAGAGGTCCTCTCGCTCCTCGAGTCGGATTTTGATAGCACCTGGGAAAAGTACGGTTTCACCCCGGTGAACTAAGTGTCACCCACGTTTTTGCGCGAGCAGCGCCCGCGGACAACCTGGCCGGCCATCGCCACCGGCGCGCTCGCCGCGCTCTACATCCTTGCCCCGGTCCTCGCCCTCGGAGTGCGGGTACCGTGGCCGAAGCTCTCCGACACGCTGAGCGCTCCGGCGACCCATGACCTCCTCCGCGTCAGCCTCTCCGCAGCGGCCTTGTCGACCTTGCTGTCGACATTCCTGGGCACCTGCCTGGCGCTGTGGCTCCAGCAGCTACGCCGTGTTTCTCACCTTGTGAGGCTGGTGGTTTACCTCCCTTTGGCCTTGCCTCCTGTGGTCGGCGGCTTGGCCCTTACCGCGCTACTCGGGCGCCGTGGACTCCTTGGCCCGGCATTGGAGCAGGCAGGGCTGCACGTCTCTTTCGCCTTCCCCGGTGTCGTGGCAGCACATCTCTTTGTCACCCTCCCCTTCGTGGTGGTGGCGGTGGATTCTGCTTTGCGGCAGCTCGATCCTGAGGTCGTGGCTAGCGCGCGGGGCATCGGCCTCAGCACAAGCACCATCCTTCGGCACATCATCCTCCCGGCTATCCTCCCCGCCGTGTTCACGGGCGGTGCACTGGCTTTCGCCCGCTCACTGGGTGAATTTGGAACGACGATCACCTTCGCCGGATCCCTGCCCGGTTCTACCCGAACCATGCCGAGCGGTATCTACCTTGAACGTGAAGTCAGCGCGGACAATGCCTATGCTCTGTCGGCCGTGTTAATCGGGATAGCCATCCTTACGCTCATCGCTGCCGGAATGCCCCTGCTGCTACGGCGCCGCCGCGAGCAAGCTGTACGCGCTTTGCAGCCGATGGACCCAAATGCACTCCGCGCGGCGACTGCCCCGCTGACGCCGCCCCACGATCTTTCCGTGACGGTCGGCGACACCACCACGACGTTCCGAGGCGGGCGCGTAACCGCGGTGGTCGGACCCAACGGCGCCGGTAAGACCACACTGATGCGTTTTATTAGCGGGCGGCTCCAGGGAGCGCAAACTAACACTGAACGCGTCATCATGCTCTCTCAAAACCCCGGGCTACCGCCCACAGCCACCGTGGCTCAAGCGTTGACCATGGTGACCAATGACCCGCGACGGACGGAGGAGTTACTGAAGGCCGCCGGACTGCAGGAGCTAGTCCATGTCTCCGAGCTCTCCGGCGGCCAGGCCGCGCAAGTTGCACTTCTGCGCGCGCTCGCGGCACGGCCAGAGGTATTGGTTGCGGATGAGCCCTTTGCCGCCATGGACGTCGAATCCGCCGCACGGTGGCGCCACCTCCTGTGTATCTCGGCCGCTGACCGCACCACGGTCATTGTCACCCACAGCCGCGTGGACCTCACCACGCTTGCGGATGACGTCGCGGTGATGGAAGCCGGCGAAGTCACTTCCCAAGGCCCTGCGGACCGACTATTGGAGCAGCCCACCACCCGC
The DNA here is from genome assembly GCF_001808885.1 of Corynebacterium sp. HMSC074E01. Classification (NCBI taxonomy): domain Bacteria; kingdom Bacillati; phylum Actinomycetota; class Actinomycetes; order Mycobacteriales; family Corynebacteriaceae; genus Corynebacterium; species Corynebacterium sp. HMSC074E01. The sequence continues at coordinate 284,835 of NZ_KV794854.1, forward strand.
TTCATGGCGGAGCTAGCGGGCGTTAATGTTCTGCGCGGTTCCCTCAGAGGAGACGCGTTTGCTCCAGACCGCGACGGTGAGCACTGGGCGGCCTTCCCGCAGTCAGCGCTGCACTTCGACTCCACTGACGCGCAGCATGCCACCAGTTTGAGTGCCACCATTGTGGCTGATTTGGGAAGCTCTACCCTCGTTGATATCGACGGCCAACGGGTCACGGTGGGCCAGCCAGCGCGTAAAAACGCTCCCGGTCAGGCGGTGCCGGTGGCGCTCGACTCCAGCGCCCTCACGGTCTATACCCGTACTTAATCTACTGGGTCTGCCCACGTCGTGAGGAAGATCTCGGTATTTAAACTCACCACGATAGTAGAAATTCGACGGAGTGGATGTAGGATCCTCGTAGCGTTTACCAAGGAGCTACAGTCCATGTCCACAATGTCTACCCATAGTCCTCGCTCATCTAGCGAGCTATTTCCTGACACGATGAGGCTCTCCCCCAAGCAGCGCGAAGTCCTCTCGGTTCTACAGACGTTCCCGCAAGGAGCGCGGGCCGCAGCAATTGCTAAGAAAATGGGCATGCACGTTAACACAGCGCGCGGGCATCTGGACGAACTCGTCGGAGCCGGGGCGGTGCGGGTAGTCACTGCCCCAGCGAAAGGGCGTGGGCGCCCCTCCCTGATCTTCCAAGTGCGGGTACCCGACAACCGTTCGGTGGCGGAAGAATACGTCACGCTGATTAGCGTGTTAGTCAAAGCGCTCGCGGATAAAAATCAACTCAATGATTATTCTTCCGAACAAGCACGAGAGATCGGCCGCGCATGGGCTAAGGCCGCGGCCAGCAGCCACGGCGCTGAGGCGCTGGCACCGCTCTACCAAACCATGCGCGATATGGGCTTTGACCCGGTAACCTCGGCCGAGCAATTCGACCAGGAGGGCCGCACCGACGTGGAGCTGAACGCCTGCCCCTTTGTGACCGCCGGTGTAGAGCCCTCCCCCTTCGTCTGCGCCATCCACGATGGCTACTTAGAGCAGGCGGCTGCCGATTCCGGCGGTCGGTTAAACCTGAAGCTCATCCCCAAGTCCGGCAACGGTGTGTGCCGGATCAGTGTGGAAAAGTCCAGCTAACTAGCCTAGCCACGCTCGACGGAGACCGGCCCGGCGACCTCCAGCTCCAGCACGCGCAGGTTCTGCTCGCGGGCGTCATCGAGGATGGCTTCCTCGATGGGCTCGGTGTGCAGGACCATGACGGTAGGGCCGGCGCCCGACAAGTAGGCGGCATAGCCGCGGTTGCGCAGACGGTTGACCCACTCCGCGGTAACCGGCAGCACGTCAGCGCGGTAAGGCTGGTGCAAACGGTCGCGGGTGCCTTCCCACAGCAGGTCCGGATAGGCCGTCAGAGCCGCCACGTTCACCGCGGTGCGGGAGACGTTGAAGGCGGCGTCGGCATGCGTGACGTGCGAAGGCAGCACGCGGCGCACTGCCTGCGTCGAGGCATGGAAGTCCGGGACCAAGGCCGTCGCCTTGATGCTCGGGTGCACCTCTAAGGTGGCGGCGCGGTACTCCGGAAGGGAGCGGCCGTCGACAGGCACGGTGGTCCAAGAGACCACAGCATTGCCTAACACGGAGGCCGCAGCATTATCCGGGTGGCCTTCGAAGGCAGATGACAGCTGCACAACCTGCTCTTCGGAGAGTGGGAATCCAGCCAAGCCGTTGCCCGCGGCAACACCTGCCACCGCGGCGGACGCCGAGGAGCCCAGGCCACGGGACTGCGGGATGTTATTCGTGCACACCACGCGCAGGCCAGAGACTTCGACGTCGGCGGCCTTGAGTGCGGAACGGATGGCCTTGACCACGAGGTGGGAGCCGTCGCGCGGCAGTTCATCGGCGCCCTCTCCGAAGATCTCTACCTCCAAGCCGGAGCGGGTGACCTCTACCTCCACGGTGTCGTAGAGGCTCAGCGCGATGCCGAGGGTGTCATAGCCCGGCCCCAGGTTGGCCGAGGAGGCGGGAACCTGGACGGTGACCTTGGAGCCTACTTCGATATCGATACTCATTGTTGTACCTAAGCTCCTTAGACGCCCAGGCGGATGACGGAGTGAACGGCCTTGACCTCATCGAGCTCTCCAAGGGCGGCGACGATATCCTCGAGGACTGCTTCCTTCGCCGCGTGGGTGACCACAATGAGGCGAGCGGTAGCATCGCCGTCTTCCTGGCGCACGGTGCGCAGGGAGACCCCGTGGCGGGCAAAGACACCGGAGATGGCGGAGAGCACGCCGGTGCGGTCTTCAACTTCCATGTCGACGTGATAACGAGTTTCCACTTCTCCGAACTCCGCAATAGGTAGGTTGGCGTAGGTGTTCTCCCCCGGTGCACGGCCGCCGTGGACAATGTTGCGTGCCGCACCGATGACATCACCCAGCACAGCAGATGCCGTGGGGTTACCGCCGGCGCCGTTGCCGTAGAACATCAGCGAGCCAGCGGCCTCTGCCTCGACGAAGATGGCGTTGTAGGACTGGCTGACCGAAGCCAGCGGGTGCTCCTTCGGCACCAAGGTCGGGTGCACGCGGGCGTTGACGGATTCCGCACCGGTCTCCTCATCGACGAGGCGCTCGCAGATAGCCAGCAGCTTGATGGAGTAGCCAGCCTGATTAGCAGCCTTGATGTCATCCGCGGTGATCTTGGAAATACCCTCGCAATAAACATCGTCGAAGGTCAGGCGGGTGTAGAAACCCAGGGATGCCAGGATGGCGGCCTTGGAGGCGGCGTCGTGGCCCTCCACGTCAGCGGTAGGATCGGCCTCCGCATAGCCCAGGCGCGTGGCCTCAGCCAGTGCGTCCTCATAGGAGGCGCCGGTGGACTCCATGGCGTCCAGGATGAAGTTCGTGGTGCCGTTGACGATTCCGGAGATGCGCTGGATCTTGTCACCGGCTAGGGAGCGGCGCAGCATGCCAACGACCGGAATGGCGGCGGCCACGGCGGCCTCGAAGTACAGGTCAACGTCGGCGCGGTCGGCGGCCTCAGCGAGCTCATCCGCGTGTGCGGCCACGAGAGCCTTGTTGGCGGTAACCACGGACTTGCCGGCATTGAGGGCTGCGAGGACGAGCTCGCGCGGGAAATCAATGCCGCCGATGACCTCGACGACGAGGTCGATATCATCGCGCAGGACAAGCGCCTTGGCGTCGTCGGTCAGCAGCTCCGCCGGCACGCCCGGGCGCAGCTTGTTCTTGTTGTGCACGGCGACGCCGCGGATCTCCACGGGGCCGCCGATGCGGTGCGCAAAAGCGTCAGCGTTCTCCTGCACGAGGCGGAAAACCTCGGCGCCCACGGTGCCAAATCCAAGCAGCGCGATTCCTACGGGTTCGCCTTCGGGCTTCTTGCTACGGTTCGTCGTCGTCATGGTGTCCCCTTGTTGAAATTGCGAAAGATTCTTACGTGCTAGCCCATCACTATACAGAACGAGCTGTCTATTTCTATACAAAATGGCCGGCACAACGTGCGACCGGCCATGTCTTTGTGAATAAAATGCGGTGAGCTGTGGCAACGCCGCGCTAGTCGACGTCCAACGCCAGCAAGTCCTCCACCGTTTCCCGGCGCAGCATGAGCGAGGCTTTGCCGTCACGCACGGAGACGACCGCCGGGCGCAAAGCACCGTTATAGCGCGAGGCCATCATGTACTGATAGGCACCGGTGGTGGCGAAAGCGAGGAGATCCCCGGTAGTGATATCCGAGGGGAAACGGCGCTCGTTGACCAGAATGTCGCCGGACTCACAGTGGAAGCCCACGATGCGCGAATCTACGGGCTCGCCCTGGGTGCGGCGGTTGACCACGCGCACGTCGTACTCCGAGCCATAGAGCGCCGGCCGGATGTTATCGGACATGCCACCGTCCACGGAGAGGTAGCGGCGCATCGGCAGATCCGCCTTGCCGGTCTCCACATCCTTGACCGTGCCCACCCGGTAGACGGTGACCGCGGAGGCGCCCACTAAAGAGCGGCCGGGCTCCACCAGCACGAAGGGCGGCTTGATACCGAGCTCGGTAGCGGTGCGCTCCACGGCGTCGAGCAGGTCCTTGGCCAGCGTGGCGACGTCGAGGGCTTCCTCGTATTCCATGTAGGGAATGCCGAAGCCGCCGCCCAAGTCCAGTTCCTCGAGGGCAACTCCGAGCTCGGAGTGGATGCGCTTGTACAGGCTCAGCACGCGCTCGGCTGCCAGCTTGAAGCCATCGGCGTTAAACACTGAGGAGCCCACGTGGCAGTGCAAGCCCACGAGCTTAAGGTTCGCGGATTCCAGCACCGTGCGAGCGACATCGAAAGCGGCGCCGGTGGACAGGGAGATGCCGAACTTTTGATCCTCGTGAGCCGTGGCGATGAATTCGTGCGTGTGGGCATCCACGCCAGGCTTCACGCGGATCATCACCGGCTGCACACGCCCGGCGGCCGCAGCGATGCTGTTGAGGCGCGAGAGCTCCGACGCGTTATCCAGCACCACATGGCCAATGCCCTCGTTTACGCACAGTTCGAGGTACTCGTCTTCCTTGTTATTGCCGTGCGCGGTCATGCGCTCCGACGGGAAGTCCGCGGCAAGCGCCAGCTTGGCCTCGTTAAGGGAGGCCACGTCAAGACACAGGCCCTCCTCATCGACCCAGCGCACGATGCGCTTGGTAATGAAAGCCTTGGAAGCATAGTGCACGTGGTCAGGGCCGCCGAAGGCCTGGGCCATGTCCCGGCAGCGCGAGCGGAAGTCCTGCTCATCGAAAACATAGAGCGGGGTGCCGTATTCTTCAGCCAGCTCGGTCAGGGAAACGCCACCAATCGAGACCACACCATCGGAGCCTCGAGCGGCGTTGCGCGGCCATACGTGGGCCGGAAGAGAATTGAAATCAGTCATCGATACCTTTTCTTACATCTTCTCCGGTGCGCTGACCCCGACCATGGTCAAGGCATTGGACATGACCTGGCGGGTGGCGCTGGCCAAGGCGAGGCGTGCAGAGTGAATCGGCTCTGTCTCTTCACCGGCCTTTGGCAGCACCTGGCACTGGTCATAGAAGCGGTGGAACACGGCGGCAAGCTCCTCGGCATAGCGCGCGATGCGGTGCGGTTCGCGCAGCGTGGCGGCGGTGGCCACAACCTCCGGGAACTCGCCCAGGGTGCGGATGAGGTCGCCCTCCTTGTCGTGGGTGAGGAGGTCGAGGGGGGCGTCGCCAAGCGCGGCGGTGTCGAAGCCCAGCTCTGCTGCCTTGCGCAGGATAGAGCAAATGCGAGCGTGGCCATACTGCACGTAGTAGACCGGGTTATCCGCCGACTGCGAAGCCCACAGGCCCAAGTCGATGTCCAGGCTGGAATCCACGGAGGAGCGCACCAGGGAGTAGCGGGCGCCGTCGACGCCAATGGCCTCGACAAGGTCATCAAGGGTGATGACGGTGCCGGCACGCTTCGACATCTTGACCGCCTTACCGTCGCGGACCAGGTTCACCATCTGCCCGATGAGCACCTCGACGGCCTCCGGGTCATAACCCAAAGCCTGGGCCGAGGCACGCAAGCGGGCGATGTAACCGTGGTGGTCAGCGCCCAGCATGTAGATGGCCAGGTCGTGGCCGCGGTCGAATTTATCGGCCACGTAGGCGATATCACCGGCGATATAGGCAGCATTGCCATCGGACTTGATGACCACGCGGTCCTTGTCGTCGCCGTATTCGGTGGACTTCAGCCACCACGCACCCTCGGCTTCGTAGAGTTTGCCGTTGTCCTTGAGCGTCTGGATAGCCTTCTCCACGGCACCGGATTCGAAGAGAGAATTCTCGTGGAAATACACGTCGAAGTCCACGCCAAACTCGTGGAGTGACTCCTTGATCTGGGCAAACATCATCTCCACGCCGTCAGCGCGGAAGTTCTCCTGGACCTCGGCATCGCTGCCCTCGAGAGCCTGCGGTTTCTTCTCCACTACCGCCTGCGCGATGTCCTTGATGTAGTCTCCGCCGTAGCCATCCTCCGGGGTGGGCTCGCCCTTGGCCGCGGCCACGAGGGAGCGAGCAAAACGGTCGATCTGTCCGCCGTGATCGTTGAAGTAGTATTCGCGAGTCACGTCCGCGCCGGAGGCCTCGAGCACGCGGCCGAGTGAGTCACCCACGGCGGCCCAGCGGGTGCCACCCAGATGGATCGGGCCAGTCGGGTTCGCGGAGACGAACTCCAGGTTGATCTTCTTGCCCTGGTAGGTGGTGTTGCTGCCGAAGGCTGCGCCGGCGTTGAGGACCTGGGCCACGATGGCGCCCTGCGCTGCGGCAGCGAGGCGAATATTAAGGAATCCCGGGCCCGCGATGGAGGCCTCATCGATGGCGTCATTGCCGGCGAGGGCATCCGCCAGCCACTGCGCCAGCTCGCGGGGCTGGGTGCCGGCCTTCTTGGCCACCTGGAGTGCCAGGTTGGTGGCGTAATCGCCGTGCTCCGGGTTGCGCGGGCGCTCCACGCTCACGGTCTCCGGCAGGACGGAGGAGTCCAGCTCATGCTCGGTGAGCACGGCGGCGGCAGTGTTCTTGATCAGGACGGAAAGATCTTCAGGATTCATAGGGCCAAAGTCTATCGTCTCCGCCGCTTGGAGGCGCTATCAGGTCTCAGACGTTAGCAAGGTCACTCACCCCCATCGGGTGAACAATGCAGCACAGCGAAGCGCCAAGTTCTACCCTAAAAGGCGTTATCTGAATCGATTCAATCTTTCGCCCTCTCGCTCGGCCGAAACATGCGGTGCCGCATCCTGGGAATCTCCACGAGGACGCCAGCGGGAGCCAACTGGAATTGAGATTTATGTCAACCTTCAACATCACCACCGACGCCATTGCTGGCAACGTCGGGCTCACCGCGCTGGTGTCCACGTTGCCGCTCATCGCGTTCTTCATCATGCTCTTGGGGCTCAAGGCCCGTGCCCACACCTCGGGTGCGGTAGCGCTTCTCGTGGCACTCCTCATCGCAGTCTTTGGCATGGACATGCCCACCGGCATGGCCCTGTCCTCCGCGGTGCGCGGCGGGCTCTTCGGTCTCTTCCCCATCGTCTGGGTGATCATTACTGCCATCTGGTTCTACGAGGTCACCGTGGCCTCCGGCCGCTTCGAGGACCTGCGCAAGACCTTCGACTTGCTGGGTGATGGCGATATTCGCATCCAGGCTATCCTCATTGCTTTCTGTTTCGGCGGACTGCTGGAGGCACTCGCCGGCTTCGGCGCACCGGTGGCTATTACTGCCACGATGATCCTAGCGCTGGGCGTGAAGCCCCTAAAGGCTGCCACCACCGTCCTCATTGCGAACACCGCCCCGGTGGCCTTCGGTGCCGTGGGCATCCCGGTCACCACCGCCGGTTCCGTGGGCGGCCGTACTGCTGAGCAGACCGCGGACATCGCCAGCCTCATCTCCCTGCAGGTGCTGCTCATCGCGGCGGTCGTGCCTTTCTTTATCCTCTTCATCCTCGACGGCATGCGCGGTGTTAGGGAAGCTGGCCCCGCAGCCGCCGTCATCGGCATCTCCTTCGCCATTGCCCAGTGGGCCGCGGCCACCTTCTTTGCCTACCAGCTCACCAACGTCGTGGCCTGCATCGTCTCCCTCGGCGCGGGCTTTATCTTCCTGCGTGTATGGAAGCCCAAGGGTGTGGACAGCCTGCGCGAGCGCATGGAGCTGCCCGCCCAGGAGGAGGTCACGGACCTCAATGGCAGCCGCATCTGGATGGCACTGCTGCCCTATGCAGTGGTCACCGCTGTCTTCGCCATCGCCACCGCGTGGCCGGCCATCTTCGGCTTCCTGCAGGTTAACGTTGCGTGGCCGCTTCTCGACGGCACCGTCTTCGACGCCGAAGGCCAAGCCATGGACACCGCCTTCACGTTCAACGTGCTGGGCAACCCGGGAACCCTACTGCTGATTTCCGGCATCATCGTGGCCCTTATCTACATGACCTTCAACGAGAACGGCCGCTACAAGCTGGAAGCTTCCGAGCTGCTGGCTAAGTTCGGCGAGGTTATCTCCCGTATGAAGTTCTCGGCGCTGACCATCATCCTGGTCCTGGCGCTGGCCTACACCATGAACTACTCCGGCCAGACCATCTCCATCGGCCAGTTCGTGGCTTCCGTTGGCGGCATCTTCGCGCTCTTCTCCCCCGTCCTGGGCTGGATCGGCACCGCGGTGACCGGTTCGGATACCTCCGCCAACGCACTCTTTGCCAACCTGCAAGTCACCGCCGCCGAGCGCATCGGCGTCAACCCGGACCTGATGTTGGCCGCCAATACCTCGGGTGGCGTTGTGGGCAAGATGATCTCCCCGCAGTCACTGGCCATCGCGGCCACCGCCGTGCAGATGGAGGGCGAGGAATCCCGCATCTTCAAGGCGGTCGTGGGCTACTCCGTGGCCTTCCTCGCCGTCGTGTGCGTCATCGTCTTCCTCATGAGCAACGTGCTGGGCTTCCTGGTTCCTTAAGTTCTCAGTCCTCAGCACCATCTACCCCCAGAATCGGGCACTTCGCTCCCCGCGTCTGGGGGTTTTCGCGTGCCCACGTTTTGTGACCGCTTTATCTCTGCACGTAAGGAATTTCACAACATTAGTGTTGCGATAAAACACCAGGTAGGAGGACTAATCCCATCTCGATAATGTGAGTTTTGGGCGGTAGGCTCAAAGATACAAACTCGAAAAATGCCCAGTGCGGCTGTCCTGGTAGCGCGCATCCGAGCACAACTCCGCTGTGCACAGCACGGGACAAGCCACATGGAGGCAGATTAAGGAGCGCTCACAAATGCGAATAGCATTGTTTTCCACCTGCATCGGTGACTCACTTTTCCCCGATGCCCACAAGGCCACGGCCCTGATCCTCTCCCGCCTGGGCTACGACGTCGTCTTCCCCGAGGAACAGACTTGTTGCGGCCAGATGCACATCAACACCGGCTACCAGGAGCAGACCTTGGGCATGATCCGCACCTACGCGGACGCCTTTGCGGACCCCTCCATCGACTACGTGGTCTCCGCCTCCGGCTCCTGCGTGGGCGCCGTGCGTGAGCAGCACGAGATGATCGCTGATCGTTTCGGTACCTCCGCCGATGTGGACGGCGCCAAGAAGGCAGCCGGCAAGACCCTGGATCTGCCGGAGTTTCTTGTCGACGTCGCCGGGGTCACCAACGTCGGCGCTTTCTTCCCGCACCGCGTGACCTACCACCCCTCCTGCCACGGCCTGCGCTTCCTCAAGTTGGGTGACCGCCCCTACCAGCTCCTTAAAGAGGTCGAGGGAATCGACCTCGCCCCGCTGCCTAATGCTGAAGAGTGCTGTGGCTTCGGCGGCACCTTCGCGCTCAAGAACGCCGAGGTTTCTGCCGCGATGGTGGGTGACAAAACCCGCCACATCCGCGAAACCGAGGCCGAATACGTCACCGGCGGTGACTCCTCCTGCCTGATGAACATCGGTGGCGCTTTGGCTCGCCAGCGCTCCGGTGTTCGCGCTATCCACCTGGCGGAAATCCTCGCCTCCACCAAGGAACACCCGTGGACTCCCACCTCCGCGGCCTACTCCAAGGAGAAGATGCTCTAATGACTTCCTTCCTCGACACCACCCCTCCCCGCGCCCCAGAAGGCTACGGCAACCTGCGCGGATCGAAGGCCTTCGTGCCGCTGGCTCACGTGGGTCTCAACAACGCCACCCAGCGCCGCAACCTGCACCACGCCACCACCACGATTCGTGACAAGCGCCAGCACGCCGTTGATGAAACACCGGACTGGGAGCAGCTTCGCGACGCCGGCTCTGCACTCAAGGATGATGTCGCCGTGCGCATGGGCGAACTGCTGCTCCAATTCGAAGAGCAGGTGACCAAGCGCGGAGGCATCGTCCACTGGGCACGCGACGCCAAGGAAGCCAACGAGATCATCGAGGGGCTTATCCGCGAAACCGGTGAGACCGACGTGGTCAAGATTAAGTCCATGGCTACCCAGGAAATCGCTCTCAACGAGCACCTGGAAGAGGCCGGCATCCACGCCCAGGAAACTGACCTGGCGGAGCTCATCGTCCAGCTGGGTGAGGACAAGCCTTCCCACATTCTGGTCCCGGCTATTCACCGCAACCGCGCGGAGATCCGTGACATCTTTGTCAACAAGATGCCGAATACGGATGACTCCCTCAAGGCCGAGCCGGCGGAGCTGGCCGAAGCATCCCGCCAGTTCCTGCGCGAGCAGTTCATGAAGGCTAAGGTCGCCATCTCCGGCGCCAACTTCGGTGTGGCAGAAACCGGCACCATCAACATCGTGGAGTCTGAGGGCAATGGCCGCATGTGCCTGACCCTGCCGGAGACCCTCATTACCGTGATGGGTATTGAGAAGCTGGTCCCGACTTTCCAGGACCTCGAGGTCTTCCTGCAGCTGCTGCCGCGCTCCTCCACCGCGGAGCGCATGAACCCGTACACCTCCATGTGGTCGGGCGTGACCGAAGGTGACGGCCCGCAGAACTTCCACATCGTGTTGCTGGATAACGGCCGCACCGCTGCACTGTCCTCCCCCAAGGGACACGAGGCACTCAAGTGCATTCGCTGCTCTGCCTGCCTGAACGTCTGCCCGGTCTACGAGCGCGCCGGCGGCCACGCCTATGGCTCGGTCTACCCGGGCCCGATCGGCATCTCCCTGACGCCGCAGCTGACTGGCATGAAGGACCACAACGATCCGTCGGCAAGCTTGCCCTACGCCTGCTCCCTGTGTGGCCGCTGCGATGAGGTGTGCCCGGTGCGCATCCCGCTCTCCCAGGTCATTCTGGAAAACCGCTACCAGAAGGTCACCCACGCCACCCCGCCGGTCGAGGAGAAGCTCTTCCAGGTCGTGGAGCTGGTGTGGAAGAACCCGAAGATTTGGAACCAGATCACCCACATGGTGGCGCTCGGCCGTGTCCTCGGTGGTTTCAACGGAGTCATCGACAAGCTGCCGCTGTTCATGTCTGGTTGGTCCGAGGTACGCGATACTGCCGTTCCGCCGAAGAAGTCCTTCCGCCAATGGTTCAACACCGACGAAGCTCAAGAACTCCTCGCCCAAGCCAAGAAGGAGGGCATCAAGTGACCACCGCCAAAGAGGAAATCCTCAACCGAATTTCAGCCGCCCAGAAGCAGGCCGGCCTGCCGGAGCACGTAGACATTCCGCGCGAGTACCAGAAGCAAGGCACGCTCAACGAAGATGAGCTGCGTGAGATGCTGGTGGACCGCCTCGAAGACTACAAGGCTGATGTGCACGTCACCGATGAGTCTGGACTGAACTCCACCCTTGTGGACATCCTCACCGAGCGCGGCTGCTCGAACGTCGTCTACGCACCCGGCATGGACGCTGGGCTTCTCGACGGCTTCGAGGGAACCATTACCCCGGATGACAATGCCAAGGACCCGCGCGAGCTCGACGCCGTCGATGCAGTGGTGACCGAATCCCACGTCACCTCCGCCCAGACCGGCACCATCGTGCTCGAGTCCAATGAGACCTGTGGCCGCCGCGCGCTGACCTTGGTGCCGGACCGTCACGTGTGCATCGTGCGCAAGGACCAGATTGTCTATGGCGTCCCGGAGATGGTCTCCCGCATGAACCCGGAGCGCCCGGCAACGTGGATCTCGGGCCCTTCCGCGACCTCGGATATCGAGCTCTCCCGCGTGGAGGGTGTCCACGGCCCGCGTGATCTCATTGTGGTGATTGTTAAGTAATGTGACGTTCGGGGGCACCCGCCCCTTCCGAACACTCGGCTCACATCACCCCCGGCGCATAGGATAAGGCACGTACTAATTAACGATTCTAGGAGCCTTATTCTATGCGTCTTTCTCGCGTTTTAGGTTCGGTTCTGGGCCCAGTAGCTGTTGCTGCCGGCCTGGTTGCCGTGCCCGCTGTTGCTCACGCCGACCAACCCACCATCAACTGGGGCCCGTGCCCGGAGGGGGTCACCGAGGAGCGCGCCGAGTGCGGCCACGTCACCGTGCCGAAGTACTACGACGCACCGGACAAGGGCACCATCGACGTCGGTTTCATCCGCCTCAAGGCCACCGGCGAGCGCAAGGGCAGCCTGTTTACCAACCCGGGCGGCCCGAGCGGCGATGCATACGCCTGGGTGAACAACGCGAATTGGCCAGACGAGATTGAGCAGGAGTTCGACATCATCGGCGTCCAGCCGCGCGGCCTGCGCGATTCCGGCGCGCTGAACTGCTCCATGACCGCAGCCACAGGCAATCCGCTAGAGACTCTCACGAAGGCAGGTGCCGTTACCCGCAACAACTGCGAGAAGAACACCCCGGGCTACACCGACTCCCTTACCACAGAGAACACCGCCCGCGACTGGGAGGTTGTACGCCAGGCACTCGGCGATGAACGCATTAACATCGCTGGCCTGTCCTACGGCACCTTCCTGGGGTCGACCTACGCCACTCTCTTCCCGCAGCACACCGACAAGGTGGTGCTGGATTCCGGCATGAATCCGGACATGGCCTGGAACCAGATCTTCGCATCCCAGCAGGCAGGCTACGAAAATGCCCTGCATGACTTCTTTAACTTCGTGGCGAAGAACGATGACACCTACCACGCGGGCAAGACTCCGCTGAAGGCCTACGAGCGCTGGTCTCAGATTGTCGCCGCCGAGGCCGGCGTGCGCCCCACCGTATTGCCGCCGGACGCCGAGATTGGTGATCTCCCGCCGGGCCTCGAATTCGCCGGCCAGCCGGGCGCGAATATCATGACCGCCACGGGCGAACTGCGCGTGCAGGCCGAGCACCTCGCAGGCAAGGCATCCAACCCGCAGGGCATCCAGGCTACCTCCCCCACCCTCCAGGTAACGCGCGACCAGGTAGTCCCGCGCCCAGAGGCCTGGGACGCGATGGCCAAGCACATCGGTGGCATCGAACCGCTCGACTTCAACGCAATCGAGCCGCAGGCTAGCGAAGCGGACCAGGAAGCTGCGATCCAGAGCCTGGTGAATACCCAGAGCATGCAGAACATCATCATGTGCAACGAGAACACCGCCCCGATGGATCCGACGCGCATCCCGGCCTTCCTGTGGTCCAACTACGTCACCGTTGACCCCTTCACGCTGTTTAACTCCATGTACGCCTCCGGCGTCGGCTGCGGTGGCCGCGCACCAATCACCAAGCCGGTACAGGTCAGCGGCGCGCAGCTGGCTACCAAGCCGCTGCAGATTCAGTCCACCGGCGACCCGCAGACCCCGTATGCCTTCTACCGCGGCCTGTCTGACCCGATGCAGTCCCGCGTGGTGACCGTCCACGGCCCGGGCCACGGACACTTCGCCATGGGAAACCAGGCTGTGAACCAGATTGTGGTTGATTACCTGCGCACCGGTGAGGTCCACACCGCAGATGCGCCGGGCTTCTTTGACCAGCCCCAGGCTCAGGAGCAGCCCACCCAGTAACACAGGTGCGGAGCGATGAAGGGGCGGATTACTTACCTAGCCGCCCCTTCCTCCCATCACACCCCCATCGGCGTGAGGCCAATTACTGCGCTTCAGTCTTTATAGGCTAGAATCGCATCGTTGGCATTTCGCCAGCAATGCCCTTGTAGCTCAGCGGATTAGAGCATCGGTTTCCGGTACCGAAGGTCGCAGGTTCGATCCCTGTCAGGGGCACTTTTTCATGCCTAAACCGCCCCGCACTATGCCGCGCCTCGGCCCACCGTTTCAACGACGCCACGTGTGCGGGGCCGCAACCGTGCGCATTTTGCATTCCCCCAGACCTGAAACCCGCAACCTGCCCAGGTGGGCGTCGCCCAGCGCTTGCCGACGTCTCACCACCCACCAGGAGGTTTCGGGATCGAGGTCTGGGGATATGGAACTAGCGCAAGCGCGACTCAATATCCGCGACCACTTCTTCCGGATTCTTCGCGGAGGCAATCACGCAGCTGCTGCCCTGTTCAATGCGCACAGTCGGCCCGGACACGATGTACGCCGAAGCTCCGTCGACAATGCGCGGGCCTGCGCCTTCCTTGAGCCCGGTCGCGGGACCGACGCTCGCCCCGGTGATATCGCTGAGTGGAATCCTCTTCGTGAATATGCCCAGGATGGAGACCGCAACGTCGTCGTCACTCACGACGATCTTCACCCGCATCAGAATGCAAGCCACAGTTGCGGCGAGCACCAGGGCGCCGAAGAGGATTGCCGCCCACGTGGAGTCAATCATCGTGGGAACCACCGCGGCCACGACGGCAAAGCCAACGATAATTCCCAGCCACAGGAGCGGGCCGTTGAGATAGCGAACGTAGATGCGAGAGTCCATGGAGTTCAGGCTATCGGATGAATACACTCCCTGCCTGATAGATACTCCCTTCGCGCTCACCGAGCATGTTTGTGGCAGCAGATTAAGGCCCACGGTGAGCGCGAAGGGCGCGGGCGAGAAGTGAGTGAGCGCGAAGAGAGACGGATGAAAGGTTGAGAGGGTGGCAGGTGAGAAGGATGAAGCCCCAGCAGGCAATTCTGCTGGGGCTTGAAGTCAGCTGTTTTCCCCCGCTTGGCGGCAGCGTGAGGAGCGAACCAGTTACTGGGTGATGTACTGGTTGACGATCGGCTGGGTGATATCCAAGGTGCCGTGCTCGATGTAGTACATGCCGAACATCAAGGCGCCCAGCATCACCACGGAGAGAAGCATGGAGGGAATCCACTGAACGAAGACGGATACCCAGCCGTCAGCCTTGTCACGTGCAGCTGCTTCGCGCTGCTCCTGAGCCAAAACGCGCTCGCCGATCATGTTTAGTCCTTTCACTTAGCTCCCCTAGCCAGACTGCGCTCTCATTGAAGCTGTCTTTAAAAAGCATGGGGGATGCTCGCCCTTTAACACAGAGTATCTTAGCAGTTTATGCAGAGCCGTCCGTAGTTAAACGCAGATATTTCCGCCGCTATCCGCCTTTAGTTTGACACCGACTGTGGGCTAGACCCCAGGGTCCTCGTTGTTATTGAGCGCTTCGACGAAATCTTCGCGGTCCTGGAACATGCGCTCAATATCTTCTTCCGCGCCGACGATCCACAGCTGCGAAGCGTCATCGAAAATCAATGCACCCTCCGGATGCTGTTCAAGGGCAGTCTCAAGTGCGGTGGCTTGTTCCTCAGTGAGCTCCTCTAGGTCCTCAACGGGGCCTACCTGAGCGCTGAGCTCTGTCAATGGGGTGATGCCATACGTGGTGTACTGACGCTGCGGATGCTCAAACAGTTCTTGTCCCATCATGGTGCGGGAAAGTCACCTCCTAGTGCGTAAACGGACGGGCCCTACTCTACTCGCGCTAAGCGGAGCTAGTCGGCGTGGAGGCCCAAGCGTTCATCCGGAACGAAGCCCTCATAGCCCGGAAGGTTGCTCTCTGAGAGGACCCCCTCACAGAATCGCAGGAGTGCAGGGGCATCGGCAGGATCGAGGTGATCAAAGACCATGCGGCGTACGGACTCAACGTGCTCAGGCACCGCCGCCTCAAGGCGCTCCTGTCCGAGCTTCGTCATAACGACTTCAACACCGCGCGCATCGCCCGCGCACTTT
Organism: Corynebacterium sp. HMSC074E01; assembly: GCF_001808885.1. Taxonomy (NCBI): domain Bacteria; kingdom Bacillati; phylum Actinomycetota; class Actinomycetes; order Mycobacteriales; family Corynebacteriaceae; genus Corynebacterium; species Corynebacterium sp. HMSC074E01. The sequence goes on from NZ_KV794854.1 coordinate 300,321, forward strand.
TCTTTGCACACCAAACCCCGCTTCTCCATGCGGGTGATTTGGTGGGAGGCGCGGGAGCGGTCCCAGTCCAGTTCCGAGCACAACTCGCGCAAACGCAGCGTGTGCTCAGGTGCCTCCGAAAGCGAGACGAGGACTGCAAACTCCGCCGCAGAGATATCGCTACAGGCTAAGAGAGTTTCCTCCATGCCGCGATTAATCTTGCGAATGCTGGCCAGAATATGCCGCCAGAGGTTCTGTTCGCTTTCGGTGAGCCATCGAGTGTCCGCTGTCATGGCTCATACCCTACACGCTAGGACTTAGGAGCTTGTAAGTTTCTCCATATCTAAGTCCGTGCGCCCAGATACCCACGAGTAGCGCTGCGGCATACAGGTCAGCACAATGACCTGCGTGTTCCTTCCAGCCTTGCTAAACAACGCCGCCATGAGCTGAAGGCGCTGTGAGTCAGTGGAGCCCAAGGCGTCATCGATGATGACCGGCACCGGTTCTTCAGAGACCAGCTGCGCTATGGCAAAGCGCGTCAAGATGCTCAACTGCTCCTTGGCGCCACCGGACAGCGCGTTGAAGGCTACGGTCTCACCATTGCGGCTGCGAGCCTGGACCTTGAGCTCTTCTGAGAGTTCAAAGTCCACATCGCCACCGAAGACCGTGCGGGCCAAGCCGTTGAGCGCCGCGACAAACGGCGCGGCATAGCGCTGACGGGCGGCATCGCGATGGCGCAGCATGAGCGTGCGGAGGTAGCGCGCGGCATTCGCTCGGCGCTCGATGGCAGCGTGCCGCTCATGCGCTACTTCCAGCTCCGCGGTGGCTTTCTCCGCGTCCTCAGCCGCACCGGAGTGCATTGTGATGAGCCCATTGAGCTCGCGCATATCGCCAACCGCCGTGTTTACCGCTGACTTCAGGGAGTCCAGGTGTGTGTGCGCTCCCTGAGCTAAGTGCTCGGCAGTTTCCACGTCCACAGCAGACATCTCCTCTAAAGCCGCCTTCTCCTTCGCCAGCTCAGTCTGTGCTGCCTCAATTGCTGCAGTCACGTCGGCATCACTGAGCTGAGCACGGGCAGCCTCCACTGCTGCGGCCTTGGCATCGCGCTGCGCGGTGGCCTCCTCCGCGCGCACGGTGGCTACCTCCAATGCCACGCCTGCCTTGTTCTCACGGTAGGGAGCCACAGCGCGGTCAAGCTCATCGAGCTTCCTGCGCAGCTCCTCTTCCTCGCGCTCCACCACGTCCAACTCTCGCGGCTTCGCAGAATCCTCGGCAATCCCGGCGGCGTCCACGGCGTCCTCATTATCCTCTGCACTGGCCTCAAAACGCGCACGCAGCTCACCGAGGTCCTCCCCGCCGAGTGCGGCGGCCAGTTCGCGAGCGGCAGTGTCGAGAGCAGAGGCGAGTTCGGTGTGTTTCTCGTGAGCGGCACGGGCGGACTCAAGATCCTCGCACCCGGCATCTTCCAGTAGGCGCGCGAGCTCAGCGCGGGCCTTCTCCACGCCTTCCTCACCGGTTTCACCAGCGCCTGCTGCATAGCGGGCTGTAACCTCACCGAGCTGAAGGGTGGTGCCCTCACGCAGCTCAACTGCCAGTTCTTTGCTACTCTCCAGCGCGCGTTCCTCACCATCAACGACGACGGAGCCTTCTCCTGAAAGGTGAAGCTTGGCCGCCGCGGCAGCCCGCAGACGCTCCTGGACGGTGACCTCACGAGCCGCAGCTTCCAGATCTTGAAGGTGTGGTACGTCCGGAGTGGCAGCCAGCTCGCGGCGGCGGGAGGCCAAAGTCTCTTCCAACTTGTTCAGTGTTTCGAGGCGGGTGCCCAGGGCCTCGCGTTCAGCGCGTTGCTGGGCGCGGCGGGCGCGCTGGCGCTCCTCGCGCACGGCCTCATAGCGCTGATGAACCTCGGCGCGCTCCTCCTCTAGTTTCCTACGGGCGGCGGCTTCTTCCTTGGCCCGCTCGCGGGCTTCCATAACCGCTGCGGCGGCGCGCTCAGCAGTATCAATAGCCGCGGCATGCTCAGCAACCACAGCTTTACGGCGCTCCGCTTCCGCCTCCGCGCGCGTTACAGCCTCCGCCGCCCGCGTCACGGCCGCCTCCTGCGCCGTGACCTTCTCCTGGGCGGCCCGGGCAGCAACAAGCTCACTGTCCCGGCGCTCGCACTCTTCCGCAGCGTCCGGCAAAGCGGCTTCGGCCTCAGACTTCTTCAGCTCGGCAGCTTCATAGCGCTCCACCACTCCATCGAGTTCGCGCAATGCAGACTCGGCAGCAGCCTGCTTCTCCTTTGCATCTGACAGCGCGGCGATGGCGGCCTTAAAATCCCCCGCCGGCTTGTCCGTCTTCGCGGTGAAGTACTCCTTATACTCCGCCTCAATGCGCGTGAGCAGCTCGGAGTCTTCCGCCGCGGAACTCGCCCCGGTTTCCTCCTCCAGCGCTGCGGTCAGGGAAGGAATGCCCACTGCGGCGATGCCTTGGTGGGGCTCGTCCTGGCGGACGAAGAGGGCGTCGAGAAGCGCGCGGTCCACGTGCTCACTGAGGATGCGCTCCAACTCCCCATCCGCCTCGGCACCGGTCCACTGGCCCGGGCGTGGGGCGAAAACATGCAGCTCCGACGTGCGTTTCTTCACCCACCGCTTGCGAATGCGGAAGCGGTAAGGCCCCACGGTCGCCTCCAGCGTGACCTCAGGTCCCACATCGCGACCTGCAGGCTGCAGCGCTCTCACCGGCTTGGAATTGGCCGTGTGCTTTTCCGTCAGCACGAAGTCAATAGCCTCCACCAGCGTGGATTTGCCGGCCTCGTTCGGCCCGCCGATAACCACCACGCCGTTCTCCGGGAGGTCTTTGACCTCTAGGTGCTCCACACCGCGGACGTTGTTCAGTTCAACAGAATGTAGCTGCATCATGGTTTAAGCTCCCTTCGCGCTGAGGCGGAACAGCAGGTTGGCGGCGTCGCGGGCGGTGGGATTATCTAGGTCCTCGAGCAGCTCCGCCAGGGCATCCGCGGCATAACCGCTCAAGCTCAATTCGCTGAGCTCCTCTTCGGAGGGCGCTAGGTGCAGATCCATGGTTCTCTCGCGCGGCTTGAGGGAGGCGAAGACCTCCTCTAGCTCCGCCAAGCCCTGCTCCAAACGAGCCTGCGCGCTCAACCCCACAGTGCCACGCAGACTGTATTTCACCGCGGTGCGGATCTTCTCCGGAACGGCGTTTAGCCCCGCAAGAAAAGCCTCGACCTCCTCCAGTGAATTAACGTCCGCATCAATCGCCCGGAAGTCCCAGCGACCGACGCGGTGCTTGGCGACGTCCACCCGCGCCCCCTCAACGGTCACCACCAAGGCATTGCCCGAATCGCGCTCCCTATCGTCGAAGGCCGTGGTCTCCGGGCTGCCGGAGAACCACACCTTGCCGGTACGGCCCAAGGATTCGGTGGAGTGCGTATCCCCCAGCGCCAGATAATCAATAACGCCTTTATCCAGGCACTCCTCCACGAAGGAGAGGTCGATAGTATCTGCGTCAGAGTCCTCGCCCTCGCCCGCGCGGGACTCCACCTGGCCATGTCCCACCGCGATGCGAACCGTGCCCTCATCGGCAGGCTGCAGCGGCTCCAGCGCGCGGCGCACGAGGTCATAATTGGCCCGCTTGGACAAGTAGGGGGCGCCGACGATTTCCACGCCTGGGCGCACCTCGATGGGCTCTGAATCCGCGATGACGTGCACGTTATCCGCAAAGGAGTTGAAGAAGATGGAATCCGCCACGAGAGGATCGTGGTTGCCAGGCAGCAGGTAGACCGGCACCGGCAGGCGCTTGAACATGTCCTTGGCGCGCAGCAGCGTGGACGTGCTCAGGGAATTGTGCTCAAAAACATCACCGGCCACGACGATGAACTCGGCACCTGTCTCGGTGGCCAACTCCCCGAGCCGCAGGACCGCTGCTTCGCGGTCATCATCAAAGCGCGACTGCGCGGCGGGATTTAAAAACCAGCGTGTCATTCCCAGCTGGAAATCTGAGGTGTGGATGAACGTGACCGCGGCCATGCAAACTCCCTACAACGTGGTCCAGGATTGGCGTGTCAGCCTTTCCCTTTCGGTGACTATGTCTAGTGCGTCAGATGATAGTAAAGGTCCTCGACATCGGAGACGGCCCGAAGCAAATCTATGTTCGTATGGCTGACAGACCTCATGGCCTTGCGCAGCAATTCCGGGTCGGAATCATCGACAGCTGGCGCTGTCTTTGGCTCCGGCAAGGGCGGCAATTCTCGCCCCTCCCAGAACAAAGCATTGCGTTCCTCGGCCGAGATTTCAGAGGCCGCGTTAGCGGAATAAGAGTCCTCCGAGGCCGCCTTGGCCTCCTCCATGACCGCTTGCTCGAGCCGCGCAAAATCGAGTCCGCGCAGGGCGAAGATGACAGACGGATCAGCATCCATGCGCGCGGCCAAGCGGTCCGCCACCGCCACGACGTGCTTGCACACGTACTCCGGATCGGGGCAGGTGCACGAGAAACGGAGGTCGTCGGGGTACTCGGCGATGAGGATGTCGAGGGAGGCGTCGGCAAGCATGCCCTCCCTAGCCTTCGCCACGGAGTTGGGGGTGCGCGCGAACATCTCCGACAGCCGCCCGATGTCCTCGTTGTTGCGGTAAGGCACCTGGATGAGCACCGCGAAAGGTTCATTCTGAGAGCCCGCAACCTTGCCGTGCACAGCACCATTGCGCACGTCGAGGCCCACGACATGACCCTCGGTGGCGTACTGGCGCCCGCGGCGAATGCGGCCGGAATCCGTTTGCTGGTTGACAAAGTTGAGCAGGCGCGTGGCCGCCGGCTGCATGGTGCGCACGCGATCGACGCGGTTGACCTCCTCAGGCGTGCTCACGCGCTTGCGGGTGCCGAAGTTGGCGTAGATGACGTTGTTGTCCTCAGGACTCTTCGGTGCCATTTACTTCTCCTGCTCCCTATAGCTCATGAGATCCGCCAGCTGCTCGGGGCTCAGTTCGGTGAGCCAGCCCTCGCCCTCGCCCACGACGGCCCCGGCCAGCTGCGTCTTACCATCAAGAATGTCCTGGATGGATTCCTCCAAGGTACCGGCGGTAATCATCTTGTACACCTGCACGTTGCGCTGCTGGCCAATGCGGAAGGCGCGGTCCGTGGCCTGGTTCTCCACCGCCGGATTCCACCAGCGGTCCATGTGCACGACAATCGACGCCGCCGTGAGGTTCAAGCCTGTACCGCCGGCCTTGAGCGAGAGCAGCATGACGGGTGCGCCATCCTCGGCCTGGAATTCCTCCACCATCTGGTCGCGCCGGTTCTTGCTCACCCCGCCGTGGAGGAAGGGAATCTCGCAGCCCAGTTGCTCAGAGAGGTAGGGCTGGAGAACGTCGCCGAAGGCCTTGTACTGGGTAAAGATCAGCACGCGCTCCTGAGATTCGATGGCTTGGTCAATGATCCGCATGAGCTCCTCCACCTTGCCGGAGCGGTGCTTGCCCTTGATGGTGACAGCGCTGCCATCGGCCAAGAAGTGCGCAGGGTGGTTGCAGATCTGCTTGATGCGGGTCAGTGACGCCAAGATGAGGCCACGGCGCGAGATCCCCTCCTTCTTCTTCGCCAGGGCCTGTTCCACGTCATTGACCAGGGCCTTGTAGAGAGCAGCCTGCTCATCGGTCATGCGCACGGTGATGATCTGCTCGGACTTCTCCGGCAGGTCATCGATGATATTCGGATCCGTCTTAAGGCGGCGCAGGATGAATGGGCCAGTGAGCAAGCGCAGGCGCTCCGCCATGACATCGCTACCCTCGCGCTCAATGGCCTTGGCAAAGTGGTTGCGGAAGAAGGAAGCAGAGCCCAAGATTCCCGGGTTGCAATAGTCCAGGATGGAGCGCATCTCCGACAGGCGGTTCTCAATCGGCGTACCGGTCAGCGCCACGCGGTGGCGCGAGGGAATGGCGCGCACCGCCTTGGAGGAACGCGTCGAGGCGTTCTTGATCGCTTGAGCCTCATCGAGGACCACGCGGTCCCACTCCACCTTGCTCAAGGTCAAAAAGTCACGGCTTACCGTGCCATAGGAAGTGATGACGATATCGGCCTCCTGAGCTGCGGTAACCAATTCCTCGCCCTTCAGGCGCCCGGTGCCGTGTTGCACCATGACCTTAAAATCCGGCACGAAGCGCGTAGCTTCCCTAGCCCAGTTGCCCACCACGGAGGTCGGCGCAACCACCAGAGTGGGCTTCCACGCCTCTGGCTCCCCATCGGTCTCATGGGCGGCTTTTTCTACCGCCAGCAGGGACAGCAGCTGCAGCGTCTTGCCCAAACCCATGTCATCTGCCAGCACCGCGCCGATGTTGTTGCGGGACATCCAGTACAGCCAGTCCACACCGCGACGCTGGTACTCGCGCAGCTCGGCATGGACCGTATCGGGGATGTCCACGCGGTCGGGTGCCGTACTATCCAGCCCGCCGAGCAGCGAGGTATGCCACTCGGATCCGGTGAAGGCCACGGGGTCCTCCGCCATGGACTTCAAGGCCATCTCGCGCAGGTCTGCAAGCGTTACCGCTTCTTCTTGCTCGCCCTCGTTGAATTCCTTGCGACGGCGCTCCACCTCGGCCACAAGCTCTTCCCAGCCGGGTTGTTCCAGCTGACGGGCCATTTCCGCGGTCGCGGCGAGTTGCTCCAGCTCCTTCAGAGCGCGCTTGCGTGCGGTATCGGCCAACTCGCGCATGTACTGCGAGATCTTGTTCAAGGCCTGGGTATCCGCCATGACCCACTCACCGCGCAGGCGGATCAGGCCGGACTTGGAGGAGATGAGCTCTTGCATTTCGGCGTCGGTTAGCTGCGTGTCACCCACCGAAAGCTTCCAGTCATAGCTGAACAACTTCTCCATGCCGATGTGCGCCTTGGTGGCGGCATCGGCCGGATCGCGCACCTCCGTGGTTTCCAGCTTGGCCTTGGTCTCCATGTGGGACCAGGACTTGGGCAGCAGCACGGTAAAGCCGGCTTTGCGCAGGGCGGCGGCATCGTGGGTGACAAATTCCACGAGCTGCTCCGTGGTCAGGTACACATCCCAGTCACCCGCGTTCCGGCTCGCCGGCGCGGAGTTGTACTTCAGCCGCGGTGCCACGTCGAAGGCATGGCGGCGGGCTTCGCGCAGCTTCTCGACGCTTCCCCGATCCAACTGCTCCTGCCGCACCGGCAGGGGTGAATCGGTCCCGGAGCGAACCAGCAGGCGGATGGGCCACGCTGCGTCTTCGACGGAGACATTCTCATTTGGTGGCTCCTCCACGAGGAACACCAGCTGGAGATCGACGGAGGTAATGGAGTCTTTCCACTCATTGAGTCCGCGCAGCAGTTGGGCGCGGCCCTTCTTCACCGGCGCGGTCTTCAGCAGCGCCTGGGCGAAGTCATGCCAGGGCGCGGCGCGCGGGGCGTCGATCTGCGGACGCAATTGGGTATAGGCAATCCAGTGCGTGAGCTCATCAGCCAAATCATCAGAGAGAGCCCGGTTATTTATGGAAAGGATGCCGGGCGCGGAGGCCAGCATCTCCGCCAGCCAGCTACGCTCACCCAAGCCAGAAGCCAGTTGCCACATGGGGTACCACTCGCCTGCTTGATAAGACAAGCGGATAGTCACGCGGCCGGCGCGTACAAAACGGTAAAGCCCGCGGTAGGCCCGGATGAGCCACAAGAGATCTGGCGCGATGGTCGCGCGCTGCTCCGGGGTGGCCGCTTGACTATCGGTGTCGAGGTATTCCAGCTTGGCCAATGTTTCCACCGCTTCATCCGGGGCGAACATAGCCATGGGCACCATGAGGGAGACATCTTTGCCCTTCGGTGTGCGCAGGGACACTCGCGCTCGGTTGCGGAAGGTCTTCTTGCTCAGGATGGAGTCCACCACATCCGGGAAGGTTCCCTCTGGGACTGCTGAGGGCATGATGATCTTGTGCCCTTCGACCTGTTCGATCCATAGACTCAGGCCGGAGACGGGCAGCCAGAGGCCATGCAGCAGGTAAGAAGCCATAGGGGCCAGTTTAGCAGCACGCCTTTTGGGGGTCAGGGTCGCAGAAAGTTCCCGAATCCTGCCCAAATAAGCAATCGTTACAGTCTCGTTATATAACGGCGTAACACCAGTAAGACCGTACATTAAGCTGTGACCAAGGTAACCAAATACTGGTCAACCAGCCAATTTTCAGTTGGGTAGGAGCATTTGCCTCGTTAGCGTGGGTGAGTCCTATTCTTTAATCTCAATCTCAAGGAGAGATCAGTGCAAGACTCCACTTGGTATGTCGTTGCGATGATCATCTACCTGCTTGCCATGGCCGCTATTGGCTTCTGGAGCTACAAGCAGACGGATGAGTATGACGACTACGTTCTCGCCGGCCGCGGCCTTCACCCGTTCGTAGCCGCCCTATCCGCCGGCGCCTCCGATATGTCCGGCTGGCTGCTCATGGGCCTGCCGGGCGCTTTGTTCCTGACCGGTATGTCCGAGCTGTGGATGGCCATCGGCCTCCTCATCGGTGCTTGGGCCAACTGGAAGTGGGTTGCGCCGCGTCTGCGCTCCTACTCCGAAATTGCCGGCAACTCTATTACCGTGCCCTCCTTCTTTGAGAACCGCCTGCACGATAAGTCGCGCCTGCTGCGCATTATCGCGGCGGCAATCATTATCTTCTTCTTCACCTTCTACGTCTCCTCCGGCATGGTGGCCGGCGGCCGCTACTTCGAGTCCAGCTTCGGCGGCGACTACATGGTCGGCATGCTCGTCGTGGCTGCCGTGACGGTCTTCTACACCTTCGTCGGCGGCTTCCTTGCGGTGTCCTACACCGATACCGTCCAGGGCCTGCTGATGTTCGCCTCTCTCATCATCGTGCCGATCATGGTGCTCTTCTCCTTGGACAACCCGGGCGAGATTTTCAGCTTCGCTGCTGAAAACCCCTATGCCACCGGTGGCGTCATTGAGAACCCCGACTACTTCTCCTTGTTCTCCGGCGTTTCCGCCGCCGTCATCATCGGTAACCTGGCCTGGGGCTTGGGTTACTTTGGCCAGCCGCACATCATCGTGCGCTTCATGGCGCTGCGCAAGCCTTCCGACGCCCGCGCGGGCCGCTTCTACGGTGTCAGCTGGATGGGAATCTCCCTCATCGGCGCTATTTTCGTCGCGCTCTCCGGTACCGTGTTCTTTACGAAGGATCCGAATATCTCCATCACCGACCAGGAGAACTACGAGACCATCTTCCTCGACATGGCCCAGGTTATGTTCCACCCGCTGTTTGCTGGTCTGGTACTGACCGCCGTTCTAGCGGCCATCATGTCCACGATGTCCTCCCAGATGCTGGTGGTCTCCACCTCCCTCATTGAGGACCTCTACCTCATCTTCGCTAAGAAGAAGCCACGCCAAGAAGTTCTGATCAACCTGTCCCGCACCGCCGTCGTGGCCATTGCCGTCATTGCGGCTGTGCTGGCTATCAACCCCTCCGACTCGATTCTGGGTCTGGTTGGCTTCGCGTGGGCCGGCTTCGGTTCCGCCTTCGGCCCACTGGTGCTGCTGTCGCTGTACTGGAAGCGCCTCAACTCCTCCGGCGCCATCGCCGGCATGCTCACCGGTGCCGTCGTGGCTATCGGCTGGGGCATGAGCCCGCTGGGCGATACCCTCTACGAGCTGGTACCGGGCTTCATCTCCGCTCTGCTCGTGACTGTCGGCGTTTCGCTGGCCACCAAGGCTCCGGATGAGAAGGTCACCCAGGAGTTCGAGGAGGCATCCCGCCTGGCCAAGCTCGTTGAGAAGAACGATGACTTGGACTTCGAGGAGGCAGCGGAGCAGGTTCAGAAGTAGGCCTCTCCCCTTCTCCCCTCACGCGCGAACCCCGCTCCAGTAGTCCAGTTATTGCTGTGGCGGGGTTTCGCTTGTGATCGGCTCGGTGGCTCTACAAGGTCGCTACTCAAAAGCCTCTACTCAAAAGGCATTTTTCAAAAGGTGCCTTTGCCTCGAAAACGCCGTGTGCGAGCCTCTAAAAGGTGTCTTTGCCCCCAAAGAAACCTTCTTACCAATGCCTTCTGGGAAGTGCCTTTTGACTGCATCCATGTAGCCCTTCTGTGTTCTCACAGGCTTCCTGCTCAAACGGGAACCGCGAACACCCCCGCGCAGTCTAAAAGTGCATGAACCTGCGCGCGGCCTATATCGGCTTCCTCTCCATAGCCACGGTGGCCTACGGCGGCTACCACCTCCTCCCCGGCCCCGACCTGGGCGTGGCTACCGTGCCCGCGCGCGTGGAGGTCCCTGGCTACGACCGAGAAGAGTTCGGCGGCTGGGCGCCGGGTACCCGCGATAGCGTTAAAGCAACGCAGACCATCGACGGCACCCTCTACGACCCCTATGCCCGCGCACCGGCACCGGCGCGCGTGGAAGTCGACCACGTTTTTCCGCTCGCCGCCGCCTGGGATCTCGGCGCATCAGCCTGGCCGCGTGATAAGAAAATGGCCTTTGCCAACGATCCGCTCAACCTTGTTGCCACCGCCCGCAATCTCAACCAAGCCAAGTCCGATTCCTTGCCGGCAGACTGGCTTCCACCGGCTGATCGTTGCGACTACTCGCAGCGCCTTGCCGCTGTGGCGCGTAAGTATCAACTCCCGCTTCCCTCCCGCGATTATGCGGTCATGCGCCACCAATGCCGATTCGATTTCATCTCACAGCACCGTTAGACTTTCGCTGGGAAAAGCCCCGTACAGAAAGGTAAAGCGCACTCCCCATGACAAGCTTGCTTATTTTCCTCCACGCCTTCGCCGCTATCTTGTTGGTCGGTACCGTGTGTATCTCCACCTCCGCCTTCCCTGCCCAGCTGGCAAAGGCTGGCGCCGGTGATGCTTCGGCTGCTGGTGCCGCCGGCATCCTCAACAAAATCACCTCGACCTATGGCTACATTTCCGCCATCGTTCCGGTCATCGGTCTGGCCGTTTTCCTCACTGACCTGGCCACTTACAAGTCCGAGGTCCAGTTCCACATCGCTCTGCTGCTTTCTGTCATCGCTTGGGTCATTCTGCTCGTCGTGGTTATCCCGAAGCAGAACCAAGCCATGGCTGCGATTGCGACCCCCGGCTCCGCGGATGTGGCCAAGCTGAAGAAGCAGCTGTCTATGTTCTCCGGCATCTTCAACCTGCTGTGGGTTATCTGCGCCATCCTGATGTACGTCTAAACTCTCCGGTTTAGGCCTCAACAGCGAAAACCTCCCAAGCTCTCATTGAGAGTTCGGGAGGTTTTCTCGTGCAGGATTAAGGCCGCTGCGGGGTTGAACGGAGCCTAGTCGCGCCAACCGCCGCGGCGCCCACCACGGTCGCGGCCATGTCCACCGCGGTCACGGTCGCGGTATCCCCCGCGCTCACCGCGTCCACCACGACCACGTCCGCCGTAACCACCACGGCCACGGTCGTCATCGTAGTTCCGACGCGGCGGGCGGCCGGTATCCTTCTGGATCTTGATGAGCTGTCCGGAGATGCGGGTGTCCTTCAGACGCTCCAGCACCGCCGGGTCCAGGTTCTTCGGCAGGTCCACCAAGGTGTGGCCCACCGCAATGGTGATGCGGCCGAAGTCCTTAGAGGACAAGCCACCCTCGTTGGCCAGCGCACCCACGATGGCGCCGGGGCGCACGTTCTGACGCTTGCCGACGTCCAGCCGGTACGTCTCAAAGTCCCCATCCGGGCGGCGCGGGCCACGGTCGCGGTCGCGGCCGCCGCGGTCACGGCCGCGGCCTTCACGATCGCGGTCACGCCCGCGGCCGTCGCGCTCAAAGCGATCGCGCTCGCGACGGTCCTTCTTGGATACCGGACGTTCCTTGAGCAGGAAGTCCGTCCCACCCTGCAGCTGCACAGCCAAAGCAGCGGCGATATCATCCATCGCCACGTTCTCCGCCGCGGAGTACTCACGCACCATGTCGCGGAAAAACTCGAACTGCTTGTCCTGCTGGGAGGCACCGATGGAAGCGAAGAACTTCTCCTTGCGCTTGGCGTTGACTTCATCCGCGGTCGGGAGATCCATCTCCTCCAAGCGGGCATTGGTCACGCGCTCGATGGAGCGCAGCATGCGGCGCTCACGCGGGGTGACGAACAGGATGGCCTCACCAGTGCGGCCAGCACGGCCGGTACGGCCGATGCGGTGCACGTAGGACTCGGTGTCGTTCGGGATGTCGTAGTTGACTACGTGGGTAATGCGGTCCACGTCGAGACCACGAGCAGCCACGTCGGTAGCCACCAAGATGTCCAGGCGGCCATCCTTGAGCTGATCGACGGTGCGCTCACGCTGCTGCTGGGCAATATCGCCGTTGATGGCGGCAGCGTTGTAGCCGGCCTCCTTGAGGCTATCGGCCACGTCCTCAGTCGCGTGTTTGGTGCGGCAGAAGACGATGATGGCGTCGTAGTCAATAACCTCGAGGATGCGGGTGAAGGCATCCATCTTGTGGCGGTGCGGGGTCAGCAGGAAGCGCTGCGTGATGTTGTCATTCGTGCGGCGCTCCGACTTCACAGTGATCTCAGCGGGGTTGTTGAGGTACTGCTTGGACAGGCGGCGAATCGAGTTCGGCATGGTGGCCGAGAAGAGTGCGACCTGCTTGTCTTCCGGGGTGTCCTCAAGAATGCGCTCGACGTCTTCCTGGAAGCCCATGTTGAGCATCTCGTCCGCCTCATCGAGGACGAGGAAGCGCAGCTGCGAGATGTCCAGGGAGCCCTTCTCCAGATGGTCGATAACACGGCCCGGGGTGCCCACGATGATTTGGGCGCCACGGCGCAGCCCAGAGAGCTGAATGCCATAAGCCTGGCCACCGTAGATAGGCAGAACTTCGATGCGGCCCAAGTGGTCGGCGAAGGACTGGAAAGAATCCGCAACCTGGAGGGCGAGCTCGCGCGTGGGCGCGAGGACCAAAGCCTGCGGGTAGCGGGCCTCGGTATCGATCTGGGAGAGAACCGGCAGCGCGAAGGCCGCGGTCTTACCCGTACCCGTCTGGGCCAGGCCGACGACGTCGCGGCCCTCCATGAGGATCGGGATGGTTTCTTCCTGAATTGGGGATGGCTTGGTAAAGCCCACCTTGGACACGGCTTCCTGAACGTCATCGGGAAGGCCGAGGTGTGCAAAACCCTGGGAGTTGTCGTTGGCTGAAGTTTCTTCAGCGCCGGTGTCCTCAGGGTTATTCGCAGCCCCGGTGTCCTGGTTCGACACCTGCGAAGCGTCCAATGCTTCGCCACCTTGCGAGTTTTCCTGAGATTCCGACTTATTGAATTCTTCCGGCTCGTTGACGCCGCCGGTGGCGTTATCGGTAATGCTCATTGCTCAAACCAGAGTACGGCACTGCGGTGAGATTAGCTATTTCTCCCCACGGCCTGCCGCTACCCCATGCTGCGCCCCAGTCTCCTTTGAGCCTCAGCCCGTTAAAACCCACACAGCAGCTCGTGAGGAGCACTCTGCAACCTTTGGATCAGCCCCCCAACCCCCGAATCCCAAGGCTCGGAGAAAGACCAAAGGCACCAAACTAAAGGCACCATTTGCGGCTTTCGAAAGATAAAACCCCAGGTTAAAGCATGCGGTTTCCTTCATAAGGTGCCCTTCAAAAGGTGCCTTTGCGGCTGGGTTTAGCCCTAGCACGCCCAACGCGCAGGCCACACGTAATCAACACGCGGGCCAGACGTGATCTGCGCCTACACCTCGCGGCCGCCGACAAAGGTCTTGAACGTCATCGGCATGCCCGGGCGGTAGGCCAGGTGGATAGCGCTCGGGGCATCGAGGACGTGCAGGTCCGCGGCAGCGCCGACCACCAGCGAGCCCTTGGCCGGGCGGCCCTTCGCGTCCTTACCCTCACCGACATCCTGGCGGCGCAGCGCGGTGGCACCACCCAGCGTGCCGGCGGCGATGGCCTCATCGAGAGTCAGGTGCTGCTGGAGCACGGCCGTGGTCACGCAGAAGTTCATCGAGGACGTGTACGAGGTGCCCGGGTTGAGGTTGGAAGCGATGGCGACGGTCGCGCCGGCATCAATAAGCTTGCGGCCAGGCGCCAGCGGCTCACGCGTGGACAGGTCGCAGGCCGGCAGCAGCGTGGCCACCGTCTCGGAGGAGGCCAGCGCCTCAACATCGGCATCACTGAGGTAGTTGACGTGATCCACGGAGGCCGCGCCCAACTCCACTGCGAGTGCTACGCCTGGACCCTCGCCGAGCTGGTTGCCGTGCACGCGCACGCCCAAGCCCCGGGCCTTGCCAGCCTCGAGCACGCGGCGCGACTGCTCCTCGTCGAATGCACCGCGCTCGCAGAAGACGTCAATCCACTGCACGTGCTCGGCCACGCCGTCGAGCATCGGGCCCACAACCTCGTCGAGGTAGGTTTCAGCCTCCGCCCCCGGCGGCACGAGGTGCGCGCCGAGGAAAGTCACGTCATCGACGTGGCGGGCCGCCACGCGAGCAGCCTCCACCTCGGATTCGGTATTAAGACCGTAGCCGGTCTTGGTCTCCAGGGTCGTTGTACCGCCTCGGCGGGCCGCTGTGATGCGCTCCACCAGGAGCTTTTCCAGGCGCTCCTCCCCCGCCGAGCGGGTCGCATCCATGGTCACGGCGATACCGCCGGCCTGGTAAGACTCGCCCGCCATGCGGGCTTCGAACTCGGCGGAGCGGTCACCGTCGAAGATCATGTGGGTATGGGAATCCACCCAGCCCGGCAGAACTGCGCGGCCGCCAAGGTCGACCTTCTCGTCCGCGGCCGGCGCCTCGGAGGCTGGGCCGATCCAGGCGATGGTGCCGTCGGTGTTGGCGATGAGTGAGGCGTCGGCAAGCGTGCCTGTCTCCGACACCGTGCGCAGCTCTGAGATTCCAGTAAACAGGGTGGACATGATCTTCTTTTCCTCTCTTGTCTAGTCGCGGGCCTTGAATTCCATCGGGATACGCACGCCGCGCTCGTCGGCGACTTCCTTGGCGCGAGTGTAACCGGAATCCACGTGGCGGATAACGCCCATGCCCGGGTCGTTGGTGAGCACCGCGCGCAGCTTGGCGGCGGCCAGCTCGGTGCCATCGGCGACGGTAACCTGGCCCGCGTGGATGGAGCGGCCCATGCCCACGCCACCACCGTGGTGGATGGACACCCAGGTGGCGCCGGAGGAGACTGCGGTCATAGCGTTGAGCAGCGGCCAGTCAGCCACGGCGTCGGTGCCATCGAGCATGGCCTCGGTCTCTCGGTACGGGGAGGCCACGGAGCCGGAGTCCAGATGGTCACGGCCGATGACGATCGGGGCCTTGATCTTGCCTTCCTTGACCAAGTCATTGAAGAGCAGGCCGGCCTTGTGGCGCTCGTTGTAGCCCAGCCAGCAAATACGCGCCGGCAGGCCCTCGAACTCCACGTATTCCTCGGCGGCATCAAGCCAGTTGTGCAGGTGCTCGTTGTCCGGGAAAAGCTCCTTGAGTGCCTGGTCGGTGACCTTGATGTCCTCCGGGTCGCCGGAGAGCGCTGCCCAGCGGAAGGGGCCAAGGCCCTCGCAGAAGAGCGGGCGGATGTAGGCCGGGACGAAGCCCGGGAACTCGAAGGCGCGCTGGTAGCCGGCCTTGCGGGCCTCGTCGCGGATGGAGTTGCCGTAGTCGAAGACCTCGGCGCCCTCATCCTGGAATTCCACCATGGCCTGGACCTGGGCGGCCATGGCCTCGCGAGCCTTCTTCGTGAAGGTGGTCGGGTCCGCCTTGGCCTCGTTGTGCCAATCCTCGACGGTGATTTCGGTGGGCAGGTAGCTCAGCGGGTCGTGCGCGGAGGTCTGGTCCGTAACGATATCCACGGTGAACTCACCGGCGCGCTGGCGGCGCAGCACCTCCGGGAAGACCTCGGCGGCATTGCCCACCAGACCCACGGACAGCGGCTTCTTGTTCTCCTTGGCGTCGAGCACCAGCTTGAGGGCCTCGTCGAGGTCGGTGACGACCTCATCGAGGTAGCGCTTGGACTGGCGGCGCTTCAGTCGGGTCTCGTCAACATCGACGATGAGGCAGGCGCCGCCGTTCAAAGTAACGGACAGCGGCTGCGCGCCGCCCATGCCGCCGCAACCACCAGTCAGGGTGAAGGTGCCGGCGAGCGTGTCGTTGAAGCGCTTCTTGGCCACAGCCGCGAAGGTCTCAAAAGTACCCTGCAGGATGCCCTGGGTAGCGATGTAAATCCAGGAGCCGGCCGTCATCTGGCCGTACATCATCAGGCCCTCGTCCTCGAGCTTGCGGAAGTGCTCCCAATTGGCCCAGTCACCGACCAGGTTGGAGTTGGCGATGAGCACGCGCGGCGCCCACTCGTTGGTCTTCCAAATACCCACCGGCTTGCCGGACTGCACCAGCAGCGTCTCGTCGGACTCGAGATCCTTGAGCGACTCCACGATGGCATCGAAGGCTTCCCAGCTGCGGGCAGCGCGTCCAGTGCCGCCGTAGACCACGAGATCCTCGGGGCGTTCGGCAACCTCGGGGTCAAGGTTGTTCATGAGCATGCGCAGCGGGGCTTCGGTCTGCCAAGACTTGGCGGTGATTTCGGTTCCGCGCGGGGCGCGTACTTCGCGGGGTTCAGACATGACTTCCTTTCGCTCGTGCTTTTCGACGCCCTCCCAAACCCCCAAGGCCGGTTCCCCGGGGCTGTCCCTTTTAGGGCTTGGTCAGCGTCACACCGAACAAGTTACTGTGACCCACGACCATGAACTAGCACTCTTTCGGGCCGGCTGTCTCAGATACAAGACTGTTGCACGACCAGTACTGCAGCGCCGCGCTTCCCGCCTCTACCAAACCCAAAAGTGCAGACCTGGAAGTGCATTCATGCAGCGTGCTGTCGTGAAGCGCCAAGGCAGTGCCTGACGACGACCAGCAGGTCTGCACTTCCAGGTCTGCACATCTACAAACGCGGGCCGCGCGCCAAGTGCTTCCCCACCGTCTCCTGGAAATAGTCAGGCCGCGAACTCAATTGTTCTGGGCTAAACCTCAAAACGATGTAGCCCTTATTGAGGATGGCTTGCTGGCGCCGATGCTCCGCGCGAATTACCTCTTCGGCCTCGAAGCGGTACTTGACGTTCCCGTCAATCTCAATCACGAGCCACCCATTAATAACCAGATCCGCTCGATACTTTTCAATCACATATTGCGCCTTAACCCAGCGCAACTCCGGGTAATCCGCCGCAAGAATCAAGGCACGGGCATAGGATTCCCACGGTGACTCCGCACAATTGACGCTTTCAGCAACCGCCCACCGCGCGGCGGCAACACCCTTAACTCTTCCCATAGCGCCGAGCGTCTCGTTAATCCCGAACTGACCTACATTGCGCGCCCGCACGGCATCGACGGCAACGAGCCCCTCCTCAAATCCATAGAACCGCGCAATATCAATGGCCGTGCGTTCTAGGGTTGACACGCGAATCCCGTGCACGACTGTTTCTTTACCGCGCAAATCCATGCGGCGATAACGGACAGTGGCTTTAGATTGTGGAGGTACCGAGTTCGAGGGCAACGTCGCCTCCCATTCGGTCGGCGGCACAACCAGCGGAATTCCGTGAATAAGAGCGGCGGACTTTCCCACTAATGTCGCCTTGGGCAAGGTCAACCCGAGCACGTACGCCTTCGCGGTCTCCTTCTGCCACGGCTTGAGTTCGTGCCAATGCATCATCGGCAGTACGAAGCACCACGCCAGCTTGGCCACCTTGCCAGCATGCACCTTCTTCCACCGGGGATCATCATTGGGTAGCTTGCGAAGGTCGATAAGATGTTGGTCTAAAAAGTTAAAGAGTTGTTCATTGTTCATGCACTACTCATAACCCAGCTTTGTGTGCCTCGCCACAGATAGGCTTCCGTTCTTCACCTCCCCGCACTACCTGTAATCCGGTGACCGGCCTAAAAGTGCAGACCTGGAAGTGCATTCATGCAGGTGGGCGTCGTCAAGCGCGAGGACACTGCTTTACGACGACCACGGGGCAGGTCTGCACTTCCAGGTCTGCACTTTTGGAATTAAGACGGCAAGAGAAGGCCCCATGGCACATGCCACGGGGCTGGGGCGGAGTTAGCGCAGCGTGCCGACGGCCCCCTCTACCGCATCCACCAATGCACCTTCCTTGACCAGGCGCACGGTCTCCTCAATCTCCGGGGAGAGGTAGCGGTCGGTGCCTGGCCCCTGGACGGTCTGGCGCAGCGCATCGATCACCGCGCCAGTTCCCTTGGCCGGCTTGCCCTCGCGCATATCGATGGCGCGAGCGGCGGTGAGAATTTCGATGGCGAGCACGCGCTGCAGACCGTCGACTGCCTTGCGCAGCTTGCGCGCACCCGACCAGCCCATGGAGACGTGGTCTTCCTGCATCGCCGAAGACGGGATGGAATCCGCCGAAGACGGGTTGGCCAGGCGCTTGAGTTCAGAGACGATGCCCGCCTGCGCATACTGCGCAATCATGTGGCCGGAGTCCACTCCCGGATCATCGGCCAGGAAGGCGTTGAGGCCGCGGTTGCGAGCGACGTCGAGGAAACGGTCGGTCCGGCGCTCAGAAATGGAAGCCAGGTCAGCCACAACAATGGCCAAAAAGTCCAGCGCATAGGCCACCGGCGCGCCGTGGAAGTTACCGTTGGAAACCACGCGCCCATCCTTGGCCACAACCGGGTTGTCGACGGCCGCGGCCAGCTCGCGCTCAGCCACCAAGGCGGTGTGCGCCAAAGTATCGCGGAAACCACCGGCCACCTGCGGGGCGCAGCGCACCGAATAGGCGTCCTGGACCTGCTTCTTCTTGAAGTCCTCGAGGGCGGCTGCGAGAATCTCTGAGCCTTCCGCCACCGTCAAGATATTGGCCGCGGCATCCGCCTGGCCCGGGTGCGGGCGCAGCTGCTGCAGGTCATCGGCGAAGACCACCAGGGTGCCCAGCAGGCCTTCCACGGTCATTGCGGTGGCAATGTCCGCGGTTTTGGCCAGTTCTCGCAGATCTGTAATAGCCAGGCACAGCTGGCCCAGCATGCCGTCGGTGCCGTTAATTAGCGCCAAGCCTTCCTTCTCCCGCAGCTTGAGCGGCTCAATGCCCGCAGCCGCAAGAGCTTCTGCGGCCGGGGTGATGTCGCCGCCGTCGACGCGCACCTCGCCCTCACCCAACAACGCCAGCGCGCAGTGTGCCAGCGGGGCCAAGTCGCCGGAGCAGCCCAAGGAGCCGTATTCGCGGACCACCGGGTGGATGTTGGCGTTGAGCACCGCAGCATAAGTCTGCGCCACCACCGGACGCACGCCGGTGCGGCCAGTACACAGGGTGGACAGGCGCAGCAACATGAGCGCGCGGATGACCTCTTGCTCTACCTCCGGGCCCGTGCCCGCAGCATGGGAGCGCACGAGCGAGAGCTGCAGCTGCGCGCGCATCTCCTCCGGAATATGACGGCGGGCCAGCGCGCCGAAACCAGTAGAAATGCCGTATACCGGAGTCGGGTCCTGGGCCAGCTCCTCGACGCGCTCGCGAGTGGAAGCGATTTCCGCCAGGGCATCCTCAGAAATTTCTACCTGTGCGCCATAGCGCGCTACGGCTACAACCTCTTCGATGCTCAGCGCACCGATACCCACGGTCACGGTGGAGGGATAAGAATTGGACATGCAAGGCTCCTTCGACGTCACTGCATTACCCGCACCTCACCCCTTTCAATAAGGGGTAGAAAAGGCACGCGAAAATACGTACTTGCTTTCACAAGTTTAGAAAAATAGTGATACGCGCGACAGCCTTACGCGCTGCGCTCATAGTACAACAGGTTCCCCGGCGCGCAAGCACCTCGCACACCCACGCGCACTAACGGCGCCCGTACATCCTCGCCGCAACCTGCTGCGCAGCCGCGTGTAATTTCTCCGCCACGCCCTCGGCATCAACGGTGCCCACGGGAAAGGTCACCGCCAGCGCCGCCGCGGGCCTGCCCACGTGGTCCACCACCGCCACGCCAACCGACGCCTGCCCGCGCGCCACCACCTCAATTTCTTCGGCCCAACCACGCTCGCGCACCTGGCGCAAGATGTCCTTGTATTCGCCAAAGCCTAGAGAACCAGGGAAATATGCCGCCCGCCATTCCGCTTCTGGTAGCAGCGCCAGCATGGCGCGCCCGGAGGCCGTGCGCTGGGCTTGCAGCCGCACCCCCTTCTCTGTGACCAATGACAGCGCCCCCGGCGCGCGCACCTCGTTGAGGTAGAGGATCTCCGAACCCGCCAAGCGCGACAGGTGCCCCGAGCCGCCCACGGTGCTGGCGATGCGTTCAAGGTGCCCCTGCGTTGCCTTCACGAGGGGCTGCTGCGTGGCATAGGCCGCGGCCATAGAGTAGGCGGCGAGCCCCAAACCATAGGTTTGGTTTTCCGGCAGGTGCACCACGAATCCCGCGTCCACCATCTCCTTGAGCAGGTGGTAGGTGGACGAGCGCGGCAGGTCCAGCTCACTGCGGATGCGTGCGGCGGAAATCGGCACGTCGATGGTGGACAGCAACCGCAGGATCTCCAGCGCGTTGCGCGCCGCCGGGACTCGGGAGGTACTCATGGGCCCACATTCTAATGAGACCTCATTTAAGTCCCAGCTAAATCACCAGGAAAGCAATCGGCGTCGCAATAATGATGGTGAGCACCACGCGCTCGAACCAGATGACCACGATCTGCCACAGCTTGATCGGAATCTTGGTGGCCAAGATGCACGGCACCAGCGCGGAGAAGAAGATGATGGCGGAAATCGCCACCACGCCGATAACGAACTTGAGCACCATGCTCTCAGAACCCGCCACAGCTGTCGCCGGCAGGAACATCTCCGCAATGCCCATTGCCGCGGCCTTGCCCGCCAGCTCCGGTTCTGGCAGCTGGACAAGCCACGCGAATGGATAGAACAGGTAGCCCAACCAATCGAAGAGCGGGGTGAAGTTGGCCAGCAACAAGCCAATCAGGCCCACGGACATGATGGAGGGCACAATCGCCGCCGCCATGCGCACGCCATCGCGCAGGTTCTCCCAAATGGCAGCACCCAAGGACGGCGCGCGGTCCAGCGCCAGCAGCGCCTCACGCCACGCTGCCTTAAAGAAATTGCCCTTCACTGGCTTTTCCGGATCCGCTTCCACACCATCGATGTAGTCATCAGGAATCCTGCTCAGCGGCGGAATCCACACGGTAATCGCCGTAACCAGGAAGGTCACCACGAGGGATACCGCGAAGTAGATGCCCCACATATCCATCAGGTCGAGCTGCTTGGCCACGATCACCATGAAGGCAGCTGAGACCGTCGAGAAGCCCGTCGCAATGATGGAAGCCTCACGCGCGGTGTAGCCGCCGCGCTGGTACACGCGGTCAGTAATGAGGATTCCCAACGAGTAAGAACCCACGAAGGAGGCCACCGCATCGATGGCGGAGCGCCCCGGCGTGCGCCACAGCGGGCGCATGATGGGCTGCATGAATACGCCGACGAATTCTAGGAGGCCATAGCCAATCAGAAGGCCGAGGAAGGCGCCGCCAATCGGCACGATAAGGCCTACCGGGGTGGCAATGGAATTCCACAGGAAGGGCACGATGTCCTCGTTGGCCAGCACTCCCGGCAGCGTTCCAATGACCATGAGGAAGGAGACCACCAGGCCCACCACGTTGAGCGCGGTGAAAACCGCCTGCAGTGGCCCCTCCCGCCAGTTCTTGTTCACGATGCTGCGCACCGTGCCATAAAGCGCCAGCGCCAGGATGAACCATGGCACGAAAGCCTCAGCATAGGTGCGGATGATGGTGACCATGTGGTCAAGCGGGATGGACTTCTTTCCGTCATAGCTGATGGGAAAGAAGAATACGAAAGCGCCAATAGCGCTGTAGACAAAGAGGCGCCAGATGCCCTTCTTGGAGGGGACATCGTCGTCGCTTTCGTAGAAGGCGTCAACAATTGCGTCTTCAGAGTTCATGTTCTACCTCACGGTGGTGGAAACTACACGTCACTAGCACGGCCACAACACGCTCACTTCTTGAACGCGCCAAGCAATCACAAACCAAAAAGGGCGGTTGCTTTTAAGCCATGCCCACGCGACAGCCACACGCAGGTCTTCCACATACTAGCGGCACCATAAACAAATGTCACCCACGTCACCCCCACGCAAAGAATGCGGCCCCCGCCATACACCCAATCGCACCACCCCCACCACAAAATTGACCCCACGTCTGAACTAGAGGAAAGTAACTCCCAGACCCACCCGCACCAACTACTCCCCTTAATGCGCGGTGCCAGGACCACCAAGCGCCATACAGGGGACAGAGGAGGACGCATCCCCGTGGCAGAAACCACCCCCAAGCGCCCCGGCTTGAAACACCGGCACCTGCACTTCATCGCCTTGGGCTCGGCCATCGGCACCGGCCTGTTCTATGGCTCCGCCGGCGCCATCCAAGCCGCCGGCCCCTCGGTGCTCTTGGTCTACCTTCTCGGCGGCGCCGTGGTCTACTTCCTCCTGCGCGCACTCGGTGAGATGTCCGTACACCACCCCGTCACCGGCTCCTTCGCCGAATACGCCCGCACCTTCCTAGGCCCCTGGGCCGGCTACATCACCGGCTGGATGTTCGCCTTCGAAATGGTCATCGTGGCCCTCGCGGATCTCACCGCCATCGGCGTCTACATGCAATTTTGGTTCCCCGGCTCGCCCAAGTGGGTGTGGGTCGCGGCCACACTGCTCCTTGTCGGCGGCGCCAACCTCGCCACTGTCAAGGCCTTCGGTGAGCTGGAATTCGCCTTCACCATCGTCAAGGTCGGCGCCGTCATCGCCATGATCCTAGGCGGCGTAGCCGTGCTCGTCTTCGGCCTCTCCACCGCGGAGACCACCGGCCCGGCCAACCTGGTCAACGATGGCGGCTTCTTCCCCAACGGCGTCTCCGGCATGGTCGCCTCCTTCATCTTGGTCCTCTTCGCCTTCGGCGGCACGGAGATCGTCGGCGTCGCCAGTGCGGAGGCAGAAGATCCCGCCAAGTCCGTGCCGAAGGCCGTCAACACCATCCCGGTGCGCATCCTGCTGTTCTACGTCCTAGCCATCCTGGTCATCCTCATGATCAACCCCTGGCGCAGCATCACCGGTGAGGAAAGCCCCTTCGTCCAGATCTTCTCCACCCTGGGCGTCACCTGGGCTGCGGCCGCCCTCAACATCGTCGTCATCACCGCGGCTGTTTCCGCCATTAACGCCGATCTCTTCGGCGCCGGCAACGTCCTTACCGGCCTGGCACGCCAGAACCTCGCACCAAAAGTCATGGCCAAAAAGACCCGCGGTGTGCCCGTCATGACCATGATCATCCTGCTTATCGTCATGATCATCGGCACCGCACTCAACGCGCTCATCCCGGAGAATGTCTTCGAAATCATCGCTTCCCTGGCTACCTTCGCCACCATCTACGTGTGGTTGATGATCCTCCTGGCCCACGTGGCCTCCCGCCGCCAGATGCCCACCGAAGAACGCGCCAGTCTGGAATACACCGTCCCCTTCTGGCCCTGGGGCCAATACTTCTCCATCGCCTTCATCATCTTCACTTTTGGCATCATGGTGTGGCAGGAGCAGTACCGTCCGGCACTGGCCACGGGCGTTATCTTCATCCTCCTGATGACCGCCATTTTCTACCTCACCGGCCGCCGCACCGCCGCCGCGAGCACCCCACAGGGAACAGCTCCGCAAGGAACAGACGCGAAAGGATAACCATGAACACCGTTGATGCCCCCGCCTACTCCCCTGCCCCCGAGTGGTCCGGCCGCTCCGATGGCCCGGGCCCCGAGCATGCGCGGTGGCACAGCGTGGTTCGCCCGCTGGACGTCGCCAAGCCCCAGGCAGAACCCGGCGTCGCACTCCTTGGTTTTGCCTCCGACGAGGGCGTTGAGCGCAACCATGGCCGCCCCGGCGCGGCTGCGGGCCCGGCCGCTCTGCGCGGTGCCCTGGGTTCCCTGGCGCTGCACCATACGCACCCGCTGTACGACGCCGGCACGATCACCACCCAAGGCACCGACCTGGAGGGCTCCCACGAGCGCCTCTCCGACGCAGTGGAATCACTCTCACGCGCCGGGCACCTGCCCATCATCCTCGGCGGCGGCCATGAAACTGCCTTCGGCTCTCACCGCGGCGCCTTCCGCGCCCTAGGCCCTCTGCAGATCATCAACTTGGACGCGCATTTCGATCTCCGCACCGCGGACGTGCCCACCTCCGGCACCCCGTTCAAGCAGATTGCTGACCTGGCGGGCCGCGAGGACTTCGACTATTCCGTCCTGGGAATCTCCCGCCCCAACAACACGCCGGTGCTTTTCGACGAAGCCGCCGCCCTCGGCGTCACCGTCGTCCTCGACGAGGAATTGCTCAACATGAACCGCACCCAGGTGCGCGACACCGTCGCGCGCATCTGCTCCGGCACCAAGCCCATCCACCTCTCCATCGACTTGGATGTCCTGCCTGCCGACCAAGCACCAGGTGTCTCCGCCCCCGCCGGCCTCGGCGTGCCGTTAAACACCATCCGGGAACTCGCACTCACCATCGCCGCCTCGGGACGCCTGGCGCTTGTCGACGTCGTCGAGCTCAACCCCACCTTCGACACCGACAACCACACCGCCAAGCTGGCCGCGCGGTTGATTGATGACATTGTGACGGCGCATTTTTCTGCCACCACGTCCGCGAATTCCTAGATAAGACCGGGGCCAGCCGGCATACTAGTGCCCATGAGTTCACCGATTCGTGTTGTCGGAGCCGTCTTCGTCGACGGCAATCGATTCCTAGCTTGCCGCAAAGCTGCAGGAAAGTCCCTAGCCGGCATGTGGGAATTTCCGGGTGGCAAAATTGAATCGGGCGAAACCCCGGAGCAGGCGCTCGCGCGTGAGATCAAGGAAGAGCTTTCCGTAACCGCAACCGTTGGTGACGAGGTCACCACGACGGTCTATGAGTACGACTTCGCCACCATCGAGCTTACGACGTTTCTGTGCCGCATCGAGTCCGGTGAACTAACCCTTAGTGATCACGACGAGACGCGTTGGGTAACCCCTGCCACGGCACGGGAACTCGACTGGGCTCCCGCAGACATCCCCGCCGTCAAACTCATTTCTTCGCGCCTATGAGCTCCGAATCCATCCTGCCCTTCGGCATCTACGAAACCCCGGTCACCGCTCGTATTCAGGAGCGAATCGAAGAAACAAAGAAGGCTCGCCCCACTGCTGCACTGGGCATCGCACACGAATCCAAGAAGGACGTAGACCCGCGGTTCGCGGCGGCAGTGTCCCAGCATTTCGCCAAAGCACTTGAACAAAAACTCACCGAGATGACGAAGGCGGAAGACCGCGTTGCCCTCATCAATGCGCTAACACAACATCTTGGTGCAGATGAGTCCATCTCCGCAGAACAGCTGCTCTACGCCATCTATCGATCAGAGCATGAAGAGCCACCAGAGCTTCCGGAAGTCTCGCTCAACTCCAGTGCCTTGTTTACCAACAGCGTGGACGATACCAATATGTCGGTCGAGATTGCCCGCGAGATCCGAACGGCCGACTCCGTCGATCTACTGTGCGCTTTCATCAAGACTTCAGGCATTGCGGTCATCAGCGATGAATTGGAGTACCTCAGGGATCGCCAGATCCCGCTGCGCGTCATCACCTCGACGTACTGCGGGGCGACCGAAGCAGCCGCAGTGCGCCGCCTAGTGGAAGACTACGGTGCTGAAGTCCGCATTTGCTATGAGCACAAGAGCACACGCTTGCATGCCAAGGCCTGGCTCTTTCGGCGCCAGTCTGGTTTTGACACCGCCTTCATCGGCAGCTCGAACCTCTCGCGCTCAGCGCTAGTTGATGGCTGGGAATGGAACGTCCGGGGCTCTCGTTCCTCCACGACGGAGATCATTGAGAAGTTCATCAAGACCTTCGATAGCTATTGGTACGACAATCACTTCAAAACCTTTGTTCCGGGGAAGGACTACGCGCGCCTCAAGGAGGCTCTCGGCAGCGCCAAGTTCCTCGAATCAAAGCCCGGCGAAAAGCTCGAGCTATCTGGCCTTCGCGTCGAGCCCTACCCCTACCAAGAAGAGATGCTCGAAGCTTTAGAGTCCGAGCGCGAAGTTCACGATCGTCATCGCAACCTCCTCATTGCCGCCACCGGTACAGGCAAGACGGTCGTGGCCGCATTGGACTACCGCCGCCTGTGCGAGAAGCTGGGGCGCAGGCCACGACTACTTTTCATTGCCCACCGGCGCGAAATTCTCACCCAGGCCCAGCGAACGTACCGCGAGGTTCTTCGTACTGCTGGCTTTGGCGAGCTCCTCCTAAGCGGTGAGCAACCCGCCCAGTGGGACCATGTCTTCGCGAGCATCCAGTCTCTGCATGGCAAGCGCCTAGCCCAGATTGCGCCAGACCATTTTGAGGTCGTCGTCATTGATGAGTTCCACCACGCCGAGGCCGCGACGTACCGCGCTGTTTTGGACTACCTGCAACCACGTGAACTCCTCGGACTGACAGCCACACCCGAGCGCGGTGACGGCGAGAACGTCCAGAAGTATTTCGACTACCGCGTGGCCCATGAGCTTCGCCTCTGGGATGCGTTGCGCCTCCAGCTCCTCGCACCGTTGCACTACTACGGAGTCGACGATGATACCGACCTGACGAGCCTAACCTGGAACCGTGGAAAGAAGGACTACCAAGCTTCGGAGCTGAGCGAGTTTTATCTCAAGGCCGGAGAGAAGCGCACCAGGTTCATCATCAATGAGCTCAACCGTCGCATCTTCGATCTCTCCGAAATGAAAGCCCTTGGCTTCTGCGTGACCATCGCCCACGCCGAATACATGGCGGAGCAGTTCAACCTTTTCGGCATCCCTGCCCTAGCGGTCAGCAGCAGGCTCAACGTTGATGAGCGTCGTCGCGCCATCGAGCAGCTTCGCGAAGGCACTATCAAGATTATCTTCGCGGTCGATATTTTCAACGAAGGCGTCGACATTCCATCGATCAATACGCTGCTGCTTCTGCGTCCGACGCAAAGCCCGGTGCTTTTCGTCCAACAGCTTGGTCGAGGTCTGCGTCTCCACGAGGGAAAGAATGCCTGCACCGTCTTTGATTTCTTGGGCCTCCAGCACGAGGAATTCGATTTCGAAGAGCGCTTCAAGGTGCTTACCGCCGCTCGCGGAAAGAACCTCGCCAAGGAGGTAGAGCAAGGTTTCCCCACTGCTCCGCCGGGCTCCAACATCACCTTGGACCGTGTAACGACCGAGCGCGTTCTCAAGAACATCAAGCGCTTGGCCCGTAACTCCGTTAAGAAGATACGAGCGCTCATTTCTGATTACGGCACAACCGATCTCGCTAGTTTCATTAATAGCTCCGGTGTTCCTGTGGAAGATATCTACCGCCGCAAGGGCATTACGTGGACCACGCTGCTGCGCGACGAAAAGCTACTGCCCTCCAGCCCCGCAAACGAGCACGAAGAATTCCTTCTCAGCCGAATCCGCGTACTGTTGCACATCAATGACCCTCGCCGCGTAGCGGCCTATAGCCTCCTTGTTTCTCCGGACGGTCCCAACGAGAAGGAAATGACTCCCGAGCAAACCCGATATGCCACCATGCTCGTGTTGGCGCTGTGGGCTAACTCAAATACGACGGTGCCGGAATCCCTCGATGAGGCCCTGCGCATCATCCGTGCCTGCCCTTCCTTCATCGCTGAGGTAACGCAGATCATGCAGCTCACGCTCGACCGCTCCCGCGTCATTCCAGAGAAGTCAACGAACAGCGTCTTGGAAACTCACGCCGACTACAGTCTTGCCGAGCTCGTTGGAGCTTTGGACGATGGCCCGTTGCGCAAATTGGCAAATCTGCCGCGCGAAGGTGTACGGCGCTTCGACGCATCAAACACCGACCTCTTCCTGGTCACCTTCCAAAAAGACGAGAGTGTCAGTGCTTCCACAAACTACCGCGACTACCCACTGGCACCGGATCGCTTGCACTGGGAATCCCAATCCACCACGTCACTCAAGTCCGCGATGGCACGGCGCTACATCCACCATCATGAGCTCAACGGCAACATCATCATTGCTACGCGCTTCAACAAGAGGAACAAGGTGGACACTGCATCGGCATACACCTTCCTCGGCAATGTCGACTACGTTACGCATAGGGGCGAGAAGCCCATCCAGTTTGAGTGGAGCCTTCGCCGTGACATGCCTAAACAGCTTTATGCCGCTGGACGCACTGTGGCTTAAGTCTCACATAAATATAAATAATGAAGTTGACACCCCCAACTAACCCACTTTAAGATTTCCTTAGCAGATTAAGAAAAGTTCAGTCTCTAATGCCTTGGTGCGGAAGTGTGGAGGACGGTTATGGGAGCCGCGAGTGAGCGAAGCCGAAAGAGGTGGAGCCGCCCAGATAACGGGTCTGAAACTTCCGTCTATGGCTTTACGCGCTTTCGGGAGCGTAGCTTCAAAACTGGCACCACCCCGCGATGGGCTGCGTGTAGCAAGAAAGCGCGCCGCACCCACTAGGACTTAACAGCCCTGAAGACTCCGTCAGAAAACTACCGACGGAGTCTTCCAGTTTTTGCCCATTACCGCCGTGGGCGGTAGCGGCGGCGCAGGCCGCGCAGAATACCTGTTCTCTCCCCCAAGGTGTCGCGGCCGAAAACCCACGCCACGACGCCAACTGCAGCCACTACTGCACAGAAGCCAAAGGCAGTCTCAAACCCGTACTTATCCGCCAGCAGTCCAATGACGATGGGGCCCAGAATTTGCCCGAAGTCACCAGCCATCTGAAAAGTTGATAACACCTGGCCGCCCGAGCGCTGCGAGCCGACGATATCCGCCACGGCTGCTTGCTGCGAGGGGGCAATAAGGCCTGACGCCGCGCCTGACAGGGCGGAGAGGATGAGGAGGGAGACGATGTTCGTCGCCAAGCCCAGCGTGCCCACGAACAGAGCGGAACCCACGAGCCCCGCAACGATGAGCGGGCGGCGCCCCACGCGGTCCGACCAGGAGCCGGAGAACTGCAAGACAATGGCGTTGCCTGCGGCAAAGGCCGCTAGCGCAACGCCGGATGTGGATGCGCCGTTGGCGAAGATGGCGGCCGCGAACAGCGGGAGGACCGCCACGCGCACGCCCATGTTGATCCAGCCCTGGGCGAAGTTCGACGTCAGCACTGCGCGGTATGCAGTATCCGCCCAGGCTTCCTCCAAGCGCATTGGTGTTAGGTGACGCCGACGTTCATCGGCCTCGTTGACCGAGGGCATAAGGATCCACACAACGAGTGCGGCGATGGCCACGCCGACGCCGTAGATGAAGAAGGGCCAGCGGAATCCTAAGAAGGAGAGGCTTGCGCCCACGAGCGGGCCAATTACGTTACCAAGCAAGAAAGACGTGGCATAAGTGGCCGAACACCGTCCGCGAATGCTGGGCGGCGCCAGACGCACAATGAGCCCCATCGCCGCGACAGTGAACATCGTCGAACCAATGCCGGCGATAGTGCGCAGCGCGACGATCTGCCAGTATTCCTGCGCCACGCCCACCAGGCCGGTCGTCACCGCAACGGTGAAGAGACCCGTCACGTAGACGCGGCGCGTGCCCACACGGTCGATGAGGAACCCAGCGGCCGGAGCGAAGATGAGGCGGCTGGCGGAAAAGACGGAGACAACGAGGCCTGCTGCGGCCATTGAGACGTCGAAGCTGACGATGAACTGCGGCAGCAGCGGTGCAATGAGTCCGTACCCCAAGGCAATGATGAACCCGGCGGTGACCATGACCCAAATTTCCCGCGGGATTTTAACCTGCGGCGCAGCATTATTTTTCATATCGCCACTCACTGTATCCCACTCCGCCAAATCATCGCACACGTGTTCGATACTCGTGGAGGGAATGTCCGCTCGGTTTTCTAGTGTGTGGGCCATGAAGAACTACAGCAGCATTTACCAATCCGTTCAGTCCCCGTCCACGCCCAGCCCCGGTGAGCTCACCGCGGAGATCCTCTACCACCACCATGAAACGCTTCGCTCCATCGAGAGCATCATCCGCCACCCACGCTCGCTCGCGCGGCCCACGCCGCAGTGGCGTCCACCATCGAAGGTGTTGCCACCAGTGGACATAGAGGGCGGCGAATCGCTACCGCTGACGTTTACTGTTTCACGCCACCGCGTGGGCGAGCGGGCCAAGGCCCGTGTGCTGGGCTATGGAGAAAAGCGCGTGCCTGCTTATCTCATTACCGTGCGCATCACCGATCCGACCGGACGTCCCGTCGCGCCCTCGTTAGCGGAAGCCTGGGTGCGGGCACTGGTCCCAGAGGAGCTTGTCTCCGCGGTGCATGAGATATCCAGCAGCAGTGCGGCGACGTTTGTGTGGCTGGTGGATAGCACCTATACCCCGGTGCATTCACCGCTCTCCCTCTTCGAAGGATTCAGCCAGGCTGCCTAGTACCTACTTAGCTCCTGTCCCATGTGGGTGTGTTCCGAGTGGGTGGAACTGCGCAGCTTTTAAAGCTCGTGAATCTTTTAGAAGTAGCGCTGCATCCGGCCCAAGAGGTTGCGGGGTGGTTCCTCATCAAGAGAAATCGAGAACCTGTCCTCCGTTAAGACACGGGCACGGGATCGGCGTGTCTCCGGGTAGTCATATAGACGGAGGATGGGCTGCGGCGCCAAGCGAATAGCTACGCAGACGACGAGGGCCGTGAATGTCTTATCAATCACGTCGGAGCTCAGACTCTGCAAAAGAACCGCCAGGCGCCCGTCATGCAAAATTAGCTCCCACAGCGCCATGAGCTTGATGGGTCCGCTTTGCCCATACTCACTGGGCAGGAGCAAGGTACACATCGTGGTCAATAGCCCGGCGACTACACCCACACCGGCGCCGGTGAGCATCATGACCAACATCCGCTTAAAGGCACCACGACGTGCCAGCCAACCAAATAGGTAGGCCACCACCACGGCCACCGGGAGGTACACCAAAAGCAGCGGGTTGTTGATGCTGGCCAAGCACGCAGTCAAGAGCGCCGTTCCCATCCCCAAGACGGGTCCGTAGACAATTGCCACGAATGCCGTGCCCATCATGTCCAGGTACAAGGGAATATTCACGTTAAAGATCAACGAGGAGAACACAAGGTTCACTGCCACCGCCAGCAACGGGTTAAGCAATGCGTGATGACCCAAAGAACGCCACTGTGCGGCAAGGAAGAGAAGGGCGCCGAGCAGGGTCAGGCACCACACACTGCTGGAGAGCACGGAGCCAAAAACATAGTCCCCGCTACCGTAGTTCGAATTCAGCGACAGGACCCAGGCCAGAGCCGCGCACACTAGTGCGGAGCCAACACACAGACGTTGACTCCGAGATGCCTTCTTGTCCGGCATGTGTTTTCGTCGCTCCTCATTAACGTAGGGAAAAGTACGCACTTACCCTACCCTGGGAGCTTTTAGTCCCCGGAGTCACCGTCGCTATCGGCGTCCTCTGTTTCGTCCTCGTCGTAATCATCGTCATCGTCATCAACGTCGTCGAAGAGAACGTCATCATCGTCATCGTCATCGGCGCCGAAGATGTCATAGACCTCGGGCTCGTCGAAGTCGGAGTCATCGATGCTAACCAGCTGGGCTTCCCAGTCCAGGGCTTGATCAGAAACCAGGCTCAGCACGTCAAAGAGACGGTCGAAGTCGGTGTAGGTGCCCAGTTCGAGAGCCTCGGCGGGAACCTCGATGATGGGGGCTAGCCCGCCCTCCTCGTCTTCCGCATCACCGAAGATGGCAACGCGCTCTTCCTCGCTCATGTCCTCCGGGGTACCGATCTCCCAGAGCTTGCTGATTGCCTCATCCTCTAGCTCATCGAGCTCTTCCTCATCGAAGTCGAAGGAGAGGAAACGCACGATTGCGCTCGGGACACCGTCGATGGTTTCCACCAGCACGCGCAGCTCCGAGTCGTTGGCCACCTCCGCCACGACGAGGTTCGGGTTGAACTCATCCTGGAGAAACTCCAACTCAGCGATGCGTTCATCGGTGCCCTCCAGCAGGTCACGCAGCACCGTCACCACCTGGTCGGTGGCGATGTGACGCGACACAGCCTCGACTGCATCCTCTACAGAGAACGCCACGGAAACTAAAACGGCCTCGAAGTCTTCATCGTCTTCATCCACATCGGCTGCGGCAATGTAAACGTTGGCCGCCGGCAGGATGGGGTCAATTTCCACAAACTGGATTTCCAAATCGGAGGTGATGGGCACGAACATCACATCGTCGTTGACGCGGGACTCAATGCCCTCCCCGTCCAGCGCAGAGGCGATATCTTCAAAAAAGCTCATGTGATTAACATCCGTCCATGTGGGAGTCTCACCCGGGCTGCTGCCAAGGCCCCACACATCTTACCTGCGATCCCCGTCAATAGCTCTCCTCATCGAGCAGGAATCCCAGTTCCTTCAGAATCTCCGGACGCCCGGTGCCCCACTCCAACATGTCGTAGGCCTCCCATGCTTGGCGACGCCCCTCCATCGGCGCCTCCTCCACGCGCGGCTCCACATCGAAAACCATGGTCGAGCGCTGCGGGGCGCGATATTGCGGCCAGTTTTCTAGAGGTGCGCCGTCCCGAATGAACTCGCCCCACTGCGCCTGCATGGTCTCGGTCACGTCCTCCATTTCGGCGGGCTTGGCAATGCTGTTCAGGAAGGAGACGCGCGATGCTCCTGGATCGCCAAAGATATTGGAGAGCTCCATCGAGTGCATCGCCCCCAAACCTAACCAGCGCAGTGCTGCCGGCGCGAAGTCGAAGCGGTACATCCACGTCGGATAGCGCTGCGCGTGTTCGGAGGCCACGCGGACGGTGGGGGCCCAGAAGAGGGCGTCGGTAAGCAGGTCCCCAAAGTCGCGGCGCGAGACCGCACCGCCGTAGGCCGCAATGACGTCCGGTGCGCTCTCCGGATCAAAGGAGGCCAAAAGCCGCAGGGCCGCGCGCTCCCGGGCACTCTGGCGTTGGAAGAGGAACTTTCCAAAGCTGGCCTCACCGGAGTTGGTTCCCACCAGCAGCGGCACCGGGTGTTGGTTGCCGTCCTCAAAGGCTTCGATGGGATGTTGCGGGATGAGGTCACCGTCGACAGTCGGCGCGTAGCAGGAGTTCAGGTACAGCAACTCGCCCGCGCGCCACATCATGGACTGACCGGAGCGCACCAAGTCCGCGAAATCCTCCCGACGCAGGTCATCCGCGGTGGTATCGCGCGGCAAGGCCATCTTGTGAACCAGCTCGCGGGCCCAAAACACCGACTGCGCCCGCGAATGAATCATGCCTATCGGCGGTGACTGCGCAATCGCGCGGTGAAACAGACCCTCGGCGCGCGGCACCGCCATGAGTGTCAGGACCGCCGCGCCGCCGGCGGATTCCCCCATGAGCGTGACGTTATCTGGGTCCCCGCCGAAGGCCGCGATGTTCTCGCGCACCCACTCCAACGCTAA
Organism: Corynebacterium sp. HMSC074E01; assembly: GCF_001808885.1. Taxonomy (NCBI): domain Bacteria; kingdom Bacillati; phylum Actinomycetota; class Actinomycetes; order Mycobacteriales; family Corynebacteriaceae; genus Corynebacterium; species Corynebacterium sp. HMSC074E01. Next base: position 333,634 of record NZ_KV794854.1, read on the forward strand.
GACCTGATCTGCCACAGCCGGGTTGGCGCAAGCCGCACCGCCAAGACTGCGGACGTCGAGATAGCCCAAGGCGCCCAACCGGAAGTTCACCGAAACATAGACAACGTCCATCTGGGCTGCGAACTCGAAGCCGCGCAGCATCAGCATGTGGGAAGAACCCACAATGAAGCTGCCGCCATGCAAATACACCACGACGGGCAGCTTCTCCCTTGCCTTAGAACCCGATGATGTATCGAGCGAACCCGAATGGTGCGGCCGGACAACATCGAGGGTCAGGCAATCTTCTGCGCCCTCGATGCGGTCGGTCCAGGAGTACACCGGCTGCGGGGCCACGTGTCCGAACTCGCGGCAATCTCGGATTCCTTCCCAGGCCGGGGCAGGCCGCGGCTCCATGAAACGGTTGGCACCCGAGGTATCCGCGCCAAAAGGGATACCGCGCCACGAGCGCACCGGCGCGGAAATCGGGCGGTCCGGACGCAAGTCCTCCTCGATGCAACCGCGCACCCAACCTCCTGTGGTGAGCACCGTGAGATCGTCGGCAAGCGCGGTGCGTGCCGCCTCCTGCGCGGCGCGGGCACGGGCATGCAGGGATTCGGCAAGCAAGCGCGCTGCAGCTGCGCTGACCTCACACGAGGGGGAAGGCTCAAACTCGCTCATGCCTCATACCCTAATGCGCTAACCTGCTGGCGCGCTGAACAAAACGTTTTCGATACGGTGGTAAACATACTGTTCAAATTCACACGCAGTTTTAGTAAAGAAGTTAGGTGAGACAATGTTGGACAAGGTCTTTGGCAAGGACGACAAAGGCAAAGCAGTTAGTCGCCGGGAAGGATTGGTCGATCAAGCCGGCCCCGCAGAGGGCGTGGGCACCTTAGAGGTAGACGAGGCCAACCGCATTACTAAGGGATTCCTGGGGGCCATCGACAAAATCGTTTCTGTCCAATCCTCCGTCATCATCAACTATGTCGAGGGCGTAAAGAAGCGTAACCCCGACGCCAGCCCGGCAGAGTTACAAGAGCTCATTGACAAGCACTTCATGAACATCATCACCGGAACCGGTGCTGCCGCAGGCGCCTCCGTGGCTATCCCTGGCATCGGTCTGGTCACCGGCGCGGCCACTATCGGCGCGGAATCCCTGGTCTTCCTCGAAGCCGCCGCCTGGTACATCCTCGCCTCCGCGCACCTGCGCGGTGACAACATCCGGGATAAGGAGCGCCGCCGCGCGCTGGTCTTGGTGGTACTCACCGGCTCCCAGGGCAGCGCGCTGGTCGATACCTTTGTGGGGGATGCAACCTCGCTGTCTGGCGTCACCTCCGCTGCTACCCTCTCGCGTTTTTCCGGTCCGACCCTCAGCGGCCTCAACGGACGCCTGACCAAGCTGTTTATGAAGCAGGCCACCAAGAAGCTCAAGTGGGCATGGGTATCCAAACTGCTGCCAATGGGTGTAGGCGCGGTGCTGGGAACAACCGCCAACCGTAAATTGGGCCGCCAAGTTATTGACCATGCCGGAACCCAGCTCTCCCCCCTGCAGGGGGAGTAAAAGGCGGGAAACCCGCCCGGGATAGTGGGCAAACTTACAAGGGCCGTATCATAAGGGGAGACACTTTTCGGGGTGCCTTTCGCACCCGTGGATTGGCCTACTAGAGTCGAATAAAGACAAACTTAGAAGCACAGAAAGAGGCGAGCATCTGCCGTGAGCAACTCGAGCATCTATGGCCCGAATGCGTGGCTGATTGACGAACAGTTTCAGCAGTACTCCAAGGACCCGAACTCCGTAGACAAGGAGTGGCGCGAGTACTTTGAGGCCAACGGAGCACCGAAGGCGGCCGCACAGTCCAAGGCTGCGAACGCTCAATCCAGCACCCCCACCCAGAGGAAGAGCGCGGCACAGGCTGCACCGAAGAAGAACCAGGCTGAGGAGAAGGCTTCCTCCGCACCCGCGAAGGCTGCGAAGAAGACGGAGAAGAAGTCCGAGTCCCCGCTGGACCGAATCAAGGAAGCACCGGAGCCGGGCTCCCGCGTACTCAAGGGTATGTTCAAGGCAATCGCCAAGAACATGGACGAGTCCCTGGAGATCCCCACCGCTACCACCGTGCGTGACATCCCGGTCAAGCTCATGTGGGAAAACCGCGCGATGATCAACGATCACCTCAAGCGCACCCGCGGCGGCAAGATCTCCTTCACCCACATTCTGGGCTACGCGCTGGTCAAGGCCGTTCAGATCCACCCGGATATGAACGTGCGCTACGAGCTTCAGGACGGCAAGCCCACCGTTGTCCAGCCGGAGCACGTCAACCTGGGCCTGGCCATCGACCTTCCGCAGAAGGATGGCTCCCGCGCCCTCGTCGTCGCTGCCATCAAGGAAGCGGAGAACAAGACCTTCTCCGAGTTCATCGATGCCTACCAGGACATCGTTGACCGCTCCCGCAAGAACAAGCTGACGATGGATGATTTCTCCGGCGTCACCATCAACCTGACCAACCCGGGTGGCATCGGCACCCGCCACTCCATCGCCCGCCTGACCAAGGGCTCCGGCTCCATCATCGGCGTGGGCTCCATGGACTACCCGGCCGAGTTCGCCGGCACCTCCGCTGACCGCCTGGCAGACCTCGGCGTCGGCCGCCTGGTTACCCTGACCTCCACCTATGACCACCGCGTCATTCAGGGCGCGGAATCCGGTGAATTCCTGCGCACCGTGGGCCAGCTGATTCTGGATGATGCCTTCTGGGACGAGCTCTTCGAGTCCATGGGTGTTCCCTACCAGCCCTTCCGCTGGGCTGCCGACGTCCCCAACACGGGCGTCGACAAGAACACGCGCGTCATGCAGTACATCGAGGCCTACCGCTCCCGTGGCCACCTGCTGGCGGACATCAACCCGCTGGGTTGGAAGCAGCCGGGCCTGCCCTGGCCGGATCACCGCGACTTGGACCTGGCTACTCACGGCCTGACCATCTGGGATCTGGACCGCACCTTCAACGTCGGTGGTTTCGGTGGCAAGGAGACCATGACGCTGCGCGAGGTGGTTACCCGCCTGCGCTCCGCCTACACCCTCAAGGTTGGCTCCGAGTACGCCCACATCCTCGACCGCGATGAGCGCGGCTGGCTGCAGGAGCAGATTGAGGCCGGTATGCCGAAGCCGACCAACTCGGAGCAGAAGTACATCCTGCAGAAGGTCAACGCCGCTGAGGCCTTTGAGAACTTCCTGCAGACCAAGTACGTGGGCCAGAAGCGCTTCTCCCTGGAGGGCGCTGAGTCCCTCATCGCCCTGCTGGACTCCATCGTGGACACCGCCGCTGGCCAGGACCTCGACGAAGTTGTCATCGGCATGCCGCACCGCGGCCGCCTGAATGTTCTCTTCAACATCGTGGGCAAGCCGTTGGCGGATATCTTCGGCGAGTTCGACGGCAACTACAAGGGCGGCCAGATGGGCGGCTCCGGTGACGTGAAGTACCACCTGGGAGCAGAGGGCGAGCACCTTCAGATGTTCGGTGACGGTGAAATCAAGGTCACCCTGGCCGCTAACCCGTCTCACCTCGAGGCCGTCGACCCGGTCATGGAAGGTATCGCACGCGCCAAGCAGGACATCCTGGACAAGGGCGCCGAGGGCCACACTGTTGTGCCGATCATGCTCCACGGCGATGCATCCTTCACTGGCCTGGGTGTGGTCCAAGAGACCATCAACCTTTCCCAGCTGCGTGGCTACACCACCGGCGGTACCGTCCACGTGGTGGTCAACAACCAGGTGGGCTTCACCACCACCCCGGATTCCGGCCGCTCCACCCACTACGCCACCGACCTGGCTAAGGGCTTCGATTGCCCGGTCTTCCACGTCAACGGCGATAACCCGGAGGCTGTTGTCTGGGTGGGCAAGCTGGCGACCGAGTACCGCCGTCGCTTCGGCAAGGACGTCTTCATTGACCTCGTCTGCTACCGCCTACGCGGCCACAACGAGGCTGATGACCCGTCCATGACTCAGCCGCGGCTTTATGACATCATCGACGACCACAAGTCCGTCCGTGAGCGCTACACCGAAGAGCTCATTGGCCGCGGTGACCTCTCCGATGAAGAGGCAGAGGCAGCTGCACGCGACTTCCACGACCAGATGGAGTCCGTCTTCGCCGACCACAAGAAGGCTGAAGAGGCTGGCCCGAAGGAGCAGACTGGTATCACCTCCTCCCAGGAGCTGACCCGTGGTCTGGACACCTCCATCACCGCCGAGGAGCTCGCCGAGATCGGTGATGCCTACGGCACCCCGCCGGAGGGTTTCGAGTACCACAAGCGCGTGGCCAAGGTGGCCAAGGACCGCCAGAAGTCCTCGCGCGAAGGCGGCATCGACTGGGGCTGGGGCGAGCTCATCGCCTTCGGTTCCCTGGCTAACTCCGGCAAGGTTGTGCGCCTGGCCGGTGAGGATTCCCGCCGCGGTACCTTCACCCAGCGTCACGCCGTGGCCTTCGACCCGCGCACGGGTGAGGAGCACAACCCGGTTGCTCACCTGGCCGCGTCCAAGGGCAATGGCGGTAAGTTCATGGTCTACAACTCGGCCCTGACCGAGTTCGCTGGCATGGGCTTCGAATACGGCTACACCGTGGGCAACCCGGATGCTGTCGTGGCTTGGGAGGCACAGTTCGGTGACTTCGCCAACGGTGCGCAGACCATCATCGATGAGTACGTCTCCTCCGGTGAGGCCAAGTGGGGTCAGCTCTCCAGCCTGATCCTGCTGCTGCCGCACGGCTACGAGGGCCAGGGCCCGGACCACTCCTCCGCCCGCATCGAGCGCTTCCTGCAGCTGTGTGCTGAGGGTTCCATGACGGTGGCCCAGCCTTCCACTCCGGCTAACCACTTCCACCTGCTGCGCCGCCAGGCCCTCGGTGAGATGAAGCGCCCGCTGGTGGTCTTCACCCCGAAGTCCATGCTGCGTAACAAGGCCGCGACCTCCTCCGTGGCGGACTTCACTGAGGTCAAGAAGTTCCAGTCCGTTATCAACGACCCGAACTTCGTGGACCTCAACGGCAAGAAGGTCGGCGACACCGACAAGGTCAAGACCATCATGCTGGTCTCCGGCAAGCTCTACTGGGAACTGGCTAAGAAGAAGGAAGCCGATGGCCGCGATGACATCGCCATCGTGCGCGTGGAGATGCTCCACCCGATTCCGTTCAACCGCCTGCGTGAGGCTTTCGAGGCTTACCCGAACGCAACGCAGATTCGCTTCGTGCAGGACGAGCCGGCTAACCAGGGCCCGTGGCCGTTCTACAACGAGCACCTGCGCGACCTCATCCCGGACATGCCGGAGATGGCCCGCGTATCCCGCCGCTCGCAGTCCTCGACTGCGACCGGTAACGCGAAGGTTCACCAGATTGAGCAGAAGAACCTGCTCGAGGAAGCCTTCGACATCTAAAGGCGCTTAACGCCACAGGCGCTGGCACACTGCGCAGCGCCGAGCAAGGCCCCGGCCACCACGAACTCACAGCGAGTGTGGTGGCCGGGGCCTTTTCTTGCTTGTGTAACCCGGGTTGCCTCCCCTACCAGAGCACTACAGCCGCGCTGCGCGCCTATGCCCCTTTCACCAAACAGCCCTTCGCGCTCACCCAATCGCCCTTCACACTCACCCCACCGCCCCTCGCTTTCCCCTACTCGCCCTTGGCGCTCACCGGGAACGCCCGTGGTCAGCGATTCAGGCTCCTGGTGAGCGCGAAGGGAGACACGCATAAGAATCTCTTCTCAGAAAATCCACGAAATGTTGGGCAGAACTGCGCGAGGAGATAAAGCTGTGGCGAAACCTCTAAGCGGTCTTCGCATCCACCAGCGCGTTCGACCACGATGACGCCCCAGCTGCCGACGATCGCGGCAGAACCCACGGCAGCACTAAGAGAGTCGTTGAGCTGGACAGCGAGCTCCCCAATCTTGCTCACCTCGGGTCGAGTGGTGCTTCACGCCGAAAGCAGACAGACCTAACTCGATATGACCCCGAATTTCGAGAATGCTTTTTCGACTGCCGCAGTGCAATTGAGCAAAAAGAAACGCCCGAGCTATTGCTCGGGCGTTTACTCGTGGTCTACTCAACCACTGCCGTGGGGCCGGAAGGGCCCCTGCGGCCACCTAGCGTTTAGGAGTCCTTGCGGCGGCTAGGACGCAGAATCAGAGCTGCACCAGCGATGAGTGCCAGCGCCACACCAATGAGGCCCAGGACGTTAGCACCGGTGTTGGCAAGCTTGCCAGACGAGGTGCTCTTGGAAGAGGCCGGGGTGCTCGTGGTCGCGCTTGGCTGGCTGCCCTGGCTCGGCTGAGCACTCGGGGTCTGCTCGGCCGTCGGCTGTGCTTCCTCGCTCGGTGCCTCTGGTGCCTTCGGCTCCTCAGGCTTCAGCGGCTCAACTGGCTTGGCCGGCTTCGTCGGCAGCTCCGGAAGGTGCGGAAGCTTAAAGAAGTGGGCCAATGCCGGCGGGATAATCACCAGCGGGATGAGCGGCCACAGGCTGCTGAGGTTCGGGATGGTCGAGGTGCCTGGCTTGTCCGGGTTGCCTGGCTTGTCCGGGTTGCCTGGCTTGTCCGGGTTGCCTGGCTCGTCCGGAGTGTCCGGCTTGTCCGGGTTGCCTGGCTCATCCGGGTTGCCTGGCTCATCGGGGTTGCCTGGC